>NZ_JASJHF010000179.1:0-13949 GCF_033791185.1 Moritella sp. | reverse complement strand
TTAAGCAGCCTAAGTTAGGTGGTATTAGTAATCATAGAAAAAATTGGTTAATTTAACAAAGTTATTGTTAATTTTAGACCTGTTGAGGTAGCATTGCCTGAACTGTTTATTATAGGACTTTATACTATGCCGAAATTATCTCAGGTTATGGCAACAGCGCTTAACCAACAAATGACAAAAGAGTTTACTGCATCTCATCTTTATCGCAGCATGGCTTCTTTTTGCTACGCATCTGATTTTATTGGTGCTGGTGATTTCTTTTATAAGCACGCGGCTGAAGAACAGCAACATGCGCAATTGTTATTCCGTTACATGATCGATCGTGGTATTCAGCCTTTAATGGAAGCTATTCCTGCGGCAGAGTCTGAATTTACAGATTTGCTGGACGTATTTAATCAAGCCTTAGATCATGAAGTGATGATCACTGAATCGATTTCAGAAATTCTTGGCTTAGCGCATGAATTAAGAGATTTCCAATCAGTCGCTCACCTAAACACGCTAATGGAAGAGCAAACTGAAGAAGAAGCATTATTTAATGGTATCGTCAGCCAAATTCGCCGTGTTGGTGTTGATAATGGCTATGGTCTATTTATTATGGATCAAGAGTTAAAAGCAATGAGCCAAGCCCCTGCGGCAGCACCAATTACGATTTAACGGTATGATTTAATATTTTAGCAAGGTATTCATATTCGCTAAATATACAACAATTGTAATATAAAAACCGCTTATGTTATCTATCAGCGGTTTTTTGTTTTTACAACATATACTTTAGTGGTATGGTTACCATGTAGATTTTAAATTTAAATGAATAGGTAGAATAATTATGTCGAATAATAACAATACTGATATTAAAGATTGCTGTGGTGCATTTGCTGAAATCGGCAGCATCATCCAGCCTGATGATACAGAGCTATCTTTCCCTATTGCTTTTGACTCTCAACTTGCTGCAGACGAAAAACGCGCCGAGCTTGAGGCTTATGTGAATGAACAATTTGATGAAGAAGTAACGATTGATTTTACTGCTCAGGGTGAAAATGCTTACCTAGTGACATTGAAATTTAATTGTACTGCAGAAAAAATGATTTTTGAAATGAACTTACGTCATTTAATGGCTTAATTTGATAAATATTTGATTCAATAAATAAAGGCATATAGCGCTAAGTATATGCCTTTATTATTTTAAACAATTACCTTCTTAACGAAAGTAATTGTTTTTAACTCATCGTAAATTAGCCGAAATGCTGCTTACAATAAGCAAGTCGTCGGTCCAAGTCCATATTCTCAGTATTCGCTGCTTCAATCTTTTGTAATCTAGGGAGTAACCCCATGCCATTGGCAATCTGGATCGCAAGGCCAGGGCGCGCATTAAGCTCGAGTAGCATAGGGCCATGATCCCGATCTAATACTACATCCGCTCCTAAATAACCTAAGCCAGAAATGTCATAACATTGCGCAGCTAAACGAATCACTTCTTCCCAATGTGGTACTTTCAACAGGGCTAATTCTTTTTGGGTATCAGGGTGGTGTGTGACCATGGCATCATACTGCACCGCATTTAATGCTTCGCCAGTGGTGATGTTAATACCAACGCCAACAGCGCCTTGGTGTAAGTTAGCCTTACCATCCGACATAGAGGTGGATAAACGCATCATCGCCATCATCGGAATGCCCTTAAATACGATAACACGTACGTCAGGCACACCTTCGAAGCTATAACCCTCAAAGCTGTCATCAAATACGATAAGCGCTTCAACTACCGCCACATCGATGCCACCACCGAGTGAGAATAGACCCGCTAAGATATTAGAGCAGTGACGCTCAATATCATCGATAGAGCATTCACTACCACTTGGTTTGTAATAGCGGCCACCTTCAACTTTGGTGATAACTAAAATACCTTTACCACCAGAGCCTTTCGCAGGTTTGATTACAAAACCATTCAGGCCTGCAATAATCTTATTAACAGACTTAACGGCATGTTGATTATCAACCACGCCAATCAACTCTGGGGTACTTACGTTAGCATCTTCGGCTATCTGTTTGGTTTTTAATTTATTATCCACTAAAGGAAACAGTTTTCTTGGGTTATAGCGTGATATATACATGTTATTACGCTGGTTCATCCCCAAGATACCCTGCTGCTTTAATTTACTCGGCCGAGCGAATTCTTTTAAAAATGAAAATGTCATTATTAGTCACCTTGCATGTCTTTAAAGCGGCGCAGTTCAAGTAAACGGTAGCCAGTATAAGTGCCTAACATCAAGATGATTGACATAATGATAAGTTGTAGACCAAGGAAGTTAAATGCCCAATAGCGTAATACTTCATTGCTAATCGTTAGGTAGACAATTACTGCCACGAATAAACTACCGCCACCTTGTACAAATACTTCTTTCGCGCCTTCTTCTTCCCAAAGGATAGACATGCGCTCGATGGTCCAAGATAAAATAATCATAGGGAAGAAGGTGATTTTCAGTCCTTCTGTTAGACCAATTTTGTACGATAAAACGGAGAACAAACAAATAATGGCAATTACGGTAATAATCACCACCGATATTCGGGATACCAGCAATAGGTTTAATCGTGATAGGTAAGAGCGGATAACTAAACCAATAGCAACAATAAGGGTAAAGCCGACAAGACCGGTTACCAGACTTGTTTGTACAAATGCCATGGCGATTAACACGGGCATGAAGGTACCTGATGTACGTAAGCCAATGATAATACGCATTAGCACCACGATCATCACACCTAATGGTATAAGCAAAATACCTTTAAATAACGCTTGTTCTTCGAGAGGTAGGCTGTAAATACTGAAATTAGAGAAGTTGGTACTGTCTGCTTTCTCTTTTAGTACCTGCATGACCGGTTGTGTCTGCTGGATAATGGAGAAGCTAACACGAGAGTTTGTACCACCAATTAAATCTAAAGTTGGCTCGCCGTTTTGTTCCCACAGTAACAAGTTATGCGCATCTGCTTTTTTACCTAATTTCACATCAATTAAACTGGTATCATCTTCGCCAAATACCAGTACAAATGGTTGCAACTGTTGCTGGCGACGACCGTCTTCAAGATACAAACCTTTCACCAATAAGGCTGGAATGTTTGCTTCATTAAGCAGGGCAACAAATAAATCAGATTTGCTGTTTTGCTGGAGCATTAATTTGGCGTTTTGGCCTAAATCATCACCTGAGAGTAATTTTAACAGTTCTCGGCTATATGAAAATGCATCCGCACTTTTTTCCATCGCACTACTCACCAGTTGCTCTGCGGCTATGTCATAGGGCGGTAACCAAGTTGTTTTGTCAATTTTTACGTCTTGCTCGTAAACGACATTCAACGGAATGTCATTGGTTAATACGTTAACTTTGTAGTATAAATCTTGCTTGCCTTGTGCGTTACGAATTGTCCATTGCGCACGATCATCAATAAAAGATAACCCATAGCCTGGAGACGCGGCAGTCTGACTTAACACAGTGAAATTAGTTTGTGTCGAAGGCGTTGCAAAAGAGGCATTAACGGCATCCCCCTGAGCTGTAAATTCAACCTTAGCTTCAATCATCCAAGTTGAATAAGTCTCACCCGGTAACCAAGGGATCTCACCACTGAAGTGACGTTGTGCAATGCTGCCAACGCCGAGGAGAAAAAGGATCGCAACAAAAATGCGAAATGGAATCTTAGACGGCATGATTAGTTAGCCCCTTTTTTAGCTGGGTTAGATTTTTTTTTAGGTTGAGTATATTTTTGCGCAACATCGACAATGGCGATATCTTTTAAGAATGTGCGGCCTAATAGAATCGGGAAGATCATTCGGCTACGATCGGCTAGCGTAAATTCAGTTTTTGTTTTTATACTACCAAGCTCAACTGGTATGCTAACAACATATCGTTCCAATGCTTTAGTGGCATTGGTTTGACGAATTTTAACGGTGCGGACAACGGGCGTTTCAATTGGAAATACTTCATTATCATCTTTGTGGGATAAATTGAATTTAACCCAATCTCTGCCGTCTCGTTCAAATTTAACAATGTCTGTGGCATTTAATGATGACGTTGTTGCGCCGGTATCCACTCGCGACTTAAAGTTGGTTTGAAATTCATCAATCCATACCCATTCTTCTTGGCCAAGGATTACTTTGTCTGCGGCCTCATTTTTGGCTTTCTGTGTCGTTGGTATCACGACGGGGGTGGTTTTTTTCACCGGTGTTTTAGCCCCCAATCCGTCAAGTTGTTCTGTCAAATTTGCGATAGCTTCATCTTGCTCGCTGAATTTATCTGGCTGAGATTGTAATGTGGTTAGTATTTGTTGCTGTTGTTGCAAAATAGTTTCTATTTGCGCTTGCTGCTTAGTGACAAGCGCGGTATTTTCTTTGTTTTTCGTCATCGCACAGCCATTTAAAAATACCAGGCTGACTATACCTGCAATCGCTATCTTTGATGTTTTTAATGTCTGAAATTGAGTTGTATTTTTCATTAGGTATTTGGCCCTGTAGACTGCTGAAAAAGAGGGTTAGTTCACCAAAGTGGGATAATAGTTCCGTCATTCGTATACAAACAGTATATTTATTTAAAATAATAGTGACTTTATATTTTAACAGTATGCTTATCTATATTAAAAATAATGACTATCTATCTTAAAACAATGGTATTTCATCGATTATAGTTGTTTTTAAGCTGGATGTTCAGAATAACGCTATTATTACATACCAGAAGTGTGAAACATGTCTAATACAATAGTTATATATCAATTGTTTATACGGCAGTTGCTTACAAATAGCAATTTATCAGCGTGTTTTATTGACTTCTAGGCTAGAGCGGGGCGGGTGTAGATTGAGTGCAATGGATGAGAATATTCAATAAGCAATAAAGTGCGCGCTTAGCATATCGCGTCGCACTTTATGCAGACTACTGTGTAATGGACTCGGTTAATGTATAAGTGCGAGCAACATCGACCATGACAATATCTTTTAAGAAGGTACGGCCAAGTAATACCGGGAATGTCATATGGCTGCGATCGGCGAGGGTAAACTCGGTGAGCATTTTTATGTCGCCAAGTTGCACTGGTAACTCGATAATAGGACGGCGCGTTGCTTCATTGTTATTTGCTTGGCGGATCAAAATAGTACGTGCCACTTTAGCTTCAATAATTTGTGCATCGGTATCCATGGCTTGGCTGAAATTAAAACGAACCCATTTCTTACCATCGCGCTCAAATTCAACAATATTTGTCGCGTTGAGTGACGATGTGGTTGCGCCCGTATCGATACGCGCTTTATATTTTTCTTTCAAATCATTCAGTAAAACCAGTTCTTCAGAGCCGATAACTACTTTATCAAGTGGCATTGTCGCTTCGCTAGACTGTACAAGGGTAAGATGCTGGTCATTATCAGTTGATTGCCCTTGCTTATCCGTTTGATAATTTGCAATGCTCAAGCTGTTGTCTATAACTTGTTGGCGTAATTGCACATAATCTTCGAGCTTGCTATTAAGCCGAGCGATATTGTGTTTTTGTTGGACAAATAATTCAGGTAGTTTATTTAATGCGGCCAAGATAGTATTTTGTTGTTCAACCAATAGTGCTATTTGTTCGCTTTGTTGCCCTATTTGTAATTGCAGTTGCGCAGCTATCTCCCCTTGATTGAGAAATTGATCAACATTTGCGCAGCCTGAAAGCAGAGCGCTAAGTATGACGCCAGTAATTAATTGACGAGGGGTTTTTAAAATATCCATTTCTAATTTTAACTCATGGGCAATGTGCATAACGTAATGCGTTTATGATTAAGCCAAGCGCCAAATCTGACGCTTGGCTATGCTGTTATTCGTCTAACTGTTCTGCATAAGGTTTTGTGGCAATTAATACCGCACGTTTAGGTGCTGGGTAGCCTTCAACCGTTTTGCTGTGATCGTTAGGATCAAGAAAATCGATCAATGATTCATTTCTCATCCACTCTGTAGCGCGTTGTTCTTCAATGCTGGTATCAGAGACATCAACGATACGGACATTTTCAAAACCGAGTTTTTCAACCCATAGTTTCAACGCCGCACAACTTGGTAAAAACCACACATTACGCATTTGTGCATAACGATCGCCGGGTACCAATACTGCTTGTTCGTCACCATCAATGACTAATGTTTCTAATACTAATTCACCACCGTCACGTAACTGATTTTTAAGCTGCTCAATATGGTCAATTGGCGATTTGCGATGATACAGGACACCCATAGAGAAAACTGTGTCGAATGCACGTAATTTAGGTAATTCTTGAATGCCAAGTGGTAATAAATGCACGCGTTGATCGTTATTAGCAAAATGACGAATTGCTTCAAACTGGACTAAAAATAATTGGCTTGGATCGATACCCACCACAAATTCAGCATCATCACCCAGCATACGCCACATGTGGTAACCGCTACCGCAGCCTACATCCAGTACATAACGGTATTTTAATGGGGAAATAAATTCACGTAGACGTTCCCATTTCCAATCACTGCGCCATTCTGTATCAATGTGGATACCATGAATGTTGAATGGCCCTTTACGCCAAGGGTGAAACTTCTGTAACAGACTTTCGGTTTTTCGCAGGTCGCTTTCGCTTAATTCACCTGGTAAACCGACTTCAAATTTATCGGTAATGTTAACGTGCTTGGTTTCGATTTTAGGTAGCTTCTTTAGTACCTTTTCCCAGCGCGGTAAAAAACCATGTTTATGTTCGCGTTCCCATTCGTGCATTTGCGCGGGCAGCGTGTACAGCCAATGGTGTAATTTGTTTTTCGCAATTATCTGGTAAAAATTTGAAAAGTCGATCATGGGTAACCTATATGTACTGCTTAAATTAATTTGGCGTATTGTGCTATCTATTTTCTATTTATGGTCGTGCAGCTGTAGTGTCGGTATTATTTAATCGCGACCATAGAACCAAAGTTAAAACACTGGAACCAAGAATTTGCGCTACTAAAGCCAATATCTTTAAGACGCTTCAAATGTGTTTCAATACTGTCGGGACGCATTACATCTTCAATCGCGCTGCGCTTTTGGCTAATTTCTAATTCGCTGTAGCCATTTGCGCGTTTAAAATCTTCGTGCAAATTGATCAGCACATTATTGACTTTTTCATCACCAAAGCAGAATTTTTCTGACAGGATCAGAATACCACCTGGGACTAAACCAGCATAAATTTTGGTTAGTAGTGCTTGGCGTTCTGCTGGCGGAATAAACTGTAGGGTAAAGTTTAATACCACAATAGATGCGTTATTGATGTCGACAGCGCAGATGTCATCACACAATACTTGCACTGGTGTATCACTTTTATAAGCAGATAAGTGACGTTCGCAACGCTCTAACATGGCTTGTGAGTTATCTATCGCGACGATATTACAATTACTTGCTTGCACGTTACGGCGCATGGCAATGGTGGCAGCACCGAGTGAACAACCGAGATCGTAAAGTTGGGTATCATCTTGAGCATAACGCGCGGTCATCATGCCTATTGCAGAAATGATATTAGAGTAACCAGGTACAGAACGTTTGATCATGTCTGGGAAGACTTCGGCGACGCGTTCATCAAAGGTGAAATCACCAATTTGATCTAACGGGGCTGAGAAAATCTGATCACGTTGTGGCATTGTTATAACCTGCAATAAAAATTAGCAAAATAAGGCGGCATATTTTAGTTAAAATGACTGGCTTTGTCTCTAGCTAAACGGCATATAAGACGAATAATTTGATTGTTTCGTTATCGTGTTGGTTTTTTCAGCGCTAATAATGACTTTTTTGTTAATAAAATAACGGTTATTTAACCAGCAAGACGTAATTGGACGGGTATTTAAACAGCGCGTTTTGGCGTTGTTTGTCGATAACATCAGGCTGTTTAAGCATAACTTGCAGTTGTTTTAGTATAAGTATTGGTTGCAGTGCTAATTTCTATTACAATGACGGTAATTTTTTGAGGGTTGCCAAAGTGGCTACCCGATCCATCGATTAGTAGGATTATACAGATGCGCACAGTGTATTGCGGACAAGTAAATGAAGCACATATCGGCCAACAGGTTGAATTGTGTGGTTGGGTTAATCGTCGTCGTGACTTAGGCGGCGTTATTTTTATCGATTTACGTGACCGTGAAGGTATTGTGCAAGTTGTTTATGATCCAGATGTAGAAGCTGTATTTGAACGTGCTAGCCAATTACGTAACGAATTCTGTGTGAAAATCACAGGTACTGTACGTGCTCGTGAAGAACGCCAAGTAAATAAAGATATGGCAACGGGTGGCATTGAAGTTTCAGGTCTAGACCTAGAAATTATCAATAAAGCAGAGGTTCTGCCACTTGATTTCAACCAAGTAAATACTGAAGAGCAGCGCCTTAAGCACCGTTTCTTAGATCTACGTCGCCCAGAAATGAGCAACCGTCTTAAGACTCGTGCTAAAGCAAGTAACTTTGTCCGTCGTTTCATGGATGACCACGGTTTCCTTGATATTGAAACACCAGTACTAACAAAAGCTACGCCAGAAGGCGCACGTGATTACTTAGTTCCAAGCCGTACTCACAAAGGTGAATTCTTTGCACTGCCACAATCACCACAGTTATTTAAGCAACTGTTGATGATGTCTGGTTTTGATCGTTACTACCAAATCGTTAAATGTTTCCGCGATGAAGATTTACGTGCTGACCGTCAGCCTGAGTTCACACAGATAGATATCGAAACATCATTCATGTCTGCACCACAAGTACGTGAAGTGACTGAACGTTTAATCACTAGCATGTGGAAAGAGATCTTAGACGTTGAATTACCAGCGTTCCCAAGCATGACTTATGCTGAAGCAATGCGCCGTTTTGGTTCTGACAAACCAGATCTACGTAACCCGTTAGAGCTTGTTGACGTTGCCGATATCCTTAAAGATGTTGAATTCAAAGTATTCGCAGAACCTGCTAACAACCCTAAAGGTCGTGTAGCGGTATTATGTGTTACTGGCGGTGCTAAACTGTCTCGTAAGCAAATTGATGAATATACTAAATTTGTTGGCATCTATGGCGCGAAAGGCATGGCATGGATGAAAGTGAAAGACGTAGCAGCTGGCGCTGAAGGCGTACAGTCTCCAGTCGCTAAGTTCTTAACTGCTGACGTTATCACTGCATTACTTGAGCGTACTAACGCCAAAGATGGCGACATCATTTTCTTCGGCGCAGATACAAACAAAGTTGTAACTGAAGCACTTGGCGCACTTCGCCTTAAAGTAGGTACTGATTTAGAACTTACTTCAAACGAATGGAAACCACTTTGGGTTGTTGACTTCCCAATGTTTGAAGAAGATGAAGAAGGTAACTTACATGCGGTTCACCACCCATTCACAGCACCTATGGACGTTGATGCAGCAGAGTTACTAGCTAACCCTGCTAATGCGATCTCTGACGCTTACGACATGGTTATTAATGGCTATGAAGTTGGTGGTGGTTCTGTGCGTATTCACAAAGGTGAAATGCAAAAAGCAGTATTCGAAATCTTAGGTATCGAAGCGCAAGAGCAACAAGATAAGTTTGGTTTCTTACTTGAAGCACTTAAATACGGTACGCCGCCACATGCTGGTTTAGCATTTGGTCTAGACCGTCTAGCTATGTTGCTAACAGGTACTGATAATATCCGTGACGTTATCGCATTCCCTAAAACCACAACTGCTGCGTGTTTATTAACATCAGCACCAAGTGAAGCAAACCCTGCATCACTTGAAGAGCTAAGCATTGCTGTTGTGAAAAAAGAAAAGAAACAAGACGCTGAGTAATCTTAGTCCACGGTTCGTGTAACTGTGGTTAGATTGTTATAAGTGTGAATAATAAAAACGGATGTAGCTTTGGCTATATCCGTTTTTTTATGTGTATTAAGATGCTGAGACAACGCAATTTCGCCCATCATGCTTTGCCTGATAAAGTGCTTTGTCAGTATGTGAGATAAACTCTTCGGCATTAAGTGAATCGTACTCGTGCCATTGTGCTAGTCCAATACTGACGGTGAGACGAATATTATCTTGGCCATAAGCTACCTGTAGTTCACTAATATTATGACGAAGTCGTTCGGCAATGACTTGTGCTTGCGTACTGTTTGTCTCGGGCATTAAGATCGCGAACTCTTCTCCACCAATACGCGCGACGATATCCGCTGATTTAACACTGTGAAAACAGGTAACATAGAAATCACGTAGCACTTGATCACCACCGCCATGGCCATAATTGTCATTAATATTCTTGAAGTGATCAATATCGAGCAGTAATAATGACAGCTTTTGCTTATCTTGTTTGGCAAAACCAATTTCTTGTTTAAGGATGAGATTAAATTTACGTCGATTCAGGGCGCCAGTTAAGGCATCTCTTGATGCCAATTCTCGGTATTTATCCCGCTCTTTACGGCGATCGAGTAGCGATTGTTGCTGTCGTTTAATAATATTTTTTGACATGTCAGCTTGTAATAATTTTCGACGTAATGTTTCATACGCAGCATACAGTGCACCAATTTCGTCACTGGAAGTGGATTCATTCATTTGTTGGTTATAACTGCCTAATGTTACTTGTTTTAACGCATGGGTAATTCGGCGAATAGGGGTGATGACACTGTGATAGAGAATGGTGAAAAGTAAGGTATTAAACATGACAATAGTGCTAATTATAATAAGTACTAGATAAAATCTAGATTCTAACTTTGCGAGTTTTAACTGTGTTTTAACGTCGAGATCATTGATGATTTTATCTGCTACTATTTCGATGTCATCAATGCGATTCGTTAGTTGGATGAACCAAAATTGACTATTTTGCTCTATTGCTGGTTTGAGCATGAAGTCGTCAATAGCGTTGCCAACAAACACTTTGTGTTTTGCTATGTTACATAATTGGCCACAAGCTTGGAGTTGCTCTGAGGTTGCTGAATAATTAAAAATGAAGATAGCATTGAGCTGCATCCCCAGTTGCATATAAATATGCTTGTAAGGTTCACTGTGCATTAACTCATGCTTGGATAGATTATCATCGATGAGTAATGTACCAATCTCTCGTTGTTGCCCCAGGATCTCCTTTAATCCTACTATCGCATTAATCGCGGTAATATTATTAGCAAACTCGGCATCCATTTTGATATGAGATAAACGATTCACACGTGATAATAGTTTACCAATGATCTCATTATAACCAGTTAGCATTTTTTCACTACTGATGACGGTATTGTTTAAACTACTTCTAAATATAGTTAACTCGGCAATATCAATTTTGGTTGAGTTAATAAACTCAATTAGCATAGGTTCAGTTAATAATGCCTGGCGTGAATTTAGTAGCGTGGTAAACGTATATATTTCATCATCACTTTTGTGTTGCTGGGTGGTAAGCGCTTTAGAAAAGCGCTTATAGTCGGAACTGATGTAGCTGGATAATAATCCGCGTTCGACTTGTAAGTGGTGAGTGAGTGAATTCACTTGCTGGACGATCTGGATGAGGTTCTCTAATAACTGCATATTTTTGTATTGCTGATAGTTATCTTTAACGGCCACAAAACTAAGTATTAACATGCCAATAATTGGTAGTAGGGAGGTTATAAGTACACGCGTAGAGATATTCACCCGATAACTAAGCCATTCAGATGTACGCTGAAATATTGTTTTCAATGAGATGGAATGTTTCGCTTCGGTATGAAAAACATGAACATAATCCATATCTGCAATGAGAATATGCTCAATAACCCAATCATATAAAAACTGGCAGACCTCTTCAGCTGCTTCTGCATCATTAGAGTTCAGCAGTTTATTTTTTAATTCTGGTAGTTGCTTTAAAAATTGTTGATGGTCTTTTTGATGTTCAATAAAATCGCTGAACGCCAAGGTCTCCATTAATGCTTCTTCTTGTTTGAAGTGAAGCGTAGTGCATAAGGTGAGATCTGAAAAATACTTTTCAATAGTTTCGGCGTTGCCGTTGGTATCAATCGCGTCGATAATAGCTGCAATAATAGCGAGGATCTGTTTATGTGCAGTATCAATCTCATCGATACCGACATTCATCTCTTCATTCCATTCTAGGCTAATCATTAGCGTGGCTACTTAACATTTATTAAAGAAGCTGCAGTATAAAATTTCACTAAAGCATGTCAACTTATTTAACCAAGCCTTAACCAACCCTTAACCCTAAATGAGTGATTCATCGCAGTTTATTATCAGCTGCTTTTAATTATATGCGATGATATCGCGATCACTTATTTATTACCGATGCATAATACTATGTACTTGATAGTGAATCATTATTGGCTTTTCGTAGACTAGCTAGTCGCATCTGAGTAATACCAAAAACGGAATTGTTTGCATATACTCCTTTGCTATTCATGGAACCAGGTAGAATATTAGTGAGGAGGTTAACGGCCTCGGTAACATGGTCAATCGCCCAAATATGGAATAAACCTTGTTTAACTGCGTCAATGATATCACTGCGCAACATGAGGTTGTGTATGTTAGCCCGTGGAATAATGACCCCTTGTGTCGATAGGGTCGTTATCGATGAACAAACATCAAAAAAGCCTTCTATTTTTTCATTTACGCCGCCGATGGGTTGCGCGTGGCCGAATTGATCCATTGACCCAGTGATCGCAATATCTTGGCGTAGTGGTAGTTGTGAAAATGCAGATATGATAGCGCAACATTCGGCCAGCGTGGCACTATCACCATCGACTTGGCCATAAGATTGTTCAAACGTTAAACGCGTGGTCAGAGGAATGATGGCGGTTTGTCCAAATACGGAAGCAAGGTAAGCGGATAGAATCATCACCCCTTTAGAATGTAGGCTGCCACCGAGTTTAACCTGCCGTTCAATATCGAAAATTTTACCTTCACCAAAGGATGCTGTTGCAGTAATACGTCCTGGGATACCAAACTGACTATCTGATGTTGCAATAACAGAAAGTGCATTAATTTGGCCTATCACGTTGCCTTTAATATCAATGAGAGTGGAGCCATTTATAAAACTTTGCAGTAAATAGTCTTGTAATCGACCTGCACGATGCTGTTTATTGGCGAGGGCTTGTTCGACATGGTGATGACGAATAAGTGTAGCCTTGGCGAGGTGTGCGCAATAGTTAGTCTCGCGTAATAAATTGGCGATATCAATGGAATGCAAGGATAGCTTATCTTGATCTTCAGCCTGGCGTGAGCTGTACTCGATGATCCGGCTTATCGCTTTACGGTCGCAATGCAACATATTGTTATCATGTACAATACTGGAAATGAACTGGGCGTAGTGTGCTTCTGCAATGTCGGTTCTGGGCATCACATCTTCAAAGTCAGCGGTAACACGAAATAACTCTCTAAATTCGGGATCATATTGTTGTAATAGCTGATAAGTCTGATAATCACCAAACAGGATAATCTTAACCGACAGTGGTATCGGTTCGGGGTCTAATGAGATCGTCCCCGATAAGCTGACTTCTCTTTCCAGTGAACTTAAGCTTAATTTATTGGCGCGTAAAGCACGTTTTAAACCATCCCAAACGTAAGGGCGCTCAAGGACTTTGACCGCATCAATCATTAATACACCGCCATTTGCACGGTGCAAACTACCAGCGCGGATTAAGGATGCATCGGTAAACACGGTACCTTTGAATGTGGCATTCTCGATATAGCCAAAAATAGTATGGTAATTAGGGCTTTCCTCGACCACGATAGGGAAGGAGTTGGTTTCTTGGCAAACGAGTACGTTAATTTGATAGCGCAGAGGCATTTTTTTGTCTAGCACGGCATAAGCCAAAGATATGTCATCCTCGCTGCCTTCAACAAAAATATCAAGGTTTTCTAATATGTCTTTATTCATCGCGTTTAGATGCGATTTCACTTCAGCTAAATGACTGTATTTTTCTTTTAATGGGGTGGTGCAATGTACCAATACGTCTTGTGCTATTTGTTCGTCAAGTTTTTGGATCTTCTCGGTAAACTCTTCCT
>NZ_JASJHF010000178.1:0-8821 GCF_033791185.1 Moritella sp. | reverse complement strand
GGTTAGCCTGATTTACTCTGCCAGCTCATTTTAAGTGTATGTATTTTAATCGCTATTTTTTTTGTTTAAAATTATTTTTATAAATAAAAAACTGATAGATCATTCTAGTGTACACGTGTAAGCTCTATTTAACTTTTTGTGGAGACGCTACATGCTTAATGTTCTAACCAATAAATTATCACTGACGTTATTTAATAACGATACGTTTAAGGCTTACTTCGCGCCATTTTCAACGAAACCGATTGCCGTACTGATGGGTGAGATGTTTGCCGCTACAGTCGTGAACATGAAGACTGAAAACAATGACATGTATTCATTAACATTAGCGATTTCAGGCAAGGTCAATGAGCAAGTATTTTCATTCCAACCTGGTCAATATATTGAGCTGCAAGTGAAAAAGAATGGCAGCTACATTAAACGTCCTTTTACTATTTCATCTTCGTTAGCGCAGTTACAGCAAGATAAAACCATCACCTTAACCATTAAAAAGCAATTTGCAGGCCGTGTGACGCCTTGGTTATCCAGTGCTATTAAGCAAGGCGAAATGTTAGGTGTTTCACCGGCGAAAGGTGATTTTGTATTGAGTGCTGCATCAAAAATGGCATCAAATAAAGAGGTGATATTTATTGCTGGTGGCAGTGGTATTACCCCTTTTCATAGTTTGTTGTTATCGCATGTTATGAATAACCCGACGATAAATTTTACGCTATTGTATTTTGCCCGAGCTAATCAGCATGCATTAAACGGCAGCTTAGTGGCATTAGAGCTGGAACATAACAATTTCACCTTGAAATTATTAAAAAGTGAGCGTGATGGTCATTGTTCTGCAGCGCATATCAATGCAGTAACGAGTGATTTACAGCGTAGTGAAGCCTATATTTGTGGCCCAAATAGCATGATGGATAGTACTCGAGAATTATTATTGGACATGGGACTACCTGAAGAATCATTGCATCTTGAGCAGTTTGGGTTAGCAAGTTTTCGTAATGTCGACCTTAATGTTGTGCGTAACGTGTCGTTTGCAATAACCAATAAAGACATAGTTGTTGATGAAGACAATCAGCAAACACTGTTAATGCTCGCCGAGGATAATGTCGTCCCAGCTAACTATGGTTGCCGCATGGGCATTTGCCAAGAGTGTAAATGTAAGAAAGTAAGTGGTGTGGTTTATAACAGCCAAACCAAAACATATTCCGATACCGGTGAAGAAGATATCCAAGCCTGTATCAGTGTACCAGTGACTGATGTCGTGATTAATTTATAGGGATAAGATGATGGCAGAGTTAAATAAAGAGTTAAATAAAGAGTTAAATAAGAAGTTTGGTAAAAAATTAAATGAAGAGCAGTTAGAACAGCTGGCAATAGATCTTGATGGCGTAAAAGCCAACGCCATGGAACAAGTTGGCAGCTTTGATGAACGTTATATTAAAAAGATTGTGCGCCTGCAGCGTAGCTTAGAAATTGCGGGACGTATTTGTTTGGTATTGGGTTTTATGTCGTTGTATTTCTGGGGGGTGGGCGTACTGCTATTAAGCGCATCGAAGATCTTAGATAACATGGAAATTGGTCATAACGTTCTGCACGGTCAATATGATTGGATGAATGATCCAACGTTTAATTCACAAACGTTTGAATGGGATAACGCCTGTAGCTCGGAATCATGGAAGCGCGTGCATAATTATGAACACCATACTTATACTAATATTGTCGGCAAGGATCGCGACTTTGGTTATGGCTTGTTACGCCTAAGTGATGATTTTTCTTGGCGCTTACGTAACTTATGGCAGTTCGGCACCTATCTTGTGCTCAGTACGTTATTTCAATGGGGGATCGCATTCCATGAAATGGCCGGAGAACGGGTATTCTTTGGTAAGAAAAAAGCGGGTCGTGAGTCGCACGTTGATATCGCGCAATTAAAAAAAGCATTTTACAGCAAGTCAACCCGTCAAATTCTCAAAGATTACGTTATCTTCCCATTATTAGCGGGCCCGTTTTTTGTGATGGTATTGCTGGGTAATTTAGCGGCTAATTTATTGCGTAACTTTTGGACTTCAACGATTATTTTCTGTGGTCACTTCCCAACAGAAGTGTATACCTTCACCGAAAAAGAATGTGAAGATGAATCACGTGGGCATTGGTATTATCGTCAAATTTTAGGCTCGGCTAATTTAACTGGCCCTAAATGGTTCCATATTTTAACTGGTCATTTAAGCTGTCAGGTTGAGCATCATTTATTCCCAGAAGTGCCTGCGCATCGCTACGTGGCAATGTCAAAAGAAGTGCAAGTTATCGCGGCTAAATACGGTATTGCTTATAACACCGGTAGTTTCTTTAGCCAGTATGCTTCGGTTGTACAAAGAGTGATTTATTTCTCCTTCCCGGTGGGAAAAGTGACTGGTAAGAAAGCGGCGTTGTATCCACGATTTTAATCCGTAAATATTCCGTTAATATACTTAGTACGCATTAAGGATATCAGACAATTGTTATGCAAAAACGCTGCAAGTACATCCTTGTAAGCTTGGCTTTTTCATCCATGAAAAAGACATTTTGCCAACAAATGTCTATATCCTTGAGTTGGGTTAATTATGTTTACTTCCAAAGGAGTTGCGGCCAGTTTTGTGCTTGCGCGTGCTGGGCTAATTGCGGACAAGGGTTAACAACATGCGGATAGTGGCTAAATAAGCATAACGGCAGATCGTTAATCGAGTCGGTATAAAAGTAGCTGTCGGTATAGATCTCGGTTTGTTCTGCCAACCAAGACTGCAAACGGATAACTTTACCGTCACGGTAACTGGCTACACCTAGAATATTTGCCGTATAGCTGCCATCTTCGATTTGCATATCAATGCCCATCGCATGCTCAATACCGAGTTTTATTGCTACTTTTTTGACAATAAAACTCACCGTGGCCGAGATTAATACTGCGGTGATATTATCTTGTTTTAGTTGCGCTAATAGTTGCTGTGCTTGCGGGAATACCGTTGGCATAATATATTTTTCGACACATTCATCAACTAAGCTATCGACTTGTTCTTTAGTCAACGGAGCAAGCGGCGCCATGGAAAAATTAAGGTATTCTGGCATATCTAATTCACCTGCCGCATATAACGCCATTAAACGTTGATCTTCGGCAAGAAAATTAGGATCGGTAATAATGCCTTTTTGCACTAAAAACTGATGCCATAACATCCCGCTGTCAGCACCGATCAAGGTTTCGTCTAAATCAAAAATATACAGAGCTTGGCTCATGTCATTTACTCCCTTAACTTACTTGTTGTAATTCATTTAAATTAAACAGTAGCTCTAGCGGCGTCCCCGTCTCGAATAATCGCTCTGATGAACGATTCAGTAAATCGACGGTAATATCACAGCCTTTTACATCCACTTGATAACGTATCACATTACCTAATAATTGATGATTTTTAATAATGCCTTGGCTTGGTGTTGAAATATGTTGACCATAATCACGACCGGGTTCTCGAACATAAATAGATTCGGGACGGATAGCCAGTTTGCCATTAATTTTAATATTAAGTACGTCTTGTGCTTGCTGCGCGGATAATAAATTATAATTACCCATGAATCCGGCCACAAATTCATTGTGTGGTTGGGTATATATTTGCTCGGCACTGCCTTGCTGTACAATAGCACCTTCGTTCATTAAGAAGATACGATCAGACATAGTCATGGCTTCTTCTTGATCATGGGTCACAAAAACCGTCGTTAGGTTGAGTTCTTTTTGGATATCACAAATCTGTTGGCGTAAATGCTTACGGATACGCGCATCTAACGCAGAGAGAGGTTCATCCAGTAATAATATTTTGGGTTGCACCACTAATGCTCTTGCCAGTGCCACACGTTGCTTTTGACCGCCAGATAATTGATGTGGATACTGCTGTTCTTTGCCTTTTAGCTCAACCAATTCGATAACACGGGCCACTTGCTTGGCAATCTCTTCTTTACCGAGTTTCTTCATTTTTAAACCGAAGGCGATATTATTCGCCACCGTCATATTAGGAAACAAGGCGTAGGATTGAAACACCATGCCAATGTCTCTTTTTTGTGGTGCTAAATCGGTGAACTCTTGGTTACCGACCCATATCTCACCAGTTTCAACGTTATTAAGCCCCGCAAGGCTACGTAATAAAGTTGATTTACCACAACCGCTTGGACCGAGTAGGGTAACAAACTCACCCCGGTCGATAGTGAAGTTAATGTCAGAAAATACGGTATTACTACCAAAGCTTTTTTGTAGATTTTTTACAGTAACAAAACTCATGATTGAGCTCCTCGGCTAATACGGCTGGCCAACCAAGTGAAAAGAAAAATAAAGGCGAAATAAGTCATGACTAATGCAGACGTGAAATGACCACTGGTTTGACGCATGTTGTATAAATAAATTTGCAGGGTTTCATAACGCGTACCCACCAAAATGTTCGAAAATACAAATTCACCCAATAAGAATGAGAAAGATAAAAACAGCGATGCCAGTAATCCTTTCTTCAAGTTGGGTAAAATAATTAGGAAGAAGGCTTGTGCGGTACTCGCGCCCAGTAAGTGGGCTGCATCCATCAGGTCGGCTAAATTAATCGCTTCAAAACTATTAGCAATGGCGCGGTACATAAACGGCAGAGCGATAGTGAAATAAGTACCGATTAAGATCCACGGCGTACCAACAATTTGTATTGAGCTGTCTGCGTATATTTGCAGTAAACCCACAGATGACACCACTGGTGGTACTGCAAAAGGCAATAAGATCAGTATATTCATCAAGCCATTTAATTTAGGAAAATAATAAAACACCACGAAAATGGCTGGAATGATCAACAGAGCACTGAGTAATAATGCGCTAATACAAACAAGCAGTGAGCGACCAAATGCAGCAATAAAGCGTGGGTCTTGCCATAGTTGACTATACCAATCAATAGTAAAACCGCTTGGTAGAATAGTTGCGCCCCAGCTCGATGAAATTGAATATACAAACGTAGCGAGGATCGGGATGATCAATACTGCTATCGTGCTATAAACAATGACTTTATGGAACAGCGAAGAATTAGCGTTTTGCATGGTAACTCCGACTAATAAGCAGTTGGTTGATAAGCGTGATGAACGCCAGTAATAAGATAAGTAATACTGAAATCGCTGCCGCTAGATTCGGTTCAAGGAAAATATCGCCGGATACCAGACTGGCAATGCGCACGGTAATCACATTGTAGTTGCCCGATGTTAACGCGTAGATACTGGCATAGGCGCCCATGGCATTGGCAATTAAAATGATAAAAGTGCCCAGCAAGGCGGGTGATAATACCGGTAGGCCAATGTAACGCCAGAACTGCCAATTTTTAGCACCCAGCAAGGATGATGCTGCTTGCCAATCATCACTGAGGGCATCGAATGCAGGATAGAGTAGTAAGGTCGCCAGTGGCACTTGAAAATAGATATAAATAGCCAGTAATCCCCACTGACCATACAAATTAAAATCATCAATGATGCCGTATTTCTTCAGTAGTAACGTCAATGCGCCGTTAAAACCGAGAATAATAATAAAGGCAAACGCCAGTGGCACACCGCTAAAGTTAGCGGTCATGTTGGTAAAGGAAACGATCAAGTCTCGTACACGAGAATCAAAACGGCGTAATGACGATACAAATAATGCCGCAATGATAATGGCGATAAGGCTCGAGGTGATAGCTAACCATAAACTGTTAGTAAAGCCTTGGAGAATAAAAGCAGAATCAAAAATTTCTTGATAATTTTCTAGGCTAAGTTCACCTTCATAAATGAAACTGTTGAATAATACCCATAACATCGGGGCGATTTGAAACATAAAAAACAGCAGTGCAAACGGCAGTAAGACGAATGCCGGTTTCAATTTAGTTAATCGCAATAGTTTGCGGTTTGACTTGCTGCTTGAGGTGTCCACTGCGGCAACTGAAATAGTGTTCATAGACTATTTACACTCTTTTCTGCTCGGCGATTAGGGCTAGTGTTTGTGTCGATGTTTGTGTCAACAGTGCAGGGCTGTTGGCGAATAAGTTCAGGCTGCTTGCTTAATAGCGCTGAATTATAAGCTTTACCATGATCGACCAATCCTAATAGTTGGCAAACGTTGCCACATAACTCGGTTTGCTTCATTGCTGTTGGCTGGTGGCTAAAGCCGTTACCGATAACAAACAAAGGCACCGCGCGTTCTTCAGGTAATATACCGCCATGGGATCTATCATTGTTCATGCCGTGATCACTGGTGATAAGGAGCTGATATCCGGCGTCTAACCAAACATCGACATAGTTAGATAAGATGATATCGACCCGACGCGCGGTATTACGATATTGGCTCGAATCTAAACCAAATTTATGGCCTGCATCATCGATGTTCATCGGGTGAATAAGTAAAAAATCAGGCTGGTGGTGTTGACGCAAATTTTCAGCATCTAGAAACACCATTTCATCAGGATAGTGGTCCATATGATAGAAACAACCATGCTGAATATTTAGGCTTATATCGTCAGTAAAGCGATCACGAACCGCATTGTAAGGGGCGATGTTATATAGCTCACTCATCCAATGATAAGCTGCTGCGGCCGTCGTTAGTGAGGCTTGCTTTGCTAAACTAAATACGCTGCTGTGGTGTGACAGACGGACAATATCATTATTCACTATGCCACTTTGCGCTGGTGTTACCCCTGTTAATAAACATTCGTACAGTGGGCGTGACATTGATGGTAGTTCACTGATAACCGGATAAAGTGTTGCTCGATCTTGCTCTATTAATGCATTCAAGTAACCCATGCAATCACGGGCTACTTGATGATTAAGACCATCGAGAACAACAAGGATGACTTTATTGTTCATTGATTGCTCTTTTAGTGGAGGTGAAGTAGTACTTCTCACTGATTATGAAAGAGTACATTTCTATTCGATATCAAGGAGTACATTGTTACTGGATATGCAGAAGTACATTTTCTTGCCATTGACGCGGCAGTTTACGTGCTGTTTTTTCCCACGCTTTAAAATCAGTTACCGAATGTACATTGCTGTATTGTTCATTTGGTAATAATTGCGCTTGGATTTCTGCTGGTAGCGTTACGTTGTCACGGATTGGACGCGCATAACCTTGTGCTAAATTAATTTGACCTTTATCACTGAAGATATATTCACGCGCAAGTTTTGCCGCATTAGGGTTCTGAGCATATTTATTAATAATGGTGGTGTAACCAGATATCACCGAACCATCTTGTGGAATTGATACGGTGAAACGGCTACGATCGATTTGATCGCGATAGTTCAAGGCATTAAAGTCCCAAAGAATAGCCACTTCGACTTCGCCTTTTTCAAGATTAGCTAAGCCCGGATCATTGAGCGATAGACGGCCTTGTTGGGCCAGCTTAGAAAAGAATTCTACTGCTGGTTTGATGTTTTTCTCACTGCCGCCCAGTGCAAAGGCTGCAGCTAATACGGCGTTATTGGCTTGTGATGCGATGCCAACATCACCGACGGTGACGCGGTAATCACCTTTGAGAATATCGTCCCATGATTTTGGTGGATTTTTAACTAAATTGTTATTAGAAATAAATGAGATAGTACCTGTGTAAGCCAGTGCCCAGTGACCGTCTTTATCTTTAGCCCAGTCAGGAATACTGTCCCAAGTTGTTGGTTTGTAAGTTTGTGTTACGCCTTTTTTTACTGCAACACGGGCAAATGCAAAACCTACGTCACCAATATCGGCAGTTGCATTGGTTTTTTCAGCAGAGAATTTAGCAATTTCTTGTGCCGAACTCATATCGGTATCTTGGTGTTTTAAGCCATAAACCGCGCCCAAATCTGCCCAAGTTCCTTTCCAGTTCGCCCAGCTATCTGGCATGCCGACGCTGTATACAGCGCCTTCTTTTTTTGCTGCACTAATAATTGAATCAAGATCATCATTGGCATTTACAACTGTAGTCATCAAACTTGCGATTAATGTAGTACTGGTTAGTAATGTTTTCATTATCTCTATCTTCCTAGACAGGTGAGTAAGTACCAGTGCATATTATGTTTTTTATGTGACAGCTTTTATGCATTTTTATGACACTTTAATGAAAGCACGATGACAACAAACGCCGCTTTTTAGATAACCCCATTACCCTATGTTTCAATCTTAAAATTAGAGTAATCATCTACCATGTAATGGTTTGGTGACAGGTCTAACCTTTTTGGCGTTTGTGGTTTAGATTTATATTGTACTGCGTTATGATTACCAACTCAGAGTTACGTAGGATTGAACTAATAAGGATGTGAATGTTCATTAAGTTAATTAATGTTAAAAACAATATCACTAGAAAAAAAGCTGCTATTAATAGCGGCAAGCCTATCGTTACTATTTATTGGCTTAAGCACTAGCTATTTTTTATATGTCCGTAGTAATGTCATCGAACAACGTCGATATGCATTGGAACCCCAGATTAAATTTATCGGCTCTCTTATCAAGGGTTACCATCAAGACTACCTTGACGGTAAGTTAAGTCTTGTTCAGGCACAACAACAAGCGATTAAAAAGATCCACGAAATTAATCTTATAAATGACGATTATACTTTTGTTTTTAATGACGACTATCTGCTCTTAGAATCAATTAATAATGCCGAGATGCGCAATAAAAATGTCAAAGATGAGGTCGATATTCGTGGGGTCAAACTATACCAGTTGTTACGTAACGAAGCCGTAACTCGCGTGAATGAGGGTTATTCGCATTATTTTTATTACGGTAGTGTGAACCGAGCGCAGCAGGCTAAAATATCTTACTCGCAGTATTTTTCACCTTGGGGGTGGACCTATGGTGAAGGG
>NZ_JASJHF010000177.1:0-4293 GCF_033791185.1 Moritella sp. | reverse complement strand
TCAATAATAAATACAAATTAATTAAGCCTGGTATGAATGTGGTCGATTTAGTAGCAGCTCCTGGTAGTTGGTCTGAATACGCAGTAAAAGTATTGGGCGATAAAGGCCAACTGGTTGCGTGTGACATATTACCTATGGAATCAATCGCTGGCGTTGCCTTTTTACAAGGTGACTTTCGTGAAGAAGCGGTACTTAATACACTATTAAGTAAAATTGATGGCCGAAATGTTGATGTGGTTATGTCAGACATGGCTCAAAATATGAGTGGTAATGAAGCAACTGATCAACCACGTAATATGTATTTAGTTGAGCTGGCATTAGATATGTGTCATCAAGTGCTGAAGAAAAACGGTAGTTTTGTTGTTAAAGTATTCCAAGGCGAAGGTTTTGAGCAGTATATGAAAGATGTTCGCGCAGCCTTTGTTAACGTCAAAACCCGTAAGCCAGAGTCTTCTAGAGCACGTTCAAGAGAAGTTTATATAGTAGCAACCGGTTACAAACTGTAGTAAAGTTAAACGAGTATATAGCCTATACTTATAGGTATTATTAAACAATCATCGCAGTATGTTTTTAAGAAGAGGTTTTCAAGTTGAGCGATATGGTAAAGAATCTTATTTTATGGTTAGTTATAGCCATTGTTTTAATGTCAGTGTTTCAGAGTTTTACTCCGAACAATAGTGCTGATACTCAGATGGACTATACAACGTTCATTAATGAAGTATCGCAAGATCAAATCGGTTCTGTTGATATTGAACAAAACGGTGTTATTACAGGTACTAAAACAAATGGTCAAACATTTGAAACCTTAATTCCAACACAATACGATCCAAAACTTCTTGATGATCTAATTAAACATGACGTTAGCGTTAAAGGCGTACCTGTTGAAGAGCCTAGCTTACTTGCTAGTATTTTTGTTAACTGGTTCCCAATGTTATTGCTTATTGGTATTTGGATATTCTTCATGCGCCAAATGCAAGGCGGTGGCGGTAAAGGTGCAATGAGTTTTGGTAAATCAAAAGCACGTTTATTAAGTGATGATCAAATTAAAACTACGTTTGCTGATGTTGCCGGTTGTGACGAAGCCAAAGAAGACGTTGCTGAATTAGTAGACTATTTAAAAGAACCGACTAAATTCCAAAAACTTGGTGGTCGAATTCCATCAGGTATTTTATTAGTTGGTCAACCGGGTACAGGTAAAACCTTACTCGCTAAAGCGATTGCTGGTGAAGCCAAAGTACCGTTTTTCACTATCTCTGGTTCAGATTTCGTTGAAATGTTCGTGGGTGTTGGTGCATCTCGTGTACGTGACATGTTTGAGCAAGCGAAAAAGTCAGCGCCATGTATTATCTTTATCGATGAAATCGATGCTGTAGGTCGCCAACGTGGCGCAGGTTTAGGTGGTGGTCATGATGAACGTGAACAAACACTTAACCAAATGTTAGTTGAAATGGATGGTTTTGAAGGTAATGAAGGCGTTATCGTTATTGCCGCAACTAACCGTCCAGACGTATTAGATCCAGCGTTACTTCGTCCAGGTCGTTTTGACCGTCAAGTCACTGTTGGTTTACCTGATATTCGTGGTCGTGAACAAATTTTAAAAGTTCATATGCGTAAAGTGCCACTGAACGAAGATGTTAATGCTGAGGTTATTGCACGTGGTACACCAGGGTTTTCTGGTGCCGACTTAGCAAACCTAGTGAACGAAGCTGCATTGTGTGCAGCTCGAACGAGTCGTCGTATCGTGTCTATGAGCGAGTTTGAACAAGCTAAAGACAAAATATTGATGGGTAGTGAACGTCGTTCTATGGTGATGAGCGAAACAGAAAAAGAAATGACTGCATACCATGAAGCAGGGCATGCAATTGTTGGCCGTATGGTTCCTGATCACGACCCAGTGTATAAAGTTAGTATTATTCCTCGTGGCCGTGCGCTAGGTGTGACTATGTACTTACCTGAAAAAGATCGTGTAAGTCACAGTAAAATGCATTTAGAAAGCATGATCTCAAGCCTTTATGGTGGTCGTATCGCTGAAGAAGTCATTTACGGCTTTGAAAAAGTGTCTACCGGTGCTTCAAACGATATTGAACGCGCTACTGAAATTGCTCGTAAAATGGTTACTCAGTGGGGCTTATCTGAAAAGATGGGACCTATGCTTTACGCTGAAGAAGAAGGTGAAGTATTCTTAGGTCGCAGCGCTGCAAAATCTAAGCATATGTCTGATGACACCGCTAAAGAAATTGATGACGAAGTTCGTACATTTATTGAGCGTAACTACAAGCGCGCTGAAGATATCCTAAAAAATAACATGGATATCCTGCACTCAATGAAAGATGCGTTAATGACTTATGAAACAATTGATGCTTTACAAATTGATGACCTAATGGCGCGTGTTGAAGTACGTGCACCAAAAGGTTATGGCAATGAAGATAAATCGACTAAGCCACCAGCAACAAGTACACCACCAGCTGCTGATTCAAGCAAGCCAGATGATGTACCCGCTAGCTAAGAACTCATAAGTAATAACCTATTAAGCCCCGTTTCCGGGGCTTTTTTATAAGATAAAATAACTGCAAAGTAATTATGATGATGAAATTTGGTGCAAAATATCTCGATTTAAGTATTCCTCATGTTATGGGCATCCTTAACGTGACCCCAGACTCATTCTCAGATGGCGGCAGTTTTACCCACATAGACAAGGCCTTAAAACAGGTAGAAGCCATGATCAACCATGGTGCTACTCTGATAGATGTTGGTGGCGAATCAACACGTCCTGGGGCTGCTGACGTTACTACTGCTGATGAGTTAACACGCGTTATCCCTGTCATCGATGCAATCAATAAACGCTTTGACGTGGTTATATCGCTAGATACCAGTAAAAGTGAAGTGATGACCGCTGGTATTGAGCATGGTGTTGGTTTGATTAATGATGTGCGTGCTTTGCAAAATGAAGGCTGTTTAGCTGCGGTTGCACAATCAGACATACCGGTTTGCTTAATGCACATGCAAGGCTTGCCTAGAACGATGCAACAAAATCCGGTTTATAAAGACGTAGTTTCTGATATCATTGATTTTTTTCAGCAACGCATTAGCGCTTGTGAACACCTTGGCATTGATAAACAGCGCATAATTTTAGATCCCGGCTATGGGTTTGGCAAAACGTTAGAGCAGAATTATCAATTATTAGCTCGCCAAGCAGAACTACTAACATTAGGCTTGCCCGTGTTAGCTGGGCTATCTCGTAAGTCGATGATTGGCAATTTATTGGGGCGTGACGTAGAAGAACGCTTAGCCGGTAGCTTATCTGCTGCGGTATTAGCAACCATAAATGGTGCTAAAATAATAAGAGTTCATGACGTTAAAGAGACTGTTGACGCACTGAAAGTGCTGACAGCAACATTAAAAACAATTTAATCAATTTGTTTGTATTTATAATACAAACAAAATAGAAGATACAAAGGAGTATGTTTCAGTGTCGAAAAGTAGAAAGTATTTTGGAACCGATGGCGTTCGTGGTTTAGTTGGCAAAGCGCCTATTTCACCTGAATTTGTAATGAAACTTGGTTGGGCTGCAGGTAAAGTTCTTGCCACAAAAGGCACTAAAAAAGTTCTCATTGGTAAAGATACTCGTATTTCTGGTTACATGCTTGAGTCTGCATTAGAAGCTGGGTTTTCAGCCGCAGGTATTGATATTGGTTTAATGGGCCCTATGCCAACCCCTGCTGTTGCCTACTTAACTAAAACATTTCGCGCCGAAGCCGGCATTGTGATCAGTGCCTCGCATAACCCATTTTATGATAATGGTATTAAATTCTTCTCAACAACCGGTGAAAAACTGCCTGATGATGTTGAGCATGCTATTGAAGCCATGATGGATGAAGAAATGGACTGTGTGCATTCGGCTAAATTAGGCAAAGCCACGCGTATTGATGATGCAGCAGGGCGTTATATTGAATTTTGTAAAAGTAATTTCCCATCTGAGTACTCACTTAATGGTTTAAAAATTGTAGTCGATTGTGCCAATGGCGCGACCTATCATATTGCCCCTAAAGTATTTAGAGAGTTAGGTGCTGAAGTTATAGAGTTTGCTTCGACGCCTAATGGCGTAAACATCAATGATGATTGCGGTGCGACATCAATGACAAACATCAGTCGTTTAGTGTTAGAGCATCAAGCCGACTTAGGCATTGCCTTAGATGGCGATGGCGACAGATTAATGTTGGTTGATCAAAACGGTGAGGTAGTTGATGGTGATGAAATTATTTTCATCATAGCCAAAAACGCGCAATACCATAA
>NZ_JASJHF010000176.1:0-20343 GCF_033791185.1 Moritella sp. | reverse complement strand
CGTCAAGCACCTGACTTTACAGCTGCGGCAGTACTTGGTAACGGTGAAATTGTTGATAGTTTTAACTTCACTGAATTCACTAAAGGTAAATCAGCAGTTGTATTTTTCTACCCACTCGATTTCACATTCGTGTGCCCATCAGAGCTAATCGCTTTTGATCACCGTCTAGAAGAATTCCAAAAGCGTGGCGTTGAAGTTATCGGTGTTTCAATCGATTCACAATTCAGCCACAACGCATGGCGTAACACTGCTATCGAAGATGGCGGTATCGGTCCAGTTAAATACCCACTAGTAGCTGATGTTAAACACGAAATCTGTAAAGCATACGACGTTGAACATCCAGAAGCTGGTGTTGCTTTCCGTGGTTCTTTCCTAATTGACACAAACGGTGTTGTTCGTCACCAAGTTGTTAACGACCTTCCATTAGGCCGTAACATCGACGAAATGCTACGTATGGTTGATGCACTAAACTTCCACGAGAAAAACGGTGAAGTTTGTCCTGCACAATGGGAAGCTGGTAAAGAAGGTATGGACGCATCTCCAGAAGGCGTTGCTAAATACCTAACTAAAAATGCTAAAGGCCTATAATTTTTACTTAACTTATTAAGTAAAAATTAAGTCTGATAAAAAAGCCAATCTCATTGAGATTGGCTTTTTTGTAGCTGTTGTTTGATGCTGGCTTAGTTATCAAAACATATTTCAATTGAGGCACTGCCAAATGCACTGGTCAGCGGTAGTAGCAATTTAGGACCGTCTGATTTATGAGTAACAGTATGGCCCTTACCTGATACTACAATCGGTGTCGACATATCAAAATCAAAGCCTTTATCGGCTAAAATTCGTTTGGCACCACCGGTAACCATATTGGTTATCTCACCAACCATATCAATTACTTCTGCATCAATTTTAGCTGGTTTTTCACCGAGCATGTTATTCATGATTGCTAATGCGAGTGACTCATCAAATGTCAGTGCAAACGACCCTTTAGCTTGGGTTGACATCATGCCCATAATGCCGGAAATATCACCTTTGGCTTTATCATCTCTTTTAAGTCTTGGCTTGCCGGGAGTTAACTCCAATTGTGCCATGGTATTTAATACATTTAATAAAGATGAGATAAATGGATTAATAAACTCTACGCGCATACTTTTTATTCCTGAAATTTAATTATTTACGACAATCAGCACAAATCCCGTGTGCTTCGACAGTCTTAGTGGTAATTGCAAAACCATGTTTATCGGCAAGAGACTGTAACAATTCTTCTATTTCGGTATTGTGCAATTCAATCACGGCACCACAACTTTTACACAAGAGTAGTTGTGTAGGGTGTTTTTCACCAAAATGCGGACACAAAATAAAGGCGTTACTTGATTCTATTTTATGGATAAAACCTTCTTCGAGAAGAAAGTCGAGCGCGCGATATACAGTGGGTGGTTTGGCATTTGGTTCTAATTGCTGCAGCTGAGCAAGTAGATCGTAAGCGCTGATCATAGCGTTGTGCTGTGCCATTAATAAAAAGATCTGCTGCCTAATTGGGGTGAAGCGAACTGCACGGGTCAAACAAAGCTGTTGTGCTCTGTAGAGTAAATTGTTCGCTGAATCTGTCATAGGGATCATCAAGTCGCTGAGAAAGGATAATGCTAACACAGAAGAAGGATTTTTCTACTTATAATAGGCTAAAAATAGCCACGTAATTGACTTTTATAGTGCTCTTTAGTGTATTAGCTTGGCTTATCTCTGGTTGTTATAATCAATTATAAGTATTTTTATTCATCGATTTATGCTCAATAAATCATGCGTGATTATTTTATTTTTGTCGCCCGATGTAAGACGCGTTTGAGCAACGGAATTGTTCATTATAACCAGTTTATCTATTTCCTTGTCATTACGTGATCATCGCGTTCGATCTTTATTTTTGAAAGTCTCGGTCTCAGGGTGTATGATCGCCTCCTTGTTTTTCATCGTCACAGCTTTGCTGTATCGAATTTTAAACAATCTCACGTAATTTAGCGCAGCAGCGCACCTAGATAAGAGATAAAAGCAATGACTCAGCCAGTTACCACCAGTGTTCATGCCCCTGGGCGTTTTTCTATTGCCCCAATGTTGGATTGGACCGACCGTCATTGCCGTTACTTTCACCGCTTGTTAAGCAAAAATACTTTGCTGTATACCGAGATGGTGACGACAGGTGCTATCATTCATGGCCGTGGTGATTACCTTGCCTATAACGAAGAAGAGCATCCAGTTTCTTTACAGCTCGGTGGCAGTAATCCATTGGATCTGGCACAGAGCGCAAAGTTGGCCCAAGAACGTGGTTATGACGAAATTAACCTTAACGTGGGTTGCCCATCAGACCGCGTGCAAAGTGGCAAGTTTGGCGCCTGTTTAATGGCGGAGCCGACGCTGGTGGCTGATTGTGTTAAAGCCATGCAAGATGTGGTTGATATCCCGATCACGGTTAAAACCCGTATTGGTATAGATGAGCAAGATTCGTATGAATTTTTACAGCAGTTTATTGAAACTGTCGCAGCCACAGGTTGTAATGATTTCACCTTACACGCACGGAAAGCATGGTTAAGTGGTTTAAGTCCAAAAGAGAACCGCGAGATCCCGGAGCTTAATTACCAGCGCGTTTACGACATCAAAAAAGCGTATCCAGAATTGTTTATTGGCATTAATGGTGGCGTTAAAACATTAGCGGAAACACAACTACACCTCACTCATGTTGATGGGGTGATGATGGGACGTGAGGCTTACCATAATCCTTATTTACTGAGTCAGGTTGATGAACTGGTTTATGGTGGTGAGAAGTCTACATATAGCCGTCATGATTATGCCGAAATGATGTTGCCGTATATTGATAATCATATTCGTAATGGAGGCAGCTTAACGCATATTTACCGTCATATGCTGGGCCTATTCCTTGGCCTGCCTGGTGCTAGAGCATGGAAACGACATTTAAGCGAGCAAGGGCATAAAAAAGGTGCCGGTGTTGATGTTGTTGAAGCGGCACTTAAGTTAGTGCCTAGAGGCTAACCTGCTGATTTAATACACGCCAAAACGAAAAAGCTTATTATGATTTATATAATAAGCTTTTTTTTTGTATCTATATTGATGAAGCAGATCTTGATGCTTCAGTGAAACTAATATTTAAAACTTAGTCACAGTACTGGGTTATATATATTCATAATGCCGAGCAATACGCTCGGTATTTTTTTAGCTGGAAGGTTTAATGTTGTTCGTTACATTTTAGCAACAAGTTGCAACGCTGTGATCTAGTTCTCTAAATTATAATTCGCAAGCACGAATAATACCATCATACTAGCTTATGAGTTGGTTGACCGTAAATTTAGGCCTTGTATGACCAGTTTTGAATAAATGCAAAATGGACTATGTGTTTTAGAATAAGGAGATTTTAGATGAAAAAAGCATTTATAATGCTACCGCTAGCTGTTGCTTGTGCATCGCAATTTGTGATGGCGGCAACAACGGATACGCAACGCCTTGCTCAACTTGAGCAGGAGTTAGCAATTTTACAAGAAGCGAGCTCGTATGATTCGCTATCTGATCGGATGTCTATCAATGGCTTCTTTACCGGTCAAATGGGGGTAGCCAATAATGATGCTGGTTATGGTAACCGTCCTGGTGTCGAAGGTTATACTTCAGATCCTAACTTCTCGTTAGGCAGTAAGTTGGGTCTACAAGGTACATTTGCATTAACAGAGCAAACACAAATTGTTGGTCAATTGGTGTCACGTGGTGCCGATGACTGGACACCTGAAATGGAGTGGGCTTTCTTAAGTCATGATTTCGATAATGGCTTTACAGCACGTATCGGTCGTTTACGTGTACCGCTGTATATGTATTCAGACTATCTAGAAGTCGGTTATGCTCAACCTTGGGCCAATCCACCTGCTGATGTTTATACCATAGTGCCAGTAAGTTCGTATGACGGTATCGATATTCTCTATGATACTGATTTAGGTGATGCCAGTTTATCACTACAAGCCAGTTATGGTCATGAAACTGATGATGCAGAGGAAAATCCATTAGGTGTTGATGTTGAATTTAATAATACGTTAGGAATGTCAGCAACGCTTTCTTATGAAGAGTGGGTATTCCGTGGCACGTATTTTGTTACTGAATTGAAGTCGGGAAGTCTAGACGTTCCGGGTGTTCCTGCGCAACCGTTTGATAAATTTGATAATGAAAAAGCTGAATTTGCCGGTATCGGTATTAGCTATGATAATGGTGCTTTATTGGCTATTTCTGAATACACCATCTCGAAAGTCGAAGGGAAGTATTCCGATACTAAATCTGGATATATTACTTTGGGCTATCGGATTAATGCCTTTACACCATATGTTAATTATTCATTTTTAGAAACAACCGATAATGATGAAAGAGCCCCATCTTCAGCGGCAGATGGCACTAATCTTGTCGCGTCTAGTGCATTCAACTGGGAGCGTACGACTTACAGTGTTGGTAGCCGTTACGATATCAGCTCTAACTTAGCATTAAAATTAGATGTCACTTATGCCACTGATTTTGGCGATACTCATGGTGCGCTCCCTTCACATGCTGGTGAAGATTTTGATGACACGATTGTTTACACCGTATCATTCGATGCCGTATTTTAAGGAGAACTTTGATGAAACTATTAGCTGAAGTTGCCTTAACAGCAGCATTGATATCTGGCATGGCACAAGCGAGTGTGGTGGTTATTGCTAACCCTATAGGTCCAGATGCATTATCAAAATCACAAGTATCTAAATTATATTTAGGTAAATCAAAAAAATTACCAAACGGCGCTAAAGCACAAGTGATTGAGCAAGCGGCTGGCAGTGTGATCCGAGGGGAATTTCACGCTGGTGTTACCGGTAAAAGTGACTCGCAACTACAAGCTTATTGGTCACGTTTAGTGTTTACCGGTAAAGGTAAACCACCAAAAACAATTGGCTCATCGTCACTGATTAAAAGTCAGGTTGCATCACATGCTAATGCCATTGCATACATTGATTCTGCAGACGTTGATGAGACGGTGAAAGTGGTCTTCACGCCGTAATTACACTGCGTATTTTTACGAGAAAAAAACCTCCGCATGATACGGAGGTTTTTTATTTACCCCAGTTTATGCACAAGTGTCGATTGCTGAACCAAGGTCGGTTTAACTAACACATAATCCATTATCTTTCTGACCATAGGGGCGGCGCGTCTACCCCAACCGCCATTTTCGAGTACCGCGGTGACTAATACTTTCGGTGAATTAAGTGGTGCAAATGCAGTAAACAAAGCGTGATCTCTTAAGCGTTCGGTTAACTCCTCTGCATTATAGTCTTCGCCATGAGCAAGGCCAAAGACCTGACTTGTTCCTGACTTTCCTGCTGCTTTATAGGCCACATGGCTAAATGCTTGTCGGCCTGTCCCCGTCACGAGTACACGGCGCATACCTTCTTGGACAATATTCCATGAGTTTTGTTTTACACTGCTCATGTTAGCGAAATCGTTGAAGTTAATATCGGTTTCCACATCATTTTCTAGGATACTTTTGACGATGTGCGGTCTATGCACCAAGCCTTTATTCGCCACTACAGATGTCGCTTTGGCTATTTGTAATGGGGTTGCAGTCCAATAGCCTTGGCCGATACCAATCGGGATCGTATCACCTTGATACCAAGCTTGACGATAGTGAGCGCGTTTCCACTCCCTTGTTGGCATATTCGCGCGACTGTCTTCATGGATATCAATGCCTGATGGCACCCCATAACCAAACTTATTCATCCAGGCAGACAGGCGGTCAATACCCATGTCATAAGCGATGGGATAAAAGTAGGTATTGACTGATTTCTCTATCGCTTTGTAAATATCAACTTCACCAAAGCCCCAGCGAATATCATCACGCCATTTTCGACTCTTAGTATTGGGGATCTGCCACCAACCCGAGTCATTTCGTTTGGTATCTGGGGTGATAACCCCTGCCGTTAACGCTGCAACTGCAATCATAGGTTTAGCTGTTGACCCCGGTGAGTAAGTCCCTAAAGTAACGCGATTAAACAACGGTTTATCGGGGTCAGCTAGCAGAGCTTTATATTTTGCCGATGAAATACCATGAACAAACAAATTTGGATCATAGCTTGGGCTTGATACCATCGCCAGAATGGAGTCATCGCTAGGATCTAATACCACCAAGGCGCCACGTTTATGCTTAAGTACTGCTTTTCCTGTGGCTGGGTCAATTTTTTTCTCGGTCAGTAATTTATTGGCATATAACTGCAGGTTAATATCAATATTCAGTTTGATATCTTTACCCGGAATTGGCGGTACGGTATTTAATGTCCGGATTACTCGGCCTTGATTATTTACTTCAACGGTCGCAAAACCGGATTGACCATGCAGGGTATCTTCATAAGATCGCTCAATACCCAATTTACCAATCGTTCTCGTCGCTTTATAGTGTGTATATTTATGCTGTTGCTGTAATCGCTTTATATCGCGATCATTAATTTTTGCGACATAACCTAAAATATGGGTTAAATTTTCTCGATACGGATAATAACGCTCGAGAAAAGCATCAACGAATACGCCTGGAAATTGATACTTATGGACACTAAATATGGCCATTTGCGCTTCTGTTAATTGCTCGATAAAGGTCACGGACTTAAAGCGTCTGGTGTGTAGCATGGACTGTTTAAATTCGCTAATATCGTTATCACTCAAGCCCAGCATCGTTTGTAGTTTAATTAAGGTCGGCTCTATATCGGTTATTTTTTCAGGAATGATTTCAAGCGAATAAATAGGTCGATTTTTTGCTAATAACACACCATTACGATCATAAATCAGTCCTCGATTGGGCGCTATTGGCACTACTTTTATACGATTATTATTCGCGCGCACAATATACTTTTGATAATCAGCCACCTGTAAATTATATAAATTAGCCACGAGCCCTCCTGTCATGAGCACTAAAGCAACAATGGCAGCGACTGTTCTACGCCAAAACAGCGCAGACTCTTCTTGATGGTTTCGGATTTCAATACGTTTTTTAATCACAACTATTCTTAACCTTATATATTATCCAAATACCAAATTATTTATTTTGGTATTTGGATAATATGAAATAATATAAATCTCAGCTATAGACAATATAGTTTCAGTTAAGTGCCATTACTGACCTCAAATACCTTTATGCAGGCCTATGGTTGGGCATTTTTTTTGGGTATAATTTAATGGCATGAATATTAAAACCAGAGTATTCTTCATACATCATAACTAAAGAGATTAACCTAGTGGATTTTGAAAAAGAATTTGCCGAGCTGAAAGTCGAAGCCGAAGAGATTATTGATAACTTATTAGAAGATGGCAGTGATCCTGATGCTGTATATTCTATTGAACATCACTTTGCTGGGGATGATTTTGCACAGTTAGAAAAAGCAGCTATCGCTGCATTTAAACTGGGCTATGATGTCTCTGATCCAGAAGAAGTTGAACTTGAAGACGGCGAGACAGTATTCGCATTCGACTGTATTGTTGAAACCGAACTTGATATCGATACCATCACTCGTGATATCGAAGCATTGCTTAAAATGTCTATCGAACAAGATGTTACTTATGATGGCTGGGGCACTTACTTCGAAGAATCTGAATAACTCTCGTCGTTAGTTAACTGTGATTGCCATTATTATATTAATGCAATCACAGTCATATAATTCTACTTTCCCGCTATAACCCCCCTCCCTTGGTCGTGTACACTGCTCGTTTCTACTTTCTACTTTCATGTTGGATTTACAAACCTATGCTCTCGCCAAATATGGAACACCTGCGTTTTTTTACCACCGTGATTGAAATGGGATCATTTACCTCCGCAGCTAAAAAATTAGGCAAAGATCGTAGTTCAGTCGGGCAAGCTGTTGCTAATTTAGAAATAGATCTAAATTGCCAATTATTTATTCGTCAAGGGCGCTCTATTACCCCCACGGCTGAAGCATTAAGTATTTACCCTAAAGCACGAACCTTATTGCAAGGTTATCAATCGTTCTGTCAATTTAGTGAGAATGTAGCGCATGATTTAGAAGATCAGCTTTCAATCGGCTTTGATCAATTTACAAGCACAGAAGATATTGTGCAGATAGAAACGGCCTTAAATAGCATGTTTCCACAGCTCATTATTCATTGGCTACGGGCTTCATGTGAAAATGCAGATGCAGGTTTAGAAGTAGGGCAATATGATCTAGTGATACGTTTATTTCAAAATAGAGATTTACCTGAGGATTACCATATCCTGCATTTAGATAACGCCGAATTAGTTGGTGTTGCTAATACATCAATGATGCTCGAATGCGGTGACGTAATACATCACAGTGATCTACGCTCATTACCTTGTTTATATTATCCGGATCTAAACAAAGTACTGCGTTCAGACCGTTTTCAGCATGTGCAAAATGTAGACTCTCCTCAACTCGCCTTAGAGTTAACCAAACAAAAAAAAGTATGGTGCCTGTTACCTAAATCAATCGTTACTCCTTGCCCTGAAGGACTGGTTATTATGAAGGTTGATACGGACGCGAATTTATCTGCTCGACGCGTTGCAGTATGGCACCACAGCCAGAATGTCGGAAAAGCCAAACGCTGGTTATTAGATAACCTTGCATCGTTATTACAGCGTCGTTAAATTTGTATGGGGGAAATTCCCCCGAATGATAAATATATGCGATTATTACTTCATATAGCTTAGTTATAAAATTGCTGGTAGATGATGACAACGTAGGTGCATATTTCGTTCTTAGTCCGAAATATTTTGACTCCGTATATCAGGATTGGCTGATGTTAGTTGTTATTAAATAATCATTATATTTGGGATAATTAGGATATAAATATGACACGTAAATTTAAATCAACATTATTGGCTGCTGCAATCAGTGTGTCGTTTAATGCTGTTGCAACTACACCTTCATCTATTACTGTTTATACGGCACAAGATGTTATAACCATGTCTGAGCATGTCAAAACCGCCAACGCAGTTGCTGTCAAAGACGGTTTTATTTTGGATGTTGGCAGTCAATCTGCGCTCGTATCTCGGTACCAAGATAACCAAGGTTTTAAGCTTGATAAATCTTTTGCCGATAAAGTCATTACTCCCGGTTTTGTTGAACCGCATGCCCATATCTGGTTATTTGCGCTAGTTTCAAATACTGAATTTATAACACCAGCAGACTGGCAGCTGCCTTGGGGAGATGTCAAAGGAGTAGTTGGTCATGATAATTATATTAAACGCCTCACTGAGCTTGAAGCTGGTTATCCTAAAGACGAACCGTTAGTTACATGGGGCTATCATAGCAGCTTTCATGGTGAGGTAACGCGTGCGACACTGGATAAAATATCAACGACTCGACCTATTGTGGTATGGCAACGTTCTGTGCATGAATTAATTTTCAATACCGCAGCTCTGGAAATGTTTGATATCACCAAAGAAAGCTGGACTGGTGAAGGTGAGTCTTATGACATGGTCAATTGGGAGAATGGACATGCATGGGAAAAAGGGTTGTATTTAGCTGCGCCAGCACTATTGCAATTAATTGCAACCCCTGAAAAGTATGCCCATGCAATTAAACGCACGCATCAATATTTGCAGGCTGGTGGTATCACTACGGTCGTAGATCCGGGTGTACAGCTGCCAAAACCTATGATTAAAAGCATGATAACCGCGATGGAAAGTGATCAACATATGCTTGATTATTTTATGATACCCGCAGGTAATTCTATATATGACCAAAATGGTAAAAATGCTGTTAAAGCCTTGCAAGCCGTCCGAGATATGGTCAATGACCCTGAATTAAATGGCCAAAATATTAAATGGTTAGACAAGCAAATTAAATTGTTTGCCGATGGAGCTGCATTTTCGCAATTAATGCAAATGAAAGATGGCTATCTTGATGGGCATGTAGGCGAATGGATTCAGACCCCTGAAGATTTACGTGATAGTTTAAGAGCATTCTGGGATGAAGATTACACCATCGTAGTGCATGTCAATGGTGATAAAGGCTTAGAGGTTGCTGTAGATAGTCTTGAATTAGCAAATAGTGCCAAACCAAGGAAAGATCATCGTACTGGCTTCCATCATTTAGCATTTACTGATCCTATCGACATTAAGCGTGCGGTAGATTTAGATGCCAATTTTAGTGTTAACCCATTCTATTTACATGTACTTGGCGAGCAGTACAGTAAAGTCGGTGTTGGTCCTGAACGCAGTAGTGTGATGGCGCGTGGCCGTTCATTTATTGATACTGGCGCACCTTTATCATTTCACAGTGACGCGCCAATGGCTCCGGGACGACCATTAGCATTGGCTTGGACGGCAGTTAACCGTACTGGATTGTCAGGTGAGGTATTAGGGCCGGAAGAGCGCATGACAATGCAAGAGTCTATGCGAGCGATGACAATTAATGGTGCATATCAAGCGCGCTTAGAGAATGAAATTGGTAGTATTGATATTGGAAAACGTGCAAACTTTACTATTTTAAGTGAACATCCGTACCAGGTTAAACCAGAAAATATCAAAGATATTACCGTGTGGGGTACGGTATTTGATGGTCAAATTATTGAAACTGAACGTTTGGCACAAGGCTTAGTATTAGACCAAGAAAATCTTGCGGTTATGAATATGATGGCGCAGTTTGATGGCGCTCATAACCATAACCATGCCCTAGGTGAAGCCCATACCGATAGCTGTACCGCAAGTTTACTATATCAAGATATTATGAAAACAATGTAATAATTTAACATAAGCTAATGATGGTATTTATTATAAATGCGTGGTTAACTGCCTTTTTGACTCTATATCGTGTTCTTGATACCACATGTAAAACTTGTCGCTCGGTAACGGGCGACTAAATAAATACCCCTGAATTTGGTCACATTGTTGTTCTTGTAGCCACTCCATTTGTGATACTTCCTCAACCCCTTCTGCTGTGACGGTAATATTTAACTCTCTGGCTAAGCCGATCACTGAGCGGGTTATTGCTGTTGTGGTTTTATCGATTTCTAATTCGTCGACAAACGATTTATCTATTTTAATTTTGTGCGCTGGCATATTTTTTAAATAAGATAATGAACAATAACCAGTCCCAAAATCATCAATAGACAAGCGTACACCCAACTTAATCAACTCTTCTAGCATATATTCCGCGGTATTGTTTGATTCCATTAAGGCGCTTTCAGTGACCTCTATTTCGAGTCTATGCGGTGGTATTTGATAGTCGTTGAGGCAGCGCTTAATTTTATTGATCAGTTGTGGATCGTTAAATTGAATGGGTGATAAATTAACGGCCATAAAAATGTCGATATCGTGTGCGCGCCATTGCGCTAATTGTTGACAAGCTTTTTCTAAAACCAGTTCACCGAGTTGCCCTATCAGGTTATTCTTTTCAGCCAGTTCGATGAATTTTATTGGCATAATAAGCCCCAGTTCAGGGTGGTGCCAGCGTGCTAGCGCTTCTACACCGAGTACTGCTTGTGTGTTGCTATCGACAATCGGTTGGTAGTAGAGATCGATATTCTGCGTTGTTATTGCCTGTTTTAAATCTTCAATAAGGCGCATTTCTGCTTCTGCGTAGGCTTCTAAAGCAGGATCAAATAAGCTGTAGCTTTGCTCAAGATGCTTGCGTGAGCGGAGTAAAGCTTGTTCACTGCAAGTTAAAAGTTGTTGGATACGTTGCACATTATGCGGGTAATTTGCTGCACCGATACAAATAGCAAGATCAATAATATGATCTTGAATGGCGATTTTTTTGTTTAGTTTCTTCGTTAAGGTATTACATAAGGTATCAAGTTGTTGTGATGTGCTTATTTGATCACTGAGGATCGCAAACCTATCGCCTTGAATTCGCGACAAATGGGCGTGAGCAGGAGCTATTTTTTTAATGGTGTCACTGACGTACTGCAATACTTGATCACCAATATCGGTGCCGTGGAGGCTATTGATATGGCCGAATTTTTTGATATCAACAAGCAATATTCCCCAATCAGAATCTTGTTTAATATTATCGAATTTTTTCAAAAATGTGGTGCGATTTAATTGGTTGGTGAGCTGATCATTTTTGGTGAGTGTGGCAATTTTTTGTAAATTTATACGGCTTTCATTAATATCTCGGGAGATACTGACGGTACCAACCAGTTGATTATTTTGGATCACAGGGTGCTTGTGTACATCGACGTATACCTCGCGGCCTGCAAGTTTGAACTCCATCTTATAATTAGCACTTTTATAATTTGATTTAAGCTGGGTATCATAATCAGTGCTGACTTGCGCCGTCGATTCAGGCAGTAATTGTTCAATTGTTTTGCCAATGACATCAGATTTTTTCTTGTTTGCTAATTTTAATGCGGCCCGGTTACATTCGAGCACACGGCCTTGAATGTCTTTGTAGATAACAAAATCAGGTAGGGCATCAAAAATAGAGTTTAGCAATGCGGTCTGTTCTTGGAGTTTTTTCTCGGAGCGAAATTTACTGGTTACGTCAACAGCGATCCCCAGTAAGCCGATGATATCTCCAGCTTTGTTTTTTAGTGGGATCTTGGTTATTTCAAATTGTCCATCACCGTAAATAGTTTCGATGGTCATGGTTTGGGCAACCACACTGCGGCCGTATTTTAAGGCCTCTTGATCCGTTTGATAGAGTTCTTCATTAGGCAGGTTTTTTTGTTTTAATACACTTTTAAGCTGTAAGTCTGTTTTACCAATAATAAATTGTTCGTCAGGTAGATCAAATAACGTAAGGCAATGCTTGTTACAACCCTGATATTGGCCTTGTGTATTTTTCCAGAATATACCGATGGGCAAATGCTGAATAGCGGTAATTAATACGTGGTTTAGCGGATCTTTGTCGCCCATAACTGATCACTCCATTCCTTGGTGCTGACATTTATAGTTGAGTCATAATTAAATTTAACTTAATAAATATGTTACATCGTATATGCAGATATAGAAATGTTTTTGCAGAAAATGACGAGCTAAGTGTGACGTTGATTTAGTATTTATCAGTGGTTAAAAATAAAAAGGGAAGGTTGATGTTCAACCTTCCCTTTTTAGGTAAGTACGATTTTAACGATTAGATCGATTCAATTCGTGCTTTTTGCGCTTCAAATTTAGCAATAGTGCTTTCGAATTCCGCTTGTTTTTCACGTTCTTTAGCAATAACTGCCTCTGGTGCTTTACCAACAAATTTCTCGTTGTTTAGCTTACCTGAAACACGGTCTAAGTCTTTTTGGACTTTTTCCATCTGCTTGTTAATACGGGTAATTTCAGCATCTTTATCGATTAGACCAGCCATTGGAATTAAGATTTCCATGTCGCCTAATAGTGATGTTGCTGAGATTGGCGCTTCTTCGTTATCACCAAGAATTGTGATCGCTTCTAATTTTGCGAGTGAACTTAGGAACTGTTGATTTTCGTCTAGACGACGTTGCTCTTCAGTGCCTACGTTTTTAAGCAAGATAGAAATTGGCTTGCTTGGGCTGATGTCCATTTCGCCACGAATGTTACGTACAGCAACAATGAATTTCTTCACCCACTCTAGATCTTGCATTGATTGCGCATCAACTTTATCAGCATCAAACTCAGGGAATGCCTGTAGCATGATCGTTGCGCCTTCAGTGTGCTTACCTGTAAGCGGTGCAACACGCTGCCAAATCTCTTCAGTGATGAATGGCATGATAGGGTGCATCAGACGTTGTAACTCTTCTAGGATCGTTACTAGCGTATGACGGGTACCACGCAGTTGCGCTTCAGTACCTTGTGCAAATACCGGCTTAGTTAATTCTAAGTACCAATCGCAGAACTGGTTCCAAGTGAATTCGTAAGCGATGTTAGCTGCAAGATCAAGACGGTAAGTATCAACTGCTTCACGGTAAGCTTTGATTGATTCTTGGAATTGACCTTGGATCCAACGATCAGCAAGACTGAATTCCATGTCGCCGCCATTTTGGCCACAATCATGTTCTTCTGTGTTCATTAATACGTAACGGCTGGCGTTCCATAGTTTGTTACAGAAGTTACGGTAACCATCAAGACGTTTCATGTCCCAGTTAATGTCACGACCAGTCGATGCCATTGCTGCTAATGTGAAACGTAGTGCGTCAGTACCGTGTGCTTCAATGCCGCCTTCGAATTCTTTACGCGTTGCTTTTTCAATTTTCTTAGCAAGTTGTGGCTGCATCATGTTACCAGTACGTTTTTCTACTAGTGACTCAAGGTCGATACCGTCGATCATGTCGAGTGGATCAAGTACGTTACCTTTTGATTTTGACATTTTATCGCCAGCTTCATCACGTACTAAACCAGTCACATAAACGGTTTTGAATGGTACTTGTGGCTTGCCGTTTTCATCTTTGATGAAGTGCATGGTCATCATGATCATACGGGCAACCCAGAAGAAGATGATGTCGAAACCTGTTACCAGTACATCACTTGGGTGGAACACTTTAAGATCTTGCGTTTGCTGTGGCCAGCCTTGCGTTGAGAATGTCCAAAGTGCAGATGAGAACCAAGTATCAAGCACATCGTCGTCTTGACGTAATGCGATCTCTGGACCTAAGTTGTTTTCTGCACGTACTTCAGCTTCATCACGACCAACGAATACATTACCTTCGTTATCATACCAAGCTGGAATACGATGACCCCACCAAAGCTGACGTGAGATACACCAATCTTGTACGTCGTTCATCCACGAGAAATACATGTTTTCGTATTGTTTTGGTACGAATTGAATTTCGCCGTCTTTTACTGCGTCAGTTGCTACTTTCGCCATTGGACCAACACTTACATACCATTGGTCTGTTAGTAGTGGCTCAATTACCACACCACTACGATCGCCGTAAGGTACTTGCAGTGTATGCGGTTCAATTTTTTCTAGTAAACCAAGCTCTTCAAATTTCGCTACGATTGCTTTACGGGCAGCAAAACGTTCCATGCCTTGGTATTCAGCTGGAATTGTGAAAGTTAGTTCAGTGTTTTCTGTGCCGTCTGAGTTGATGATTTCCGCTTCTTCACGGATATCAGCGTTTTCAGTTAGGATGTTGAACATCACTAAGTTGTTACGTTTACCAACTTCGTAATCGTTAAAGTCATGGGCAGGGGTTATTTTTACACAACCAGTACCTTTTTCCATGTCTGCATAGTCATCTGCAACGATCTTGATGCGACGACCAACGATAGGCAGAATGATGTCTTTACCAACAAGCGCTGCATAACGTTCGTCTTTCGGGTGTACTGCAACCGCAGAGTCACCTAGCATTGTTTCTGGACGTGTCGTTGCTACAACGATGTAATCTTTACCGTCAGCGGTTGTTTCGCCGTCTGCTAGTGGGTAGCGGAAGTACCACATGCTGCCTTGTTTTTCTTTGCTCTCAACTTCAAGATCAGAAATAGCAGTGTGGAATTTTGGATCCCAGTTTACTAGGCGCTTGCCACGGTAAATTAGATCTTCTTTAAATAAACGTACGAATACTTCTTTTACTGCTTCAGACAGACCGTCATCCATAGTAAAACGTTCACGATCCCAATCTACCGATGTGCCTAAACGACGCATTTGACGCGTGATGTTACCGCCTGATTCGTTTTTCCAATCCCAGATCTTGTTGATGAAAGCATCACGGCCATAATCGTGGCGTGTTTTGTTTTCTTCAGCTGCAATCTTACGTTCAACAACCATTTGTGTTGCGATACCAGCGTGATCGGTACCAACCTGCCATAACGTGTTGTTACCTTGCATACGCTTGTAACGAGTTAGCGCATCCATGATCGTTTGTTGGAAGGCATGACCCATGTGCAGGCTACCAGTGACATTTGGCGGTGGGATCATGATGCTGTATGCATCTTGGGTTAGATCGCCGTTTGGCTTGAAGTAACCTTGCTCTTCCCAGTTCTGGTAAAGCGCTTGCTCAATGGCTTGGGGATTGTATAATTTTTCCATAGGTCTGCTTTCTAATTCTCAATGGTGGATTGATTATTCGGCGTTCACAGTTAACAGTTGTAACCCTGTTTGACGATAATGTTTGTAACGCTCTCGAGCTTGTTGTTTTAAGCCGTCTTGATGCGGTACAAAATCGATAATCTGATTAAAGTTGACTGCAAATTGCGGTGTATGGTCATGCAGGTTGATAAGTACCTGATAACGATGGCGAGGTGGTTGAAAACCGATTTCAACGGGCGCGCCATTACGTGGACCTTCACCTTGTAAATTATGTGGTACAAAACTGTTCGCATCTAATTGCCAAAGGTATTCGTCAACATGGTTAGCTGCCGATTCATCGTTGGTATGGATATAGACGCGCTGTCCTTGCTGATAAAACTCACCAGCCAGTTTACAAGCAAGCTCATGATGCGCAGGCATTGTTGCCACTGCAGCACTTTTGGATTCTTGCATGATATAAAAAGTGACTTTTTTCATCGGTAGTTTTACGCCAAATTACGAACAGTGAAAGTTTAAAACATAACTGCGTATAATAACACAAAGCGCAGGACTGGAAAATACAGTTGTTGCGGTAATATCTGGATATACTGGACGGTTATGCTTTTTCAGAAACTAAAAAGGTCACCGTAGTGACCTTTTTCATATTTATTGTGCGATCTTTTTAGATACTCGTCGGGTGAACTTTTACATATTCACCGCGTAAATATAATTACGCTTCGTCAGCTTGTTGTACTTCGCTGCGTTCTGTACGGTTAAGCAAGAACTGCGTCAACATCGGCACAGGACGACCTGTTGAACCTTTGTTTTTACCACTTACCCAAGCAGTACCGGCAATGTCTAAATGCGCCCAATTATACTTCTTAGTAAAGCGTGATAAGAAACAGGCTGCCGTAATTGTACCGCCGCCAGGGGTGCCAAGATTGGCAAAATCAGCAAACGGACTTGCAATTTGTTCTTGGAAGTCGTCAGTAATTGGTAGACGCCATGCTTTATCTGCAGCTTGATCAGAAGCATTCAATAATTCATGTGCCAGCGGGTTATGCGTTGATAGCAAGCCAGTGATGTGATGACCAAGGGCAACCACACAAGCACCCGTTAAGGTTGCCACGTCGATGACAAGTTCTGGGTCAAAGCGCTCAACGTAGGTTAATACGTCACATAATACTAAACGACCTTCAGCATCGGTATTGAGTACTTCAACCGTTTGACCTGACATTGTGGTGATAATGTCACCTGGACGGTAAGCGTTGCTGCCTGGCATGTTTTCACAACCTGCAAGAATACCGATAACATTAATTGGTAGGTCTAGTTTAGCCAGTGACTTCATTGTTCCAAGAACACCTGCAGCGCCACCCATGTCGTATTTCATTTCGTCCATGCCTGCGCCTGGTTTCAATGAAATACCACCTGAATCGAACGTCAGACCTTTACCAATTAATACAATCGGTTTTGCGTCTGGATCTGGGTTACCTTGATAATTAATTATCGACATCTTAGCTTCATTTGCTGAACCTTGAGATACAGCAAGGTAAGATTCCATTTTTAATATTTTCATTTCTGGCTCACCTAAGATCTGTACGGTGACCTTGTCACTTTCATCAGATAGTTGGCGCGCTTGATTGGCAAGGTAAACAGGATTACAGATGTTTGGCGGCATGTTGGCTACGTCTTTACACAGACGCATACCGCTAGCTACTGCTAAACCGTGTGCAATAGCTTTTTCACTGGTTGGTAAGTCACGGCGTGAGGTAACGTTGAATACCATTTTACGTAATGGACGACGGGTTTCTTCTTTATTGCTTTTTAGCTGGTCGAAACGGTAGCGACTTTCGCGTGCTGTTTCAACGGCAAAGCGGATCTTCCAGTAGGTATCGCGACCTTTAACATTCAGTTCAGGTAGAAAACAAACTGCTTCCATTGAACCAGTTTCGTTTAAGGTATTCATTGTTTTGGTGATGATTTGCTTGTATTGACGTTCATCCAATTCACGTTCTTTACCACAGCCAACTAATAATACACGTTCGCTGAGTACGTTTGGTACATGATGAAGCAACAATACTTGACCTGGCTTTCCTTCGATATCACCGCGACGTAGTAGGGAACTTAAATAGCCGTCACTGATCTTATCGAGTTGTTCTGCTGCAGGCGATAAACGACGTGGTTCAAATACTCCGACAACAACACAGGCACTGCGTTGCTTCTCAGGGCTACCACTTTTTACATTGAACTCCATGGACTCTCCGGTTTCCTAAAGACAAAATCAAATATTTATAACATAATAGGGGGTTATACGTATTTAGTTAATCAAAAACTAAATATTTTCAGATAAAATGGGTGTGTAGTTAACGATTTAACTGCATTTGCAGCTGAGTCTACCTAATTATGAGCTGTATTTCATACAAAACATTAGTCTAATATAGGTTTTAAGTGATAATTTTCCGATATTTATTTGCTGAAACAGTGAAATCTCAAATTGCTGTTTTATTCATCTTATCACTTATCTTTGTGAGCCAGCAGTTTGTCGCACTGCTCTCGAAGGTAATGACGGGTGCTTTACCTGCCAATTTAGTGATGGAGATGCTGCTATATACCATGCCAGCGTTGGGTACATTAATTTTACCAGTGAGTTTGTTTATTGGTATTTTATTTGCGCATGGGCGCTTGTATGCCGAAAGTGAGATGGTGATCTTAACGGCCTGTGGTTACACCCCCAGCAGAATACTCATGTCATCGTTATTATTGTCATCGGTAACCATTGGACTGGTGGCCTTTAATGCATTTGTCTATGCGCCAACGGCTGAAGAAGGTCGGGTACAATTATTAGAGAATGTCGATGCTGATGCCGGTTTGGCGACGCTAAAACAAGGGCGTTTTGAATCCCTTGATGGTGGCCGCGCTGTGGTTTACATTGAATCTTACGACAGTAATAAAGCCCTGCGCAAAATATTTATTGCAAAATCACCGTCCCAAGAAGGCGAGCGACCTTCTGTCGTATTGGCTGATAAAGGTAATGTGGAATCAGAAGACAATGGTACACAGTGGTTGAAGCTAAGTCAGGGACTGCGTTATGAAGGTGATTTATCGCAACAAGACTTCCGTATTGTTGATTTCAGTGCCTATCGCGTATTGATTCAAGAGCAGGATGTCAGTGAACGAGGCCGTAAAACCAAAGCGCTGCCGACATCGGAATTATGGAACTCGAATGAATTTGAACACAAGGTGGAATTGCAATGGCGTATTGCCCAAGTTGTTGCTATCCCTTTACTGACATTATTAGTGGTACCGTTAGCAATGGTAAATCCACGCCAAGGCCGTTATGCAAAATTGTTCCCGGCACTATTAATGTTTTTAACTTACTTTATGTTACTTAGCGCGGCGCGCTCGGCTATTTTAGATGAAAAACTGCCGCTATTATTTGGTTTTTGGCTTGTCCATCTCGGGGTGCTGACTTTGGCTATTTGGTTTAATTTAGCCAATTTCTCTTGGTATCACCATGCGGTATATAAGATGAAACTACGTTTTGCTCGAGGTAAGAACAGTGCTTAAAATTTTAGACTTCTATATTGGTAAGGCTATTTTATTTGCCACTATGATCTGTTTGTTTACCTTAGTCGGTTTATCTGCGGTGATTAAATATGTTGAGCAGTTACGTGCGGTAGGTCGTGGTACCTACGGTTTAATTGAAGCGTTACTGTTTGTATTGTTGAAGATGCCACGTGAAATTACCATTTTTTTCCCGATGGCGGCTTTATTGGGGGCGCTAATTGGTTTAGGTGCACTGGCGAGTTCTTCAGAATTAGTGGTGATTCAAGCGGCTGGTCAATCACGTTTTAAAATTGTGCTGTCAGCAATGAAAACAGCGATCCCGATGATGATAGTCGTGATGTTGATGGGTGAGTACGTAGTACCTTATACAGAGCAAAAAGCGACAGAACTTCGTGGCGAGGCTATTTCGGGACAATCGATTATTCGCTCGCAAAAAGGTGTCTGGGCCAAAGACAAAGAAAACTTTATTAACATCGGTGCGGTGAACAATGGTAGCGAACTGCATAATGTCACTATTTATGAATTTGCTGACAATCAGCGTTTAATTAAAACTACGCAAGCTGCTAAAGCTGTTTTCGCAGATAAGCATTGGGAGTTGACGGGCATCCGTATTACTCACTTTGGCAGTGACCATATTTCGGTGACCGAGCAGCCTGACATGCGCTGGGATTCGACGCTGACCCCGGAAAAATTAGATGTCGTGACGATTGATCCGGAAGATTTATCCATCTCTGGTTTATATTCTTATATTACTTATTTAGACAGTAATAAGCAGGATGCTGCCAGTTATGAGCTAGCCTTCTGGCGTAAGATATTCCAACCGATATCGATT
>NZ_JASJHF010000175.1:0-6455 GCF_033791185.1 Moritella sp. | reverse complement strand
AGGGTGGTCACCAGGTACAATATCTAAAACCAATGGTACAGAAGCAGACTCAAGATATAACTCATTACCTGAATCTTTGACCATAAGCTTAATACTGCCAGCCTTTTTGACTATAATGTTCTCGCCATCAATATGGACCTGATTAGGATCACCGGTTATGCTCAGTGGCCCTTGCTGACCGTCAATATGCGGGGTGATTGTTAAGCCATCCTCATAGCTACGTTTAATCACTGTGTCAGACTTAAGGCCGGGATGTGCACCTTTGTCGACGGTATAGCTAAATTCATTGTTTGAAGATAGGTAATTTGAATTGCTATCATCGGTTACTCTCAACTTAGCGGTACCGACACCGATGATCTGCGGATAACCCGACATTTCATTTATCTCGATAACACTGTTGCCGTCCTCAACCTTATAGCGTGGATGACCAACAATATTGCTAACATTCGGGTGAATGATTTCTCCGTCCGAATAGCTAAAAGTCTGACTTTCAACACTGACAGCCTGTCGTTTTCCCTTCAAAATATCAACGTTGAAATAAACCGTATCAGCATCTTTACTGTAACGACCATCATAACTGACGGTAACCTCAACAACCGTGCTTCCAACTTTTTTGACAGTAATCAGGCCGCTCTGACTGTCGATATCAATCACGTCTTGATCGATATTGCCGCCAGAATAAATTTTATAATCATATTTAGTACCGTCATCCCCGCTTAAGCATGGCGACTTTAGGGTTAAACCTTCTGAATATAAAACATCAGTCAAGTCGGTACATTGAATTATGCCCGCAGTGAGCGCTTTGATGATAACACTGGCAGTAGTCCTCGCAGGATCATATTTTTCATTCCCAGCATCTTCAATTAAAACAGTTGCGTGTCCTACATTAAGAGGCTCGAGCTTACCGTTTTCCGCATTGATAGCGAGCAGGCTTAGGCTGTCATCTGCAACACTGTAAGTCACCGTGCCCTTATTATTCTCAGCATTAACAAAATCATTGGTGCTGTCGATTGAAATATATTTAGAGTGAGCGGTTAATGCGTAGTTGGTCCCCTTATCGATGGTCACAGTAAAATGAGACGTAGAGTTTTCAAATACGGTGCTGGTATCGGTTACTTCAACAGTAAGCATTCCCGGATTGAACACCGAGATCTGACCTGTTTGCGGATCAATTTGTGCCATATTTTCAGATGTGCTGTCAAGGATGCTGTAAGTCAGCGAGCCCATTCTGTTATCGACGCGCGGATTGATGACCACCGACTCGTAATAGTTTATTTTTATGTCTTCAACTTCGAGTGCGTGGCGTTGAGCTTTAGCGGGTATGGTGTTTTTAGGAACAGTACTGTTTTCACCACTTTCACCACCGCCGCCGCAACCAGATAGTGAAAGTGTTGCAACGGTAAGCATTGTGCCAACAAGCATTGTTGTAAACTCTTTTTTTATTATCATGCGTAGATCCCAGTTACAGCAATAGATGCTGGATATTTTCTTGTTTATAGTATAAGAGAAAGCTGGGCTATTTTAGGGCAATAACTCTATTAATGCAACGATGTGTCGTAAATATACACACTTGGCTAAGTAACTGATTAAACATAATCTCATTAATTACCGAAATATAACAATATGACAGTTAAGTTTAACTGCAGAGCTCTACGCGTTTACAAACCTTTGCGTTGACGGGATACTTTGTTGAGATGACTGCTATGGCCAATCACCCATGGCGCAGAGTATTCTCAATGACACGATAAATCTGTGATTAATAGGTACATGAGTGGAATTAAAATATGGACAAAAAAAGGCGGATCATAAATGATCCGCCTTTTTAATATTCAAACGTGCGTTAAGGTAAGTAGCTTTTACCCATCAGATAGGTATCAACCTCACGAGCAGCACGGCGACCTTCATCAATGGCCCATACAATCAGGCTTTGACCACGGCGTCCATCACCAGCGGCGAATACGCCCGGTTTGCTCGTTGCAAACTTATCGTATTCAGCTTTGATGTTAGAGCGTGCATCTTTTTCAAGATTAAATTGCTCAATCAAACCACCTTCCGGTCCCATAAAGCCCATTGCTAACAACACAATGTCTGCAGGCAGTACTTTTTCACTGCCAGGGATCTTATTCGGCACCATGGCACCATTGGCTTTGCGTTCCCACTCAACATTGACCGTGTGAACAGCTTTAACATTGCCGTTATCATCACCTTCAATTTTGGTCGTCATCACCAAATATTGACGCGGATCTTGCCCTTGCACCGCAATCGATTCTTGCTGACCGTAATCAACTAGCAGTTGCTTCGGCCATTGTGGCCACGGGTTATTAGCCTGTCGAGACTCAGGTGGTTGTGGCATGATCTCTAACTGAGCTACACTGTTACATTTATGGCGTAACGAGGTGCCCACACAGTCAGTACCGGTATCACCACCACCAATAATAACCACATTTTTACCTTCGGCATTAATGTAGTTACCATCGGCATGTTTACTATCTAACAAGCTCTTGGTATTGGCTTTTAGAAAGTCCATGGCAAAATGAATACCATTCAGTTCTCGGCCTTCTTCAACCATTAAATCGCGAGGCACTGTAGCACCGACACACAGTACAACAGCGTCAAAGTCCTGCTCAAGTTGTGATGCAGAAATATCTTTGCCCACTTCAGTATTAGTGACAAACACAATACCTTCTTCAGCAAGTATATCGACACGACGTTGAACGATCTCTTTTTGCAGTTTCATATTAGGGATGCCGTACATCAATAAACCACCGATACGATCGGCGCGTTCATAGACAGTAACCATATGTCCTGCAGAGTTAAGTTGTGCCGCTGCAGCCATACCTGCGGGGCCAGAACCGATAACCGCAACGGTTTTACCCGTGCGCTTGGTCGGAATATTGGCGACAACCCAGCCCTCTTTAAAGGCTTTTTCAATAATCGCATATTCGTGATGCTTTATCGTGACAGGATCAGCATTGATACCCAATACACATGCACCTTCACAAGGCGCTGGGCAGACACGACCAGTAAACTCCGGAAAGTTATTGGTTTTGTGCAACAACTTCACCGCTTCTTTCCAACGGCCGTGATAGATCAGATCATTCCACTCTGGAATAACATTGTTGACTGGACAGCCTGCAACCGCCGGAGCGTATTGTGATTCAGCTGATTGGCAAAACGGTACACCGCAATCCATACAACGTGATGCTTGCTTTTCAATATCAGCCGTTGGCATATGCTCATGGACTTCTTGCCAGTCAATCAAACGCATTTTAGGATCGCGATCGTCTGGTAAGGCTCTTGCTACTTTCATAAATCCGGTTGGATTTCCCATAATATTGTCTCCTTTTCAGCTCAGGCGCTTTGAGCTGCCAGATTTGCAAGATGCATGTCGAATGCTTCGACTGCCACGTCATATTCCGTTTCAAATTTACCGGTATTGCGTGCTTGATCCATATACTGTTGCATTTTTTTGAAATCAACAGGCATAACTTTGACAAAACGTTTAACGGCATTGTCCCAGTCAGCGAGTAAGGCTTCAGCAACATCCGATTGTGTATTGTCTTTATGCTCAGCAATAAGCGCTTTTAATTCCGCAATTTCAGCAGCGTTTTCAAGTGTCTCAAGTTGCACCATTTCCATGTTGCACTTGCTCGCTAAATCATTATTGTCATCCAAGACGTAAGCAATACCGCCAGACATACCCGCTGCGAAGTTACGGCCAGTTTGTCCAAGAATAACGGCTTTACCGCCAGTCATATATTCGCAACCGTGATCGCCCACGCCTTCAACAACAGTGGTAGCACCTGAGTTACGTACGCAGAAACGTTCACCGGCAATACCGCGGATAAAGGCTTTACCTGAAGTAGCACCAAACAAAGCAACGTTACCAATCACAATATTCTTACTTGCTTCAAATTTTGCCACTTTAGGTGGGTAAACAATCAAATTAGCGCCGGATAATCCTTTACCGAAATAGTCATTTGCATCACCTTCAAGCTCAAAACGCAGACCCTTCGCTGAGAAGCAACCGAAGCTCTGACCTGCTGAACCGTTAAACTTAACCTTAATGGTGTTTTCCGGTAGGCCGTCAGCCTCATATCTTTTCGATACTTCGTTAGACAACATAGCACCAATGGTACGATCGGTATTGACTACGTCATACTCAAGATTAACGGGTGTTTGATTTTCCAGAGCATCCTTGGCGTCAGCCATCATGCGGCGATCAACAATATCGTTGATAAGGTGTTTCTGTTCTTTAGAGCAGTATAGGGTTTCTTCAGCTGCACATTCTTCTTTATACAACAACGGTGATAAATCGACACCCTTATATTTCCAATGATCAACATCGGTACGCGCTTTCAAATACTGAGTTTGACCAACCATTTCATTGATGGTTTTAAAGCCCAGCTCCGCCATAATTTCACGTAAACCTTCTGCCATCATAGTAAAGAAGTTAACCAAAATATCGGCTTGACCACTGAAACGTCCGCGTAATTCTCTATCTTGAGTGGCAATGCCAACAGGACAGGTATTTAAGTGACACTTACGCATCATAATACAACCTTCAACCACTAATGCAGTTGTTGCCATACCGTATTCTTCCGCGCCTAACAGGGTCGCTATAGCAAGGTCTCGAGGTGTTTTCAATTGCCCATCGGTTTGCACTGTAATACGACTACGCAAATGATTACGTACCAGTGTTTGATGAGTTTCAGCCAGACCAAGTTCCCAAGGTAGACCCGCATGTTTAATCGAGCTCAGTGGTGATGCACCTGTACCGCCATCGTGGCCAGCAATCAGTACTACATCAGCATAACCTTTACACACTCCGGATGCGATGGTACCAACACCCGCTTCGGATACCAGTTTTACATTTACTCGCGCTTCACGGTTCGCATTTTTAAGGTCAAAAATAAGCTGTGACAAATCTTCAATTGAATAGATGTCATGATGCGGTGGTGGTGAAATAAGTCCAACACCTGGCGTAGAACCACGTGTACGACCAATCCAGGCATCAACCTTGTGGCCTGGTAATTGTCCACCCTCGCCCGGCTTAGCACCTTGCGCCATTTTAATTTGTAATTCGTCTGCATTAGTTAGGTAATGACTGGTTACACCAAAACGTCCGGAAGCGACCTGCTTGATCCGCGATTTCATCGAATCGCCATTTTCCATTGGCGTAAAGCGAATAGGATCTTCACCACCTTCACCACTGTTACTTCTACCGCCAATACGGTTCATGGCAATAGCCAGTGTCGTGTGTGCTTCCCAAGAGATCGAACCAAAGGACATCGCACCTGAAGCAAAACGTTTGAAAATATTTTCGATCGGCTCCACTTCTTCTAATGGAATAGATTTATGCTCCGCGCTAAATTCGAGTAAACCACGCAAGGTAAACGCATCTTTACTCTGTGTATCAACGGCGTTGGCATATTCTTTAAACTGTGCAGTATTATTGCTGGCAGTAGAATGTTGCAATAAGCGGATCGTTGTTGGATTAAATAAATGTTTTTCACCATCGTGACGCCAAGCGTATTCACCACCGGACTTCAACAGATCATCAGCAGCAATTCGGTCTTCAGGTAGGAAGCCCTCGCGGTGACGCATTAGCGCCTCTTGTGCGATTTGATCCAGACCAATACCTTCAATACGGCTTACCGTACCAGTGAAGTAATTATCAATAACATCACTGTTGATACCCAGCGCTTCAAATATCTGAGCACCCTGGTAAGACTGTAAAGTTGAGATCCCCATTTTAGAGAAGATCTTCAACAAACCACTGCCAACCGCTTTAATATACTTAGCAACAACGGCGTCATTACTTAGTTCAGAGTTGATAACACCTTCATCACGCAAGCTGTACAAGCTTTCAAGTGCCAGGTAAGGGTTAACCGCAGCAGCGCCAAAACCCAACACGGTAGCAAAGTGATGGGTTTCACGAATATCGGCGACTTCAAGAATGAGGTCTGCTTTGGCACGTAAACCTTCACGAATCAAATAATGATGGATCGCGGCCGTCGCAAGTACTGACGGTATTGCTGCATGATCGGTGTCGATGGTACGGTCACTTAATAGCAGCAGTGCATAGCCATTATTTACCGCATCTTTGGCATACTGACAGATACGATCAAGCGCAGTCTTCAATTCGCCTTCTTTGCCCGTGGCTCTGAAGGTGATATCAATGGTTTTAGACTGCAGGTGATTATGGTCAATTTGTTGTAGTTTTTTAAATTCTTCATTGGTCAGCACTGGCTGATCAATTTCAATCTTGTGACAATGCGCAGGCGTCTCTGCCAATAAATTATGCGAGTTACCGACATAACCACGCAAAGACATCACCAACTCTTCTCGGATCGGATCTATTGGCGGGTTGGTTACCTGGGCAAACAACTGTTTAAAATAGTGGGATAGTTGCTGCGGGCGATCGGAAAGTACCGCTAACGGTGTATCTGTCC
>NZ_JASJHF010000174.1:0-5935 GCF_033791185.1 Moritella sp. | reverse complement strand
CGTGAACGTGGTCTGGAAGATTTTAAAGCAGGTAAAGTACGCGCATTGGTAGCAACAGATGTTGCTGCACGTGGTCTTGATATCGAACAGCTTAAGCATGTAATCAACTTTGAATTACCATTTAAAGCAGAAGACTACATTCACCGTATTGGTCGTACAGGTCGTGCTGGTTTATCTGGTACGGCAACGTCTTTAGTCAGCATCGGTGAAAACTGGTTGTTAGAAGAGATTGAAACCCTGCTTGATACCCGTTTAGTGGCGCAATGGTTACCGGGTTATGAACCTGATCTAAGCAAACCTGTTGATGACGGTCGTAATAGCGGCGGTAAAAGTAAAGGCAATAGCCGTACTGATGACAAACGTCGTGCTAAAAACCGCTCTTACGGTAAGAAAACCAATAACCGTGCCAAGAAAGAGTCAAAACCAAGCCGTTAATTTGGCTAAGTAGCTTTGTTCGCTACGTTAGATAGTAATAGCTGCGTTCAGATAGACAAATTGATATGAATGGCTAAGGTTGAGAAACCTTAGCCATTTTTATCTAAATTATTTAAGCATAAACTGTGCCTTCGTCGGCATTACATGGCATACCCATAATGGGGTGTGGTAAAGTTAGATAGCTGTAGAGAAATAGAGTAATAAGTCTAGACAAATAAGATGTTAGGTATATAGTATTTTAAAAACAAGAGTGTAGAGGTCATTTTTCGCTAGAGAAGCTGACGATGTGCCCCCATATTTAGCAGATTTTGCACTCGATAAATTTCATGTTTTCAGCAACAACAAAAGACGAAATATGTTAATGCTGTGCATTAAAGGCTTACATCCATAACCTGAAGGACATGGTTTACGCCTAACTGATAAAGACTGTCATACGGTTATTCAACGAGTCAGTGGTGACTGTCGTGAACACCGAAAATCAAGCCTTTATCTCCGTTTACACCCGGGCGATAAGTGGAAATGTTAACGATAATAAAGGCATTAAAAATATCGTTAAACAACATGTCAAAAGTCTTAGAGCTGCCCATAAAAATGTTGGGAGTCGGGACGAAATATCAAGCTAATATTTTTCTTCGCTAATTTGACATGATTGAGCATAAAATTCGAGAAGAATTGAAAGCCAAAAAATGTATATTTCCCTAATTCAAAATACAAGTCCTGTTAAATTTAGACCGCCCGTTGGGCTTTCTTCTGTTTTCTGGGCTTCGACATTTGTAACTATCTAAACAGTATTAAGCCTTAGTTATAAATGGCGGATATAGATTATGTTTCAGTTAATTATATTTTTGTATTGTTGTTTATAAATAGGAGAAGTTATGTTTTTTTTCGAAAATATCCCATTGCATTCCGCACTTATGTGGTTTGGCATTCTGGGGGGTCTCTTGATCGCCAATGAAATTAGCCGCTTTAACAAGTACACGGGCATTTTCTTTTTTATGGTATTACCGGCAATTCTTGCTATTACGGTATGGCCGACCACTTCCGGTGCTGATTCCGGATCTCAAACTGCGAACTGGTTTGCCTGGACAAAAGTTATCTCAGCATTAATAGGGTGCTGGATTGGATTATTTTTGCGATTTACCAAGAAAGGCCAATCAAATAAGTATTTTCTACTTTTAGCTCCGGGTATCCTCGTTATCAACATTCTTGAAGCTGTTATTAGGGAGTTTGAAGTAGTTAACATGCAAGGGTTTACCGAAGGCATGTTCTATATGGGTGGTCCTTGGAATTACATTAATGCAATCGCGGGTATCTTCAATCTGCTTGTTGTATGTGGTTGGTTCGGTATTGTGATCACCAAAGATAGACACCATGACCTTGTATGGCCTGATATGACCTGGTTCTGGATCATCGGATATGGTCTGTGGAATTTTGCTTATGTGTATAACTGCCTAACAGACCGTTCATTCTACAGTATGGCGTTAATTATATCGGCGACAATACCAGCTTTACTTATGAAAAAAGGCGCCTGGGCTCAGCATCGGGTTCATACCCTGGCGTTGTACATGATGATGATGATGACGATCCCTGACTTCTTTATTATGGGTAAATATGCAGTAGCATCAACCCATAGTCCTGTTACTTACTATACGATTAGTATCATAGCGTTGGTATTTAACACCGGTATTTTGGGTTATCAGGTTTATACCATCATTAAACGTAAGAAAAACCCGCTTACCGATGAGCTTTATGATCATCTGAGTGAATCTAAGGGCATTAAGGCTGAAAATGCTCATCTCATAGAAGATAAATATGCTGTTACAGTATAATTAGACTTAAGGTTCCGATGCCTTTCGGAGCCTTTTTTTAGATGCAGATTTCGACTGTTGCAAACTCAGATGTAAAACAAAGTCGAGACAGCCTTACAAGCAAAGGGCATTCCTGCGGATAAAATATTTCTGTCACCGCTGTATCTAAATTGCGCCGCTAAGATTGTAATCCCCTTTATTCATCTCTCATTCAGCTTGTTTGGGTATACTCCTTATATATAGTAAACTCTTTATTACAGTAGACTTTCTATTTACAGAAAGGACCTTTGTTCTCCTTCCTTTAACCATGAAGTAGGTATATGCGAGACTCAGACAAAAAATTTTCCAAATTAATGAATAAAGCATCTCGTAAAGCTACATCCCTTAAAGAAGATGGGCTGGCGAGTATTGCTAAGCTGCAGAACCGTTACTTTTGTATTGGTATAACCGGCTTGAGTAAAAGTGGTAAATCGACCTTTATCACCAGCTTGATTAACCAGCTTATGCAGCATGAGAATGCCTGTCTCGCCGGATTCTCGCCAGTATTGAGTGAACGTCTACTCGGCGTGAAAATGCACCCGTTAGCAGATGTGGATATTCCGGTATTTCCTTATGAAAAAAATTACCAGAGCCTAACGCAAGCACAAGCTAAGTGGCCAGCATCTACGACAGACATTAGCGGTTGCTTGCTTGAATTAAGATTATCACGAGCAGGGCGACGCTTAAATCCATTAAAGGCTGAGCAGTTTTCCTTGTTTCTTGAGATCCGTGATTATCCGGGAGAGTGGCTACTCGATTTACCGCTGCGTGACATGAGCTTTGCGCGTTGGAGCGAACAATGCCAAGCGCAATACCAAGCATCACCGCGACGAGAATTGATGGGTGACTTGTTTGACGAATTAAGTCAATTAGACCTAATGTCAGCGGTTGACGAAACAGTATTAAAATCATTAAACGCTAAGTTTGTGCAGTTTCTGCATGACTGTAAATATAAACACCGCAGTTTAAGCTTGATCCAGCCTGGACGCTTCTTATTACCTGGGTCTGTAGAGAATAGTGATCTATTAAACTTTGTGCCGTTGCTGGGTTGTCAGCAATACAGTGACGAAATACTCAACGAAGCGGCTGATAATAGCTATTACAAGTATTGCCTGCGTAATTATCAAGGTTATGTGAAGCAATTAGTTGATCCTTTTTATAAAAACTTTTTTAGTCGTATTGACCGCCAACTCGTGCTGGTGGACGTGGTTAATACCTTAAATGCAGGACCCGATTATCTGGATGATATGCGCCAAGCATTAACTAGTATTACCGAGAGTTTTTCATACGGTAGCCAAAATCGCTTAGTGCAATTATTTAAACCTAAGATTGATAAGGTGGTGTTTGCTGCGACCAAGATAGATCAGGTATTAAGTGAAGATCATGATGCTGTTCGACAGCTGTTAGGTGTGATTGTAAAGCAGGCTTATAAGAGTGCTCAGCATGAGGGCGTACAGCCAATTTGTGAAGCGACAGCTGCGGTACGCTCTTCTAAAGAGATAAAACATCAAGGTGACCGTGGTATTGCAGGTTGTGGCGTGAATGGCAAACCTATTGGTTACATTCATCCCACTATCCCGACTCGGATCCCTGAGGGCAAACAATGGCAGCCATTTTTAGATTGGCAGATACCCTTGTTAAATCCGCCGCAAGGGTTGTCGTTTAATAACCGAGACGTATTACCACACATTCGCATTGATAGTATTTTGAATGAATTAATAGGGGATAAATGCCTGTGACTAAGCAAGGTAAAACCATCGATATGCAAGTTGATAATGTTGTGGCAACGCCAACTCGTGAAGCAAAAGTATTTATGCCGGATCTCGATAATGACTTGAGTAAAGCACCAGCTTCAATTACCGCAGACGATGTGGTCGATGACGCTTACCGTGGATTAACGCTAGAAGCATTGCCAATTAAAGGGCTTAAATCGTTTGTTATCGGGGTGGCGAGCATCTTTGGAGTGATGTCTTTGTGGCAAATTTATACTATTTTTCAAAGCGCGTTAGCCTTGCATTGGATTGCGGCAAGCGGTTTCGCTGGATTGATTATTATTGTTGCAGTGCTGGCACTACGTAGTTTATTTAGCTTTATGTCGGACAAAGAAAATATGGCGGCATTGCAAGGAATACAAGATAAAGCAGAGCAGTTAAAAGCTACTCATGATGTCGGCCAAGCAAAAGGTTTGATCGCTAAGTTAACTACGTTTTATAAAGGTAAACCACAAGCGACATTACTGGCAAAAAGCCTAAAATCTATGCCTGATTACAGTAATGATAAAGAAGCTATGGTGCATTTGGAACAAGTGTTTCTCGCGCCATTAGATAAAGAAGCATTACGCCGCGTTTCGAAACATAGTGTGCAAACCGGGGTTGTGATAGCTGCTAGCCCATGGGCGACTGTGGATATGTTATTAGCATTGTGGCGTAGCATGAAAATGATTGACGAAGTAGGGCAGGTATACGGTATGCGCCCTTCTTTGGCTAACCGTTATAAACTATTAAAAAGTGTCCTCCGTTACCTAGCACTAATCGGTGTGAGTGAATTGGTGCTCGATGAAATGTTACAAGAGTTCGGTACAACCAGTTTAGCGGGCATTACTGGGGCACGTTTAAGCCAAGGCATTGGTGCTGGTGTATATACCGCGCGTATTGGTTTAGCGGCGGTGACAGCGTGCCGACCGATTAGTTTTTCAGCAGAAAATAAACCCAAACTAAAAGACTTTATTAAACGAATTATACAACGCATGAATGGTTAAAACCGATGCAGTAAGACTTGCGGCGGGTAATTTCCTTATTTACGCTATAAATAGTCTATCATTGAAGCTTGTAAGCCGTAATTATATTATTGTTTTACTTGGGTTTAATGGTAGGCTTATCACTTATTACAAGAAGTCTTACAAGCGGTAAGAAAGATTCTGAGCGATTAAAGGAGTTAATTATGCTGGAATACGCTGCACTGGGAATACTGGTGTTTGTTGCTATTGTACTGTTTTATGGTGTTATCGTTATACATGATATTCCCTATGAAATTGCAGTCCACCGAAACCATCCTCACCAAGATGCAATCCATGTTGCAGGCTGGGTAAGTCTCTTCACCTTACACGTACTTTGGCCTTTCCTGTGGATTTGGGCAACTTTATATCGAACCGATCGTGGATGGGGCTTTTCCGATGGCCATTCAGGTAAAGAACATATTGAAAAATTAGAACTTGAATTAACTGAAGTAAAACAACGTCTCAATGCGTTAGAAGGAGGAAGTGAATAATGGATTTATTACTCATACTAACGTATACCGCTGTTTGTATCGCTATATTCAAAATCTTCAAGATCCCGCTAAATAAATGGAGTGTACCCACCGCGGTACTCGGTGGGATTGTGTTAATTGGTGGACTGGTCTTCACCATGAATTATAACCATCCGTTTTCAGAAATTAGTCGTGAATACTATGTAACAACACCGATTGTGCCTGCGGTTAATGGTAATGTCATTGAAGTACCTGTTGAACCGAATCAATTACTGATGAAAGGTGACGTGCTTTTCAAATTAGATCCAAAACCATTCCAAGATAAGCTTGATTCAATTGAAGCCAATCTCGTGGTTGCGACTTCTGACTTTAAACGTGCTAAAGAACTGTATAGTAAAGGTATTGGT
>NZ_JASJHF010000173.1:0-33012 GCF_033791185.1 Moritella sp. | reverse complement strand
TGAAATCTATCTCAATGAAATGGTACAAATCAATAACCTATCCGGAGGAGTTATTGCACAATGTACAATTTACCATTAAAAAATGGTACTGAATATTACAATGAAAATGCAGAAAATAAAATAAAATAATAACGCATAATTACACACATCTGTTACCAACTGATTATTAAAGGTTTTATTGCACAATCATCTGTGCCAATCAAACTAGTGCTAAATTGGTTATACATAATGACTAACACGTCATATATTTGTATTACTTATGGGGTGAGCATCACACTTCAAACATCATACATTTGTATTACTTATTGGGTAAGCATAATGTGAACACAGCTAAAAAACGAAACATTATCGGTCACATAAATAAGAAGGATCTATCCATGTTTAGTGCTATACAACGTTTAGGTGGGGCGATGTTTACCCCGGTTTTACTGTTTCCATTTGTAGGGATATTGATTGGGTTTACCATTGTTCTTAAAAACCCTCTCTTTGTTGGCGATTTAGCTGACAAAAATGGAATGTACTATCAGATATTACAAGTTATTGAAGAAGGTGGTTGGGCTGTCTTTCGGAATATGGCTCTGCTGTTTGCGATCGGTTTACCTATCGGCCTTGCTAAAACTGCACATGCCCGTGCGGTGATGGTAGTGATGATCTCCTATTTGACCTTCAACTATTTTGTTGGTGCAATGGGTGGATTTTGGGGCGATTACTTCGGTGTCGATTTCTCCCAAGCTATCGGTGGCACTTCAGGTCTGACTGAAATAGCCGGGATTAAAACACTCGACACCGGTATTTTTGGCGCCATTATTATTGCATCTTTGGTGACCTGGATTCACAATCGTACCTTTGATAAGCAGTTGCCCGCCTACCTCGGTATCTTTCAAGGTGCCTCTTTTGTTGCGATGATTTCTTTTTTCGCCGTGTTTATAGCCGCTTGGCTGACTCTGATGATATGGCCATCGTTTCAACATGGCATTCTTAATATGCAAAGTTTCATGATTGAATCTGGTTCACTTGGTGTTTGGCTATACACTTTCTTAGAACGTATTTTAATCCCGACTGGTCTGCATCATTTTGTTTATACCCCGTTCGTGTTCGGTAATGTGGTGACGCCAAATGGTATTACTGTAGATTGGATAACTAACTTAGAAGTTTTCTCGCAATCTAGTGAGTCAATCAAAGATTTGTTTCCTGCTGGCGGTTTTGCTTTGCACGGTAACTCTAAGATCTTCGGTTGTACCGGTATTTCTCTGGCAATGTACTACACCGCTAAACCGGAAAATCGTCAGAAAGTTGCCGCGTTATTGATCCCTGCGACCCTGACTGCGGTAGTCATCGGGGTCACCGAACCACTGGAATTTACCTTCCTATTTATTGCCCCTTGGCTGTTTGCAATTCACGCACTGCTGGCTGGCACGATGGCTGCGATAATGTATAGCTTTGGTGTCTCCGGCAATATGGGCGGTGGTCTGATTGATTTTGTTACCTTTAACTGGATCCCATTGCTGGACAACCATTCCGGCATGATAGCTACTCAAATTGTGATTGGTCTGTGCTTTATCGCTATCTACTTTGTCTTATTCAGCTACCTAATCGTCAAGTTTAATGTACAAACTGCCGGTCGTGGTGACAGCGAAATGAAACTACATACTAAGCAGGATTTCAATCAAAAGCATGGGATTACCAGTAAAGATGGTAATGCCGCAAAGCCACTACAAATCCAAGCCATTAAAACCATCGCGGCTCTGGGCGGTGTTGAGAATATCGCCGACCTAAGTAATTGTGCTACTCGCTTGCGAGTAACCGTGAGAGATGCAAGCAAGGTGCAATCATTAGAACACTTTGTGAGTACTGGAGCATTAAGCCTAGTAACGAGAGGCAATGCGATTCAAGTGATTATAGGATTGAACGTTCCCCAACTGCGCGAAGAGTGTGATTTGATTTACAGTGCGGCAAACAGTACTGATGTCGATCTAACTCTTAGTCCAGCAGCTTAAATGCTAATTAAACAAATTTTTTATTAAACACATTATTCATTAAACATAGTTACGGGCGGTAGTAAGCCGCCCAACACAAAATGAGGCTTATTATGAACAAACAATTTTCTGTCGTGATCGCAGGTGGTGGCTCAACATTTACTCCAGGTATCGTGATGATGCTATTAGAAAACCAAGATCGCTTTCCTATTCGCAAACTAAAATTTTATGATAATTTTGCCCAGCGTCAAGAAACAGTGGCTGAAGCATGCAAAATCTTACTGCAAGAGCGAGCGCCACATATCGAGTTTTCTTATACTACAGATCCAGAAGAAGCCTTCACTGATGTTGATTTCTGTATGGCCCATATCCGTGCTGGTTTGTATGCGATGCGTGAACAGGATGAGAAGATCCCACTACGTCACGGTTGCGTCGGTCAAGAAACCTGTGGCGCAGGTGGTGTTGCTTATGGTCTACGTTCAATTCCAGCCGTTATCGAAATTATCGATTTCATGGAAAAATACTCTCCGAATGCGTGGATGCTGAACTACTCTAATCCAGCAGCGATCGTTGCAGAAGCATGCCGTGTTATGCGTCCTAATTCAAAAGTTCTGAATATCTGTGATATGCCGATTGGTATCGAAACGCGTATCGCTGAAATCTTGGGTTACCCAGACCGTAAGCAGTTTGACATCATGTACTACGGTTTGAATCACTTCGGTTGGTGGAAAGAGTTTAAGGATAGTAATACGGGTGAAGATCTGATGCCTCGTATCAAAGCATACGTCAAAGAGAACGGCTACCTGCCACCAAGTGCTATGGACGATTCGCAGCACAACGATCCATCGTGGAACGCAACTTTTGTTAAGGTGCGTGATGTATATGCATTGGATCCTGAAACGATTCCAAATACTTACCTTAAATACTACCTGTATCCTGATTATGTTGTTGAGCATTCCGACAAAGAATTCACGCGTGCGAATGAGGTTATGGCTGGTCGTGAGACAGAAGTCTTTACTGAATGTCACCGTATCATTGCCAGCGGTACAGCGAAAGACACCAGTATTGAAGTGGAAGAACACGCGTCTTATATCGTTGATTTGGCCACTGCCATCGCCTTTAATACTAAGGAACGTATGCTATTGATCGTGCCTAATAACGGTGCGATTAACAACTTCGATGCCACTGCGATGGTAGAAATTCCGTGTATTGTTGATAGCACGGGTGCAAAACCACTACAAATTGGTGATATCCCTGAATTCCAAAAAGGCTTGATGAACCAACAGGTATCGGTTGAGAAGTTGGTTGTTGAAGCGCACGTGCAAGGTTCTTATCAGAAACTATGGCAGGCGTTGACATTATCGAAAACTATTCCGAGTGCGTCAATCGCTAAAGCCATCCTTGATGACCTCATGGAAGTGAACAAAGACTACTGGGTAGAGCTGAAGTAATTAATACTCTTTGATGCCCTGCGTTTCGCAGGGCTTATTTTAATAAATGATAGTAAACCCTTCACGCTAACCCACCGTAAAAAACCTTAAAACATTGAATTTAATTACATATATCACTTTTCAATCTTGATTGAAAAACAATAAAAATACATAATACCCCCGATTTATTTCATCTTGAAAAGTAAAAGCGCTCGCTTTATAAATCGACAATTTTCACTCTCAATTTTTATGTCAACAACGATAATTCTCCATGACGAACCTATATAACATACGTAAGCAACCTACTGTCCAATTGGTTGAAGATCATGTCGACAGGCACCGCAGAACAACCGCTACCAAGCAAACTGACTATCGCTATATTCGAACATCATACTTTAAATGAATGCGCTCAGGCGATGGCGGCACGACTTAAGCAAGTGGGTATCGACTGCGAGGTGAACGTCTATGCCTTTGAGGCGTTAGTGCAAAAAGCCAGTGCAAATATACTGATGGAAGACCTGATATTAATTAGTCTGGATTTAGACGACAACCTGCCAACGTCAATATTTCACTGGATGTTATCGAATTCGGTACTAAATAAAAGTCTGCCTGCTGAGGCGAGTAACTGGCTGCAAGCTAAACTAATCAGCATTCGTCAGCAACAGCCATTGACCAATTACCTCACGGAGTTGGAATCACTTAGTACAGCGATGATTACTGAGCACTGGATGATACCTATGCTGCACCATCGGCAGACCTTGTTTTTTCAAGGGGTACTCAAAGGCGTGTCGATAAATGTCTGGGGTTGGCCTGAGATACAGGATGTATGGTCTGAAGAGTTCGTTGGTAACAATTAAATACTCGATGCCAGTAACGCTCACGTACGAGCGTTAACCTTGGCACATTGGTTATGCGTTTTCTTTAAGCTCGCTAATGCTTTTAATTCCGCGTCTGGTTTTTACTTCTAAGGGATCTAATGCCGAGCCCAATTCAGCAACATTAAAACCTATGCTAAATTTATTATTGGGAAGGTACTGATGCTTGACACTGAACTTGCTAAGCAGCAAACCCATATTACTTTCAGGCATTAGCTTTGCGATCACGACACCAAATAAAAGGAATGTTTCACCGCTATCAGGATCTTTATCTCCAAGACCTTTAATTGCAGTCACTTTGCAAAACGTACTCACCTTTCTTGTGCTGGTTACGACACAGACGATACTGCCTTCTCGAAGCTCTTTCCAAGCCGTATTTTTAACATTCCCCAATTGCTTTTCCGAGATATCAAATATGACATCTGATTCTGTTGGATAGCATTTTTTATAATTTCGATTATGTATATTATTTAGCAAAAACATGTCTATTTCCTAATTATGTACAACGCCGCTGAAAGCGGTCGTTGTCACCACGCATTATAATTTTCTATCATATTCTATCAATGTCATTTGCTCTGTCAGCTGTGATTCAGCCATCAGCTAACCACTCCATAGTAGTCCTACCAGCACTGCCAAGCAAGGTCTGTCGCTTACTCAACATAGCACCTTAGGCAAATCCTGCCACATTGGTGGTGTATTGTGGTGTCAGCATGCAGTTCGTCGTTAGAAGAAAGGGAAAGCAATTGTTGAAATCATCTATGCTAGCGTTTATTTATCGGTACATAATCTCGAATTTGATTACCGCAATAAACTTGGCGCGGGCGCGCGATCTTTTGATCCGGATCAACTAGGCCTTCCTGCCACTGCGCCAGCCAGCCCGCGGTGCGTGGAATAGCAAATAGCACCGGGAACATGCCAACCGGAAATCCCATCGCCTGATAAATCAAACCTGAATAAAAATCAACATTCGGGTAAAGATGACGCGAGATAAAATAATCATCAGCCAGCGCGATCCGTTCCAGCTCCAGCGCGATATCAATCAGCGGATTAGCACCAGTCACAGCGAAAACATCGTAGGCTAATTTTTTACAGATCTTGGCGCGGGGATCATAGCTCTTATACACCCTGTGGCCAAATCCCATCAACTTGCCGCCCTTCCCTGATTTCACTGATTTTATAAAATCAGGCACGTTGTCAACTGAACCAATCTCGTTCAACATACGCAGTACGGCTTCGTTTGCGCCACCATGTAACGGTCCATAAAGCGCGGCGATGGCTGCCGAGGTGGCCGAAAATGGGTCGGTATAAGAGCTGCTCACCGCACGCATCGCACTGGTACTGCAATTCTGTTCATGGTCGGCATGTAAAATAAACAGCACATCAATGGCTTTTTCCAACACTGGATTGGGCTGATATTTTAATTCGCTTATCTTCCACAGCATACTCATGAAGTTGCCGACATATGACAAATTATCATCGGGATAAACATAAGGCAGCCCACAACTATGGCGATAAGCAAACGCAGCGAGTGTTGGCATCTTGGCCATTAACCGCCAAACCTGCTTTTGCCTGCAGCTTTCATCATTAATATTTTTAGCATCAGGATAGAAGGTCGACAGGGCACCGACGGTGCCCACTAATGTCCCCATTGGATGGGCATCATGCCGGAAGCTGTCTATCAGTTTTTTGATATTCTCATGCACAAAGGTATGCTGGCTAATATTTTCACGCCATTTAGCCAACTGCGCCGAGTTCGGCAACTCGCCGTATTGCAGCAGATAAGCGGTTTCCAAATAAGTGCTTTGTTCGGCTAACTGCTCAATGGGATAACCCCGGTATTGCAGCATCCCTCGCTCTCCGTCCAGAAAAGTCACACTACTTTTACATGACGCCGTATTGGTATAACCAGGATCATAGGTCAAAAGGCCAAAATCATCTTCAAATGCTTTTATCTGCCTGAGTTCAAGTGCATTAATACTGGCACCGTAACCAGGGTAAGTGCCGTATTGAATGGGTATTTCGTAACTTATACCCGTTCGATTATCGATAATAGTAAGGCTATGGCCATTCATGATATCCCCTTCCTGCTGAACTTGCTCGCCAAATACATAAGCGGGCAGAGACAAAACACATACTCTGAAGTCTAGTATTTTATAGCCACTTTTCAATCAATAATGCAGCTAGACAGGCTCGAGGATATTAACCGCAGTCACCGATATTGTTGGCTTCGTCGCACTCTTAGTGCTTAGGTACGCTATTCTTACTGTAAACGGTGTTCTCACTCTTACGGTCAACAACGTACTCAATGTTAGGCTAAGGAAAATCTAGATGAAATTTAGTTTTAATGTCGAGGACGCCAGTCAAATTTTTGTTGGGGCATTTGCACTTGCTGTGCCCATCGCATTTTCAGAGGAAGCGTGGAAGCTCGGAGAAACACTACCTACCCCTAATTTGCTCATGCTTTTTACCCTGTCACTTATTTTTCTTAGTTTATTTACTTATGAAAGTGTTTTTCAACGAGACATAAAATCGAGAAAGCTGGGCTTTTTATTGCGTATTGTGATTGCTTATTTAATCACCGCGTTAGTCGTAGCATTAGTGCTGTTTTGTTTAAATAAGCTGCCACTAATGACAGATCCACTGGTATCGTTGAAACGTATTATTGTGATCACCATGCCAGCATCCATGGGCGCCATCATTGTTGATAGCTTTGATAAAGAGTAACGCTGCTCCACTAAAGTATCTATAGCACTTATTCTGGTGGGGTAATTGATGATTTAAGATCGTTTTCACGCTTAACAAGTACAAAGGTCAGGTACATTTTGGTGGGTAACGAGCAAGCAAAACCCAACGCAATACAACCCGCACAAATCATGATGCCCATCACGCCATACTGCTGGGTAAAGTCGGTGTACGACAATAGATAATGACCAAATAAGATCAACGATATACCAATCACAATAAAGGTTTTCAAAATACGGATAAGCTTGGTATTGGTCATATCATCATCGTCCATTATTAATGAGATTGTTTACATCTACCATTGTTTGGCTAACCGACAATGGCCGCTATGATCTAGCGCAATGAATTTAAAATCATAGACATATCAATGAAAATAATAGTTTGCATATGAGAATGGGGACAGGGTCAAGAACCCGACTTAACCTCGGGTTCTTGAAATGGACTTTTAGTTTATATCCGAGATATATGTCCAAAATCTATTATTGCTTTTATTCGTTGGGAAATACCAATAGCGGCCATCACTGCCTAATCCAGAGAGTTTAAATAACTCCTTATCTCCATTGTAAGGATTATCGTATACATACATGTCGCCGACGGTTCCAATACGGTCATAATCTCCCCATTGGTAATAGGTTTTATCTTTATCATATCCATTTACGGTGTAAGACAAAGGTGCTTTAACCGGATCAATTGCTCTTTCAACTAATGCATTGCCTTTACATACAATTGCGGCACTTTGTGGAAGATCCGCTTCAGGTATATTTACATGGAATTTATTCATCGTATCGCTATCGCTGCGAACATCAGATAGCTTAAATCTCAACGACTGACCGTTACTTGTTGCTACCTGTAATTGACAGTCATTTGCAGAAAGTCGTTCATTATCATCACTGTAAGTAAAGCCATATGAACCATGCAATGCAGGATAGATGTAACTAGGTAATATCCCTTTCGGATCGTAATAACCGACCAGCGTAGTAACAGGGATACCAAACGAGGTTGGCGCTCTTGCTACCGTCAGATCGGGTGCTTCGCCTTCAATCCAGCTTAGGCCATCAGAGATATAAGAAGTTTTCAATCCATTATAGATAAGAACAGAATCACCATTAATTTGCAGGTGGCTATTGTAACCCGCGCCGTGATCGATCGTGATGGTTCGACCTTTATTAAGCTCGGATGCAGCTGGTACATTAATGTATTTTTTCCAGTTACCGTTGGACATCCCAATGTTCACTAAGGCGTGATCTTCAAATAAATCAGTTAGATAATCTTCCGATAATTGGTTGATCGATACATTAGCCTGCGCTTCATCCATGACACGATGTTGATAAGGTTCCATTGTTTGTGTTACTGGATCCCACTTTTTAAAACCGGTATCAGAATCGGCTGAAAACACGACTTTTGACTCAAGGTTACGCTGGATGATAGCCGCGGAGTACGGCGTGTAAAGGGTGAAACGATTAAATGACGACAGGGGATATCCCCCACCCATGGCATCCTTACCAAAGTATCTGCCATAGAAAGGTGCCTGGCACTCCCCATCACGGCAAGTACTCTCATTGTAAATCTTCGCGGTCATGTTCGGAATAAATTTATTACGATCCGCATCCCACCCCCAAGTAGAATTGACAGCATCTGCCTGACGATGAATAGATCCGGCAAAACCGCCAGGGTAATGACCCAATCCATAGTTATGCCCGACTTCGTGGCTAAATTCATTACCCAAAGAAGCATCTAGGGTCACAATACCACCGCCACCAGAACCACCATGGGTGATTACACCGTTCTCATACTTACCGCGGCTGTTGTGAGCAGCTAATTGCGATGCTAAGTAGGGATGTCCGCTTTCCCCCTCGCCGATCGAACTGTTGATACCATAGTTGGCGTTATCAATGCCGATAGAAATAAGCTCTTTACCAATCCGCTGGCGCATCGTACCAGTATGCCAGCCTCCAGAACTCGGGTCGAAGTCGGTCAGCAAGGTACCGTTCGGCAGCATGACTTCTGGTAAATAGAGAGGCTCATATTGACTCACCGTCATACGACTGACTGGAACCGTTTGAAAATATTCGCGTTGTGCTTCACTATCTGTGGCGAAATTAAAAGCATCACGGGGCTTAGTCAACATGCCTATGTCAATGGTATGGATAAGCAGTTCTGAAGGTGCCCCCACTTTAACGCCGCTCAGCTCACCGGAAAGTTCGCCATGAGTAAACCGCATCTTAACACCAGGTTTAATCCAGTTAGGTGGCAACTTAAGACTCCAAGTGTTGCGAGCGTAAATGAGCTTATTAAGCGCTAATTCACCGTCACGGATCCACTGACCATTTAAATATTTAAATACCAGCGTATCACCACGATTTAGACTCTCCTCACGACCACTGTATTGAACATATGATGTATACCCCGCTCGTGAGTTAACCTTTATTACTTTATTTGTCATGGATGCAGAGCTCGGCAGATAAATATGCTTGGTCCACAGACCATCTGCCGTATTAATTTCAATCAAATTATTGGTGGTTAGTGCTGCAAGCAGAAATTCAGCATTCGCATCGTTTAGTTTGGCGAGTTCTGACCTAGAATTAATTACCGCAGAAGGTCCCGCAACTGGCGTAAAATCAAGTTCTCCTTCCGGTGCGCCTTCAATAGCATAAGCTGTTTTAGGTAGTTGGTTAGGCGGATTAAGGCTCATAGTACCGAGATCACGACCTTGCTTATCAATTGCAGTAACACGTAATGGTGTGGCAATATTTAGATCACTTTGTTTAGGTTTAACCATCAGTAATGACGTTCGTAGCGCTGTCAAATATGGTTGAATATCCCCCTCTACTCCATGTTTTGACGGCATTATCTGGCTTTGGGCAAATGAGACTGAAGCTTCTAAGCTCCCTTCTAAATCACTAGGGAAATCATTGTTATTAAATACCATCAAAGCAGCAGGCTCAGCGACAGTTCCCGTTATTTGCTCTGTAGCATAAACAGCTCCAGAGGCTAAAAGGCTAGCCACTATACTGGCGATATAGGTGATTTTTAAACGGGAGTGGCTAGATGATAAATTGCATGATTCCGATGCAATTAGAGAAGGTGTTTGCTGTAACATCTTAATATCCTTATTCGTTAGGAGTCATCAACGAAAAGGGCTGCAACCAAGCAGAAAAACGTAAACAGTTATGATCCATTCAAAACTGTTTATAAAGCTATGGCGGCCCCGCTGTCATAGGTCTTTACAACCCTTAAACCGGTGGCTTTGCGTCCTAACCTTTCGATTAGTTTGCCCTTTACATATAAAGTGTAAAGCTTTGATACTTCACATATGTATTTAATATAGGCATTTACATATAGCCTTACTTTAATTTTATAATTAAATACAACCGACATCTCATTTTTAGGTCTTCATAGCCACTTAATTGTACACTTGAGATTAGCGCTTTAGAACGTATTTAAATAAATACAAGTGTCGATAATAACGTGTAATATTTTACATTTTTTTGTTCATATTGACGTTTAACAAGCACAAATATTAGGTATTTTTTGATGGGTAAAATCGGGGCACGAAAAGAATAGTTTGGATACACGTATGGAGGCAGTTATTGAGATAATTCTGGCGATGAATAAAAGTTATTAGCCCTAAAATTAAAAACGCTTATCAACGAAGGACTCGCTGATAAGCGAATAGTAAAAGTCATCATCGGCACATGTTATACCGATTGTTAGCGATTATCTAAGTACGATAAGTGGTACTCGACAGTTTTCAATCATGCGCATGGTATTACTACCAAGGAAAAAGCTTCTCACCTTGGAATGGGCAAATGCGCCCATCACCACCAGCTCAATAGCATGCTGTTGTTTGTAATCCATTAGCGCAACAGAAATATCCCCTTCCAAATAGGTGGCGATGACGTTAAAGCCTTCTTTCTCAAGTCTTGCTTGAGTGAGTTCAAATTTCTGCTGCTGTGTGTTTTCACTGTTTTTAATTGTCACTAAATGACACGTCATGCCTTTAAGTAAACCGCCTGCAATAATACGTTGCACAGCTTTGTCAGCCGTTTCGCGGCCATCATAAGCCAACATGAAGTTCGTCGGTTCAGTAAAGTCCTGCGGGGCAATCACAATCGGCGTATGCACCTGACGGATCAGCGTTTCGATATGCGAACCTAGGGCTTTAAAATCACCTTGATGACCATTACCCGAGCGTCCGACAACCATTAAACGCGCATCGCTTTCTAAACCCACTAAGGCTTCAATAAAATCACCATGGCGCTGGATCTGCTCTACATCTGTCAGACCCGCAGTGTTGGCTCTATCGACAGCACTACCTAACATCTCATTACCCAGCTGAATGGCAATCTTGCCACGCTCCGCATCAAGCTCAATCATTTTGTTAAGCAAGTCTGAACGAGCACCTAAGCCAATAGAACCAGTTAAGTCGTCTGCGCCATGTTGCTGCTTTTTATCGATGGCATGCAGGAAAACAATGCCATGAGTTAAACGTTTTGACGCCCAGATCGCGGTATCAGATACCGCTTTAGCCAGTTTAGATCCATCAATACATGCTATTATTTTTTTTACATTGTTGCTCATTGTGTTCTCCTTAGTGGCCAGCCATCATCTTTTCAACAGCAGCGGGATCATTATGAATTGCAAATTTATCAATCACGGTCGCTGTAGCATCACTCATGCCGACAATATTAACGGTTGCACCTTCGCGGCGGAACTTAATCACCACTTTATCAAGTGCACCAACCGCACTGATATCCCAGAAGTGCGCATGCGATAAATCGATAACTACGTTATCAACAACTTCTTTAAAATCAAAACCATCAACAAACTTGTCCGCCGACGCAAAGAATATCTGGCCGGTTACTTGATAAGTACGCACTTGCTGCTCTGTTTGGCTGTTTTTGATAACCATAAAGCGGCTGATCTTGTGCGCGAAAAAGAGCGCTGACAGCAATACCCCCACAAATACACCAATGGCTAAGTTATGGGTACCGACAACAGTAATAACCGTCGCAATCATCACAATACTGGTTGATAACGGGTGCGTGCGAAGATCTTTAATCGAGCTCCACGAGAATGTACCAATCGATACCATGATCATTACAGCGACCAAAGCAGCCATCGGTATTTGCTTAAGTTCATCGCCTAAGAAAACCACCATAATCAGCAAGAATACACCCGCAGCTAAACTCGATAATCGACCACGACCACCCGATTTGATATTAATAATTGATTGACCGATCATGGCACAACCTGCCATACCACCCATTAAACCGGCACCAATATTAGCAATACCTTGTGCTTTACATTCTCGGTTACGATCACTTTTAGTATCCGTTAAATCATCGACAATCGTTGCTGTCATCATCGACTCTAAAAGCCCAACCACAGAAAGACCAATGGAATAAGGTAAAACTATCCACAGTGTTTCTAGCGTCATAGGCACTTTTGGCCACAAGAATATCGGTAACGCATCAGGTAGTTCGCCCATATCACCAACAGTTCTAATATCTAATCCAATTACCTGCGATAACACGGTAAGTAAGATGATACACACCAAAGGTGAAGGAATGCTTTTACCAATAACTGGAATATAAGGGAATAAATAGATGATACCCAGGCCACCAGCAGTCATTGCATAGACATGCCAAGTAACATTAGTTAATTCAGGTAGTTGGGCGATAAAAATCAAAATAGCCAATGCATTTACAAAGCCGGTCACCACTGAACGCGACACAAAACGCATTAAGCTGCCTAGCTGTAAATAACCCGCTAATATTTGCAATACACCCGTTAGCAAAGTCGCTGCAAGTAAGTATTCTAGCCCATGCTCTTTAACCAGCGTCACCATTAACAGTGCCATTGCACCAGTCGCAGCAGAGATCATACCCGGTCTGCCACCTGTAATTGCAATAATAGTAGCGATACAGAACGAGGCATACAGACCCACTTTAGGGTCGACACCAGCAATAATAGAAAACGCGATAGCTTCAGGGATCAAGGCTAACGCAACAACAATACCGGCTAAGATATCTCCTTTAACATTACCTAACCAATCTTGTTTCTTTGACAAAAAAATCATACTTATCCTTTTTTAGATGCATCTATCACGTACGCAAAGCATGCGCTGATGCACGGATATTTCGCTTAATCAGACCATTAAATCGAGAGATTTATGCTATTTCAGGTACAAATGACCTGCAATAAGGATAAATTTCGCCACGGTAAACCGCATTCAAATTAATGTACGCTTAAACGATAAATAGCGATGGCGATCGAGCCATGCTGGGGAATTCCTGTTTTAAATGATGCCGTTTGTGCCGCATACGCGCAGGCGAACTGCTCAGTTAAAAACTCAGGAAGTAGAGAGCATCAACAATTAGCGATATTATCATCGACTGATATACGCACTAATGCTAATAGAGTTCAATTTATAATAATCTTACGATGCGTAAAATCCTGACTTTATTACTTAAATATAAAATTTATAAAAAGCGATAAAAGTCATATAAATTGCTTAGAGGGGAATACAGGGGCTATGGCGGAGTCATCACTATACCTTCAAGTTAGAGAAATAAGCGTATTAATTGATCTGGGCTTTTATCGTGATGAGTAGTTTAGAAAGCACCGCTTTCTCTTCACCAGACAGCGTATTACAAATATCATTTTCAATTGAATCTGCAATCTGCCACAGTTCTTGCATAATAGGCTTGGCTTTAGTTGTTAATTTTAAACGAAATACTCGTCTATCTTCCTTATCATTCAGTCGTTTAACTAAATTCAATTGCTCTAACAAATCAATTTGTCTTGCTAGCGTGATCGGTTTTACATTTAAAATTTCGGCCAAATCAACTTGTCGACAGTTTTCATTTTCAGACAGGTGAACTAATACTCGCCACTGAGAATGGGTAACACCGATACTTTCAGCTTGCTTGTTAAAGCGTTGTCGAATGACGTGGCTGATTTCATAACTAAGAAATCCGAATTTAGAATGTATCATGATTTAAATTTAAACGGCATTTGATAAGGAAGGCTTATTATATGCCGTTTATATGATTAAAGTAAACAATCTATTCGATTAACTTGTTATCAACTTAGATTCAAGTCAGTGGGGTAATATCTAAACTGTCCTGCGCTTTGCAGGTTGTGCGTTTTTCTAATGCTTATTGGTGAGTGTTATTCATGTGCCCTTGCCCTGCTTGTTTGCCCATTTGATAGCCATCATTTAGCGTGACTTTATTCATTGTTAATCTTTTTACTGCAAAGTTTTCAGGCGGCGCAATAACACGGATAATTGCATCTTTAGGTGGATGTTTAATAAACTCAAGTGATTGGTTGTAGTTGCTCGCTCTAACTATAAGAGATTCTGCAATATTAGGATGTTGAGAGAACAGTTTCTTTATCAACCATGGCATTGTAATGGCTTTTTTTTCATAGCTAAGCGGGTGTGACAATATAACGGTAATATCACGAGCCCCGCGTCGATATGCCTCCCTTACAGGAATTGAATCTGCTATACCACCGTCTGTATAACAACCGCCTGCTAAACAAGGTGTATCACGATAAGCAATAGGGAGTGCAGTTGTCGCTTCGATTATATTTGCGAGTGACTTAGGTTTAACTCGATAGTAATCGGCATGGCCAGTGTCAATATTGGTCACGGCTGCATACATTGGAATATTTGCAAATAATGCTTCGCAATTAAGTGGAAAATGTCGATTAGATTCGTCCCAGAGCCATTTAACATCGACAAGATGACCACCTTTGGCAAAACGCATGGGATTAAAGAATGCTTTATCTGTTGCTATCATAGTAATAATACTGAAGCTACGTCGAGGTGTATTTGCAAGATAGCCCACTAAATTAGAGGCGCCAGCGGAAACACCGATAGCAAAGTCGTAGGGTAAAAAAGCCTTATCCATGAAAGCGTCTAGCACCCCACTAGCAAAAATACCTCTCATCGCACCACCTTCAACAATTAACGCTCTTTTTTTCATGTATTCATCCGTCATAAGTAACTAAATGATTCCTGCTTTAACTGATGTCATTTACCACGCACGCGCGCGACCTGACGGATCAGTTAAAAATATTTCAGGAAAATAGATCTCATCAACACTAAGTAACATTTTCATTGACTGATATGTTCACGACTGCTGATAGAGTTCAATTTATAATAATCTTACGATGTGTAAGAAATTGACCTTAAATAGCAAAGTCATATAAATTGCTTAGAAGAGTATTCAGGGGTTATGGCGGCGTCATCTCTGTACCTTCGATTTAGGGTAATAAGCGTATTAGCTGATCTGGCTTTTTATTAAGCTCAACAGCTCTAACAAACCAACCTGTCTTGCTAACGTAATTGGTTTTATAGTTAAAGTTTCGGCCAAATCAATTTAGCGGTAATTTTCATTTTCAGACAGGTGAACTAATACTCGCCATTGCGAATGGGTTACACCAATGCTTGCAGCTTGCTTGTTAAAACGTTGCCGAATGGCGTGGCTGATTTCATAACTGAGAAATCCAAATTGAGAATATATCATGATTAAAGAGGCATATAATAAGTAAGGCTTATTATATGCCTTACGTAACTTTAAAGTAAAGGTACTATTTTAACTAGCGGCATAAAAAAACCATCAAAGGCTGCCCCTCGATGGTTTTTTATTGCACTTACATTAACGCTTTATCACCAGCTAACGGGTCACAGGGAATGCTATACAGGGGCTTCTTCCGGTTGCTTTGCAGACACAGTGTCCGACTGTACGGTATTCGGTAATACGCTTTCTACCACCGCTTTTTCGATTTTCACTGCAGCAACTTTAAACTCGGGGATCTTGGCATGTGGATCCGTTGCAGTGGTAGTCAAACGGTTCGCAGGTGACTCTGCAAAATGGAATGGCACAAACACCACGCCCTCTTGCATACGCTTAGTCACAAATGCCGGCGTTTCAATACTGCCTCGGCGTGTCGATACCGTCAGCATTTCACCATTACTAATCCCTAATCGCTCAGCATCCGCCACAGAGATCATCGCCCGTGGCCCCGCAAGGTTATCTAAACCTTTGGTTTTACGTGTCATGGTGCCAGTATGGAATTGCTCAAGCAAACGTCCCGTGGTCAGGATCAACGGATATTCATCATCAGGTAACTCTGCAGCATAACGGAATGGCACGGCCACCATTTCCCCCTTACCACGAGTAAACTGCTGAGTATGCATCAATCTCGTACCTTCTAATTCACCATCTGCACACGGCCATTGCACGCCATCTTTACCGACTCGATGCCAATGAATACCAGCGTATTGTGGTGTCACTTGTGTGATCTCTTTGGTAATATCTTCAACCGATTGATAATCCCAGTCACTGCCCATGGCATTTGCAATATCTTGAATTATAACCCAATCTTCTTTCGCTTCACCTGGGGGCTTAACCGCTGGTGAAATACGTTGTACACGACGTTCGGTATTGGTGAAATGACCTGATTTTTCTGCAAACGAACACGAAGGTAAAACCACATCCGCATATTGCGCAGTTTCAGTTAAGAAAATATCTTGTACCACTAAGAAATCAAGCTTCTCGATACCTTCAATCACGTGGGCTTGATTCGGGTCGCTCAACACCGGATTTTCTCCCATCACATACAGTCCTTTCACTTCGTCGTGACAGGCTGCATCAATGATCTCCGTTAATGTTAAACCCGCTTCTTTAGGTAAATTAGCCTTATTCCACGCTTTGGCAAATTTGGCCTGCACTTCTGGTTTTGTCACTTTTTGATAACCAGGGTAATCACCTGGCAGTGCGCCCATATCACAAGCACCTTGCACATTAGACTGACCACGTAACGGGTTAATACCACCGCCTTCAATACCTATGTTGCCACACAGCATTTGCAGGTTAGCAACTGAACGAACATTATCATGTCCCGTCGTGTGCTGGGTGATACCCATTGAATAGTAAACAGCAGTACGTTCTGCCGTGCCGATCATCTCCGCCATTTTAATCACGTCTTGGGCTTTCACGCCAGTGATCAATTCGACTTTATCCGGCGCGTAATTATCCGACATAACCTCCGCGGCTAACGCCTCAAAACCTTCGGTGCGCTTGGCAATGTATGCCTTATCATGCCAATCATTTTTAATAATTTGCTGCATGATGCCGTTCATCAGCATCACATCGGTACCCGGACGGTGCGCGACATACAATTGCGCATGATCTGCAATATCAATACGTTTTGGATCGGCAACAATCAAACGTGCTTTGCCGTGACGAACCGCTTGTTTGATATGCGAGGCAATGATCGGGTGTGCCGACGTGGTATCAGAACCAATAATGAACACCACGTCAGAATGTTTGATACTTGGAATATCGTTGGTCATCGCACCACTACCGATGGATGCCTCAAGCCCAGTAACCGTAGAGGCATGGCATAAACGCGCACAGTGATCGACATTGTTGGTTTCTAATTCACGACGAATGAATTTCTGGAAGGCAAAGTTATCTTCATTGGTGGTTTTCGCTGACGAGAAGCCCGCCAATGCATTACCGCCATGCTTGGTTTTGATGGCATTAAACTTAGCCGCCACCAGCGTAATTGCCTCTTCCCAGCTTGCTGGTTGCAGTTCACCATTTTTACGAATTAACGGCGTAGTGAGACGTTCGCTGCTACTAACAAAATCAAAACCAAAGCGCCCTTTCACGCATAACATGCCTTGGTTTACCGGTGAATCTTTCACCCCTTGCACGTAACGGATCTTATTCTGGCTTTCGTCAACAAACATAGTTAACTTGCAGCCAACACCACAATAAGTACAAATGGTATCGACAGGTTTCAATATTTCAATGCGGCCTTGAGATTTATCACGGCTATCGACTAATGCACCTGTTGGACATACTTGCACACAGCGCCCGCACTGCACACAATCTGAATCGCCCATGCTAAAACCACGCTCAAAACCTGGGCGGCATTCTGGGCGACTTGCTGATGTGCCATCCTCATTTTTCATGAAACTCAGCACACCGTGAACGGCTTTTTCGTTACACGCATCGACACATTGGCCGCAGCTGATACAGCGGTTGGCATCAAAGACGATGAACTCAGAACTGTCATCCACGGCAAACTTCTGACAATCATCTTGGCTAACGTCGGTATCAGCCACTTGGTATTCGGTAGCAAAGTCGCGTAATTGGCAGTCGGTATTAGCCTGACAACCACACTCTAAACAACGCGCCGCTTCACGCATGGCTTCATCGTTATCAAAGCCCGTTTCTACTTCAGCAAAGCTTAACTCACGTGCTTGTGGGCTTAATTCTGGCATCACCGAGCGCATCGCTTGTTTAATGCTATCAAACTGTGCGGTATCAACCTGTTTGAGCTTCGATGCTTTTTTTGAGTTGAATTGTTTAACTGGAATATTTTCCATGTCGCCATCAAAGAAACGGTCAATCGCTTCTGCCGCCATGCGCCCATCAGCAACAGCTTCAATTGCGGTAGCTGGACCACGGCGGAAATCACCAATACTAAACACATTACTAACCCCTGAATGCATAGTGTCAGGGTTGGCATCTTGAGTATTCCAACGGGTCAGCGGTAGGTCTAAAATTTCTTGGTCCATGAAGCTTAAATCTGGTTTTTGCGACACCGCGGCAATCACAGTATCAAAGGCTTCAGTAAAGTATTCACCAGTTTGTTCTGGGCGACGGCGTCCTGATGCATCGGGTTCACCTAAGGCCATTTTTTCTAATTTAACTTCATGCACACGGCCATTGGCATCGGCGATGTTTTCAACTGGATTAGTCAGAAAGTGGAATTTAACCCCTTCATGTTCCGCTTCCAGAATTTCATAATCTTCAGCCGGCATTTCAGCGCGGGTACGACGGTAAATCAAGGTAGTATCAGCGCCATCACGCACTGCAGTTCGCGCGCAGTCAATCGCGGTATTACCACCGCCTATCACCGCCACTTTTTTTCCTGTGGTGTAGTGACCATCGGTGACGTAATCTTTGAGGTAATCAACGCCTAAATAACAACCATCCAAGTCACTACCGGTATATTGCATGTCGACAGCTTGCGACGCACCAACCGCTAAACACACCGCATCATAATCTTGAGTCAGTTCTGTCAGGGTAAAATCACGCCCCAATTTTTTGTTGGTCAGTAGTTGCATGCCGTTACGGCACATGATCTCAATTTCTTTCGCCAGAATAGCTTTTGGTAATCGGTACTCAGGTATGCCATAACGTAGCCAGCCCCCCGCATCAGGCATAGATTCAAATACCGTCACGTCATAGCCTTCATTGGTGAGGTAATAACCACAAGTCAAGCCACCGGGACCACTACCGACCACGGCAATAGACTCGCCTCTTGTTGGTTTTTTCACTGGCACGTATTGTTCTTGTGATTCCAAGTCGATATCTGCTGAATGACGTTTTAATTGACGAATAGCTACCGGTTCATCCACCAAACCGCGGCGACACTCGGTCTCACAAAATGCAGGGCACACACGACCAATCGACAACGGCATGGGTAGCGTGCGTTTAATCACTTCGACCGCTTTGCCATGATCGTTTTGGGAAATATGATAGAGGTAAGATTGAATATCGACACCAGCAGGACATGCCGTCTGACATGGCGCTTCGCAATCAGCATAGTGATCAGAAAGAATACGGTTTAACGATTTTTGACGTAACGAAGACAAGGTTTCAGATACTGTCGTGATAATCATACCTTCTACCGGAATCATTTCACAAGCGCGTTTAATGCCTTGACCGGCAATATCGACGACGCAAAGATCACAAGGTACTTTTTCGCCATTTTTATTCAAGCCACACAGTGACGGAATATCGATATTATTGTCTGTTGCGACTTCAAGTAGGGTTTGCTGGGCATTTACGGAGAATATTTGTCCGTTGAATGTGACGTTTATCATAGGTGCCTCTTTAAATTTCTCTGCACTGCATCATTTTAGTTATTCTGCCAATCTACCCAACACAGTGAAAAATGTTTTGATTTGAAACACTGTACGCGTCAGTAATTTAAAAATGCAGGAACTATGAGCTGTTGAACAAATCAGCTCAGAACTTTATTACCACTCACATAAATGAGACATAATTACATATTTATCAAAATCTTATTCCATATCAATTCAAAGCAACATAATGTCATCTTCTCTGCAATATGCGAAACAGTTCAATTTAACTGTCGTATTTACCATATACCCTCCTACCTATAAAGTTATATACTAGGTGGTGTTATGTTATATTTTGAATTTCTGTTTTTGTTGGTCGTGCTCTATATCGGTTCCCGATTTGGTGGCATAGGATTAGGGGTTGTATCTGGGATTGGTTTGGTGATTGAAGTCTTTATCTTCAAAATGCCGCCGACTTCTCCGCCTGTCACTGTGATGCTGATTATCTTAGCGGTAGTCACTTGTGCCTCGATCCTCGAAGCCGCTGGCGGGCTTAAATACATGCTGCAAATTGCCGAACGTATTTTAAGAACCAATCCAAAACGGGTGACCTTAATTGCCCCTTTTGTTACCTATACCATGACATTTTTGCTTGGTACCGGTCATGCGGTATATTCAATTATGCCAATCATTGGTGATGTCGCTCTAAAAAATGGTATTCGTCCTGAGCGCCCAATGGCCGCGGCATCTGTGGCCTCGCAAATCGGTATCACCGCGTCACCACTCTCGGCTGCAGTGGTATTCTATTTAGCCCAATTAGTGGATATCGATTCGTCAATTACCCTACTGTCGATCTTAATGGTCACCGTGCCGTCGACATTATTTGGTACCTTGATGCTGGCGCTGTATAGCTTACGCCGTGGTAAAGAATTAGACGATGATGAGGAATATCAAGCACGTTTAAAAGATCCAATCTGGCGTGAAAAGATCTTAAATACCACTTCAACCTCGTTAGATGAACAACTACCGACTAAAGCACGTAATGCAGTACTTATCTTTTTAGCTGCGATCGTATCTATCGTGGTGATTGCTATGTTCCCTGACATTCGAACGATCAGCGAAGGCGCTGCGCCAATCAAAATGTCGGTAGTGATCCAAATGATGATGTTAGCGTTTGGTGGTGTGATCTTGCTGGCAACCAAAACTGACCCGCGCGATGTGCCTAATGGCGTGGTATTCAAGTCAGGTATGGTGGCAGCCATTGCTATTTTTGGTATCGCCTGGATGTCTGATACCTATTTCCAATACGCGATGCCGCAATTTAAAGCCGGTATTGTTGATATGGTTACCCTGCATCCGTGGACGTTTGCCTTAGCCCTGTTTATCGTCTCTGTGGTGGTTAACTCACAAGCGGCCACAGCACGGATGATGTTACCCGTCGGTTTGGCGCTGGGACTCGAACCCGCATTGGTGATTGGTTTAATGCCTGCAGTATATGGTTATTTCTTTATTCCAAACTACCCATCAGACATTGCCACGGTAAACTTTGATAACTCAGGTACCACTAAAATTGGTAAGTACTACTTTAACCATTCGTTCATGTCGGTGGGCTTAATTGGGGTTATTTCTGCTTGTTTGGTTGGTTATGTATTAGGTCAAATCATCATTGGTTAACAAACCCAAAAAGCCCGTGTGTATTTAAAAGTGGCTCTGTTGCAGAAAATGGTTGTTATCGACATATTACCAATTTATAACAGGGCCTTTAGGGATTAATCGAGAAGGGTTAATCTCGGGTTGCCCTGCAAAATAGGTGGTTTTAATAAAATCGAGATGAAAAGTAGAACGGATGCTTTTGTCACTCATTAAACCCGTTAGGTATTTGTAAATATGCTCATAATAGCTTAGCGGCTGATAATTCAGTTTAAAATGGGTGGCGTAAACCAGTTCAAGTTGGACTAAAGTTGGCAGGATCAAGAGATCACTCAGCGATATGGCAACACCGTTAAAATATGGGCTCAGGGCTAACTTATTATCTAACCGCTCCAGGTTTTTAAAAAATGCAGAGCTTGCCTCTTCATATTCATGTTGCTCCCTAGTAAAGCCAGCCTTAAAAGGCAAAGTATTGATGTGTTCGTTAATCCATTGACATTGTTGTTCAATTTCTTTTTGATGCTGCTCTGGTATTAACTCTAAGCTAGATCGTGATATTGCTTGCTTTACTAGCCATTTAGTTATTTCTAAAGAATCATTACTCACAATCGTATTGAGATTTTTATCCCATAATACCGGTACGGATATGCGTCCAGTGTAATCCTGCTTTGCATCCTGATAGACTTGATACAAGTAACGTCTAGGTTTCAAAGGATCACAATACTGGTCACTAAATTCCCAGCCATTGCTGTCTTTAAGTGGCGCAACCGAAGATATTGAGACATATTTTTCTAACCCTAATAGAGCAATAACCAGAATGGCCCGATGCGCAAAGGGGCACCCGTACGAAACGTACAAATGAAATCGACCTTGTTCTAATGAAGAAAATTCGTTAAAAGTATCGACATGTGACAATTCAGATAATTCGCCCGATGCCTGCCATTGTCCTTGTTTCATGTAAGCCATTCTTAATACCCCTATAGTTGAGCTTCAAATCGTTTAATCAGGTCGGTTAACTCTTGATCTGTTGCTGGTGTTAACTTGCCATCAATTACCTTTTCAAAATAACTGCCAAGGCTATAAGTACCTTTGACATCACCACCCCACCAAGGCATAAGTTCTGCCATGGTATTTAAATTTGTCGCCCCGCCAGTTGGGCCAGGAGAAGTACTCATTAATAAAATAGGTTTGGCCTCATTACCAAAGAATGGGCTTTTTGCTGGTACTAATCGTGACAACCAATCGATAACATTTTTTAAATACGCCGGCATAGAACCATTATGCTCGGGCGTTGCAATAATAATGGCGTCATGTTTCACAAACTCTTCTTTAAGTTGGTAGACTTCTTGTGGGATACCTTTGGCTTCAATATCTAAACTGTATATAGGAAGCGGGAAATCACTGAGGTTGAGCATGGTGACTTCATTCTCGACTATTTTCTCTACCGCCAAATTAAGCAGTTGCTGATGAATAGAATTACTGTGGTTACTTCCGGTAAACGCGATGATTTTCTGCATGGTGAACTCTCTTTTTATTTATTGATAAACAGGGATATATTCTTCATTGGTGACGTATTCATAACTGGCAGTAATGACGTCCTTCAAAACGTCCATCTCTTTTTTATTTTGAGGTGCATAAACCAAAATTTCATTTACACCATGCTTTTTATACGGATGAGGTTCGCCCCACTTAGCCGCAAAAATGGCATCAATATCTCTTTGTGGTAAACAGACATGGATGCTGCCATCTTTATGTAAATGAGCAAATTCACGACTTTTAGGTGGTGGTGGCATAAAACCATCTCTTGGGGTATTTTTAATATTTTCATCCAACCACATCGCGCGGCTTGAAGGCACTGATATCCAAGTTTCATGCTCTCTTGATTTAGGAAATGCATTAAACATCCAATCAGCGAGTGAATGATAAATAGCGCGAGGACTATGCATATTGTGCTGTAAATGCGGGGGTGATGGATTCGTTATTGGCTTAACACCAATTCTTTTAGCTAATTTCAATTTAGACATGAGGTACTCCAATCATTTTTCAATAGCTGCAGTATAGGCACCTTGACTTAATTTCTGAATACAGCAAAATGAGAAAATATATTTTCCAATATAAGAAAAATCATGGATAAATTAAAAGCGATGACTATCTTCAACGCGATCGTTGAAGAGGCGTCGATGTCTGGAGCTGCGCGAAGATTAGGCATCGCTAATTCCGTAGTGTCTAAAAACCTTAATGAGTTAGAAACCTGGTTAGGCCGTAAATTGATTTATCGTTCAACCCGCAGCCTAAAGCTAAGCCTTGAGGGGCAAACATATTACGACAAAATAAAAGATATTGTGATGGCGGTTGATTCACTTGAGCATCCGGATAATTTAGAGAATATAGATCTGATTGGCTCAGTGAAGATGACTGCGCCAGTCATGATGGGGAAAAGACTCTGTCAGCATATATTGCCAAAATTCCATGCTGAGTTTCCAGGCGTCCATTTAAATATATTACTGGCAGATGACTTCAATGACATGGTAGAAGAAGGTATAGATATCGCCTTAAGAGTAAGTAAACTGCCTGATTCAAATTTCATTGCTAAAAAACTAGGAAAACAAGCTTTGCGACTTGTTACCAGTCTCGACTATGTTGAAAAATTTGGCGCTCCATTAAGTCCAGAAAGCTTAAATAAGCACGTTTGTATTATTGATAATTCAGTGGCAAACCCCAAAAGATGGGGGTTTAGCAACACTGATGGTGGCATTAGTAGCGTGCATATCGATGGACCTATAGAAGTTAACGATGCTGAATGCGTGGTTAACTTGTGTGAGGCGGGTGTTGGTTTGGCTCAAGTGCCAGAGATATTTGTCAACGAGAGCATTCGTCAAGGCCGACTTATTGAGTTGCTGCCAGAGAAAACCATGGAGTTTGATATATCAATTCTCTATCACCAGAAAAGTACCGGTAGCCCTATCATTAAAGCTGTTATCGATTTTATTATCAACAATACTGACGAGCAATACTTTCTCTAGCTTTGTATTTTCCTTGCATTGTCCTTGCATAGACCTGCCATATTAATAGCCAACTCTCGTGTTGGCTTTTTTATTTTCTAACATCACTTTTCCAGATTTGAGAAATATGTTTTTTCATTATTCACCATACAGAAATTATTATTTATTAATTATACTTAGCCACAAGTCCAAAATAAGAGGGTTAAGAAAGATGAAAATATTAGTCTTTGGCGCAACGGGAAAAATAGGTAGTGAAGTCGTAAAACTGCTAAAAGATGAACATGAGGTTATTGGAGTCGGTTCTCGTAGTGGTGATATCACGGCTGATTACACTAACGCGGAATCAATTGAAGCCGTGTTCAAGCAAGTGCAAAACGTTGACGCTGTTGTCGTCTCTGTTGGTGGTGACAGTAACTTTAAAGCATATCATGCCATTGAAGACGAAGATTTGCGATTGGGTGCTGAACGAAAACTGGTCGCACAATTTCGTATTGTGTCTCTTGCCGAAAAATACTTAAATCGACGCGGTTCAGTTACGTTAACCAGTGGTTATTTATCTCATTATCCAAATGAATATAGCTTAGCCACAGGTCCATTCAATGCTGCTATTGATACTTATGTTAAGCAATCAGCGGCTTTTCTAAAGAATGATTTACGCTTAAACGTGGTCAGTCCGGCCCCCGTTGTTGAAGCAGAAAGAACTAGAACAGGCCTGGTTTCAGCAATTGATGTTGCTAAATACTTTGTTGAATCAATTCACAGTGAGCAGTCTGGCGTAGTATATCGCGCTTGGGGCGGCCTCACAGTTCCTGAAGAATACTCACTTTAAGTTAATGAGAAAAATAAATATGAAATATCCATTACCTATCAGAGCCATTCATTGGTCGAGTGCATTAATTATTTTGGGACTTATAGCGTTAGGATTCTATATGACACCCTTTGAAGTAGACAACATGGAGCACTCTGAAAACCTTTATTTCTGGCACAAGTCATTTGGTATTTTGGCTTTTATTTTAGTGTGTTTACGCTTGTTGTTGAGAAGTAAACATACCCTGCCTGCGCTACCGCAAGGTATGCCTAAACATGAAAAATTGGCCGCTAAAATTGCGCATAAAGCTTTATACGTATTAATGATTTTAGTGCCTATTTTGGGCTATATCCAATCTTGTGTATATCCCTACAGCAGCGGTATTCATTTCTTTGGATTGCTCCTGCCAGAGCTGTTCTCAGACAACATGGCCATTTTTGAAGTGGTAAACCTCATCCACAAAGTACTGGCCTACTCATTGCTGGCATTGATTGCGGCCCATGTATTAGGAGCGATTAAACATCGACTATTTGATAAAGAAAATGACGTATTAAACAGAATGATTTAACACAATCGAGTACATTATTTATATGTAGAGATAACGCTGACTGGAATCGCCAAATAGGTTTGAAATAAGTCAACGTTATCGCTCAATTAGTTATAAAAAAGGGGGAGCTAAGTCCAATGCTGAATTCATTAACAATGGTTGTATTTATAGCTGTCGTTTGACTACCGAATCCAGCATTGCGCGAAGGCGAACACAATATAACAGTTGCCTTGCCTTATTGTTTTGGGGATTAAAGTTAAGCTTTAGCAAACTGATAAGTGCGGTAACCACCAATCAGATTACGCGCTTTAAAGCCGTTGTTCACTAATTGACGATAAGCGACATTACCACGTAAACCAACCTGACAATAAATCACGATCTCTTTGTCTTTTGGCAGTTCATGCATGCGCTGACGTAACTCATCAACCGGGATGTTTATCGCGTTACCAATATGACCTAATTTTTCTAACTCCCCAGGATTACGTACATCAAGCAATATTTGGCTATCGGTTAAGTGATCTATTTCATCAAAGTGGATCGCGGTTGCATCGCCTTTCATGATGTTATGCGCCACAAATGCCGCTTGATTGATCACATCCTTAGCACTACCAAAAGGCGGTGCATAGGTTAATTCTAGATGTTGCAGTTGCTCTACCGTCATCCCCGCACGTTGGGCCACTGCCATGATATCGATGCGTTTATCAATGCCGTCTTTACCCGCCGCTTGCGCCCCTAAAATTTTGCCCGTGCTTGGGTCAAATAACATTTTGAAAGAAACAATCTCGGCGCCTGGGTAATAACTGGCGTGGCTTGCGGTATGTACATAGACTTTTTCATAAGCAATACCAGCTCGCGTTAATTGTTTTTCGTTTTGGCCTGTTGCAGCAACCGCTAAATCGAATATCTTACAGATCGCCGTGCCTTGGGTACCTTGGTAACTTTCGTTACGCCCAAACATGTTATCCGCCGCCATACGACCCTGACGGTTCGCGGGGCCAGCAAGCGGGACTATGGTTTTCTCACCGGTGACAAAGTCTTGCTCTTCAATGGCATCACCCACCGCAAAAATAGCCGCATCGCTGGTCTGCATCTGCGCGTTGGTTTTAATCCCCCCTAACAGCCCAACCTCTAAACCAGCATCTTTAGCCAGTTTGATTTCAGGGCGCACACCAATAGCCATAATTAACAGTTCTGTCTTCAACAACTCGCCGTTACTAAGCGCTAGGTTCAAATGACCGTTAATATGTTGATGTTTGCTATTTTCACCTGACTCTTCGTTGGCGATATAAATTTCAGGCACATATTCAACACCGGACAGTGCCGTACTAAGACGTAAATCAATGCCTTTGTCACGAATTTCGGCATGGGCAAAGCCAGCCATTTCCTTATCTACAGGCATCATCACTTGGTCAGCAAGCTCTAACAATGTGGTTTTTATACCGCGTTGATGAAATGCCTCCATCATCTCTAAGCCAATAAAACCACCACCGACAACAGTGGCATGTTCAACATTGTTAGTCTGGATTGTCTGAAGGATACGATCCATGTCTGGAATATTACGCAACGAATGCGTTAACGGATTATCAATACCAGCAATAGGCGGCACAATCGGCGCTGAACCTGGGCTTAATAGCAGGAAATCGTAACTCTCGGAGTATTGAGTATCGTCAAGCAGTGAATGTACCGTCACGGTTTTATTAACACGGTCAATACTCAGCACTTCATTCATCGTGCGTACATCGACGTTAAAACGAGCCAGAAAACTTTCAGGGGTTTGTAGCAGCAGCTTGCTTCTATCGAGAATGTCACCACCGATGTGATAAGGCAGACCGCAGTTAGCAAACGACACAAATGGACCACGTTCAAACATGATGATTTGTGCATCTTCACTTAAACGACGAGCACGTGCCGCTGCCGAAGCACCACCAGCAACACCACCTATAATTACAATCTTTGTCATAGCTACTCACTCCAAACTAAAAGTTAATTAATTTTAAATCGTTTTTTTAAACTGTGCAGACACTATAAAACATTAAATTAGTAAAGTCTAATATAGTAAACTCTAATTTAGATATAGCTTAACAAGCATTGACTAATCTAGCATCCTGAGTAAACTGAACGTACCCAATTGAATAACAATAGCAGTAATAATGGAATTCATAGACATGCAAGAACGCGCTACAGAAGTGGCGGATTTATTAAAAACCATGGCACATCCAGAAAGGTTAATGGTGTTATGTCAGTTGGTTGATGGTGAAATGAGTGCCAGTCAGTTGCAGGAAAACTCCACGTTAAGCCAGTCGGCATTCTCACAGCATTTAGCGGTATTAAGAAAAAATAACATAGTGAAGGTACGCAAAGAATCGCAATCAGTGTTTTACTCCTTGGCGGATGAGCGTATTGAAGCCTTGATTGGAAGTTTTTATAACATTTTTTGTGATTAGGTTTAAATCGCAGCGAATAAGGATTTACTGTGCTCCTTATTCGCTATCATAGTACTTGTCGAGACCAGATAATCTGCGGTTAATTAGCTCGGACTGAACTCTGGATAATCTGTCAGTCCTGCTTCACCACCACCAAATAAAGTCTCAGGGTTATGGGCTGCTAGTGGGTAACTATTTTTAATGCGATTAGGCAGATCAGGGTTGGCGATAAATGGACGGCCAAAACCAACCATATCAGTTAACCCTGCAGCAATTGATTGAGCGCCTTTTTCATCGTTGTAGCGACCCGCATAAATAAGTACACCTTGGTATACCGCACGTACTGTCCGTTTAAATTCTTCAGGCGTGTCTGGTGCATCATCCCAATCTACTTCGGCAATATGAATATAAGCTACTTTGTGGTTATTTAATAAGGCCGCAGCAGAGGCATAACTGGCGATTGGTGTTGCATCCACCGTGCCGTTCAATGACGTAAACGGGGCAAGACGCACACCAATGCGATCCGCACCAATCGCCTCAGCCATTGCAGCAACCACTTCACTCAGAAAACGTAATCGATTTTCGATACTGCCACCGTACTCATCGGTACGATTATTCGCTTCAGAATCAATAAACTGGTTAATCAGGTAACCGTTCGCGGCATGTAATTCAATCCCATCAAAACCGGCTTTAATCGCATTTAATGCGGCTTGACGATACTCACCAATAACGTGTTGAATGTCTGCTTTAGTCATCTCGCGTGGCGTTACAACGTCAACAAAACCCGCTTCATCAGTGCCGTTATCAATGAATACTTTTACATTTTTAGCTTTAAGAGCGGAAGAGGAAATAGGTTGCTCGCCACCGATATTGTCAGGATGAGTCACACGGCCAACATGCCAAAGTTGCGCGAAGATAACACCGTCTTTAGCATGAACCGCATCTGTTACTTTTTTCCAACCGAAAATTTGTGCTGCGGTATAGATACCGGGTGTCCAAGCATAACCTTGACCCATGGCTGAAATTTGCGTACCTTCCGCAATAATCAGTCCAGCGGACGCGCGCTGCGCATAATAATCCGCCATCATCTGGTTAGCGACATTACCAGGCTGAGTAGCACGAGAGCGCGTCATTGGCGGCATAACGATACGGTTTTTTAGCGTCAGATTACCGAGTTTTATTGCTTGAAATAGTGCGTCTTTCATCTAGTCATTCCAGTTAATTTGCGAACTTAAAAACAGACCATCCAAACGCTGTTTGCGGTCTTATTACTGTCGAGAAAGGCAGTGTACAGACAAAAGACATGATCATTAAATTATTATTAGTGATGATGTTGATAACGATTTATAATGATTTAATCACCTAATGCATGATGATTTACGGTGCATTAGGCGATGCCTGCTAGCTATGATTTATAGCGTCAACTTATGCGTTGGCTAACTGCGTCGCCAGCATGATCTGTTTCGCCATCAACTGGTTTAGATCCAGTCCCACGATTTCGCCATCAAGTACTCGCCACCTACCGGCAACCATGACTTTATCAGCTTTGGTTGCGCCACAAAGCAGTAACGCGGCAACTGGAGTACCCGCGCCAGCAAAACGAATTTCGTCAAGTTTAAACAAAGCAATATCCGCTTGTTTACCCACGGCAATCTCGCCAATGTCATCACGCCCTAAGCAGCCTGCCGAACCTTTGGTCGCCCACTCGAAAGCTTTTTGATGAGTGATCTCACTGGCACCATAACGCAGTCGTTGTAATAACAACGCCTGACGTACTTCGCCAATCATGTTAGAACCATCATTAGACGCCGAACCATCAACCCCTAAACCGACAGGACTTCCCGCCGCTTGCAATGCTAATGTTGGGCATTGCCCTGACGCCAATATCATATTAGACGATGGGCAGTGGCACACACCAACGCCAGCCTCTCCTAATCGGGTTATTTCTTGATCGTTAAAATGAATACCGTGCGCTAACCATGTACGCTCATTGAGCCAACCGACACGTTCAAGGTAATCAACTGGTCGAACCCCAAACATTTTAATGCAGAAGTCAGTTTCATCATGGGTTTCAGCTAAGTGAGTATGCAATCTAACGTTATGCTCGCGGGCTAAATCACCGGTTGCCGTCATCAATTCTTCACTCACCGAAAATGGCGAGCAAGGCGCCAGTGCAATACGGGTCATAGCACCGTCTTCGTATTGATGATATTCCTTAATTAGACGCAGACTATCATCTAAAATTTCAGTGTCACTTTGGATCGTGGTACGTGGTGGCAAGCCGCCTTGGTCTTCCCCTAAACTCATAGAGCCACGGGTTAGATGCACTCGGATCCCGAGCTTTTTAGCTTGTTCAACTTGGATGTCGATAGCGTGTTCTAAACCATCGGGGAATAAGTAATGGTGATCACTGGCGGTGGTACAACCCGACAGTAATAATTCACTCAGAGCAATTTGGGTTGAAGTGGCGATCATTTCCGGGGTTAATTTAGCCCATACCGGATACAGACTTTGTAACCAAGGAAATAATTCTTTGTTTAATGCCGCAGGAAAAGCCCGCGTCAGGGTTTGGTAGAAATGGTGATGACTATTGATCAGACCAGGGATCAGCACATGCTGACTGGCATCGACTATCTCATCGACCGGATTAATAGGCTCAGCGCCAGAGGGGACTAATTCAACAATGATATCGTCTTGAATAACAATACCACCAGCATAAGCTGGCTCTAAACAGTCAAGTGGATCCTTGATCCACAGACGCAATGATTTAACTTGCATATAAACTCCTAATTGTCAGGATTTAAAAATAATAAAGACCAAAAGTCTTAATTCATCAAACCCGGATGTAGGAGCCAAAAGTGCACAAACCGGAAAGGTACACAATCAGTTGATTAAAAATCACGGCTATTTACATATACATAGCCTCCAGTCAATCGAGTAACGCCATAAGCGCTACCTGATTAAAGTAATAACAACAAAAAACACCAATAAAGTCAATGTTAAACAGTGGTGCGATTTTGCTCAGTAGCCTCTGTGTCTACCTCATCTGCCACTATTTTTCTGTTATGTGGCAAGATCATGCTCATCAAGATCGCAGACAAGCCAGACACGGTAACTGAAGAACTAAAGATACTCTTAAACAAGGGTGAGAATGAGCTCGTTACTTCAGGTACAGCGACAACACCTAAACCAAGGCCAAAAGAGACCGCCATGATAAGCAAGTCGCGACGATCAAGATCAGCAGTGGCTAAAATCCGAATACCCGCCGAGGCAACAGTACCAAACATAACCAGGGTCGCGCCACCTAATACTGGTTTAGGTAATGTTTGCATTACGGCACCAATAACCGGAAACAAACCCAGCAAGATAAATAAACCACCAATATAAAAAGCCACATAGCGACTTGCTACACCCGTTAACTGAATAACACCGTTGTTTTGGCTAAAGGTCGACATTGGAAAACTGCCAAAAATAGACGCTAAGCAAGAATTAATGCCATCACCTAACACGCCACCTTTAATACGTTCGATATAAACCGGACCACGAGTCGGTTCATTGGATACCATCGAGTTAGCGGTTAAGTCGCCAGTTGTTTCGATAGCTGTAACGATAGAAATAATAGCCACCGGAATAAATGCAGCTAGCTCAAAATCAAAACCATATTTAAACGGAGACGGTATCGAAATAACAGCAACATCAGCAATATCACTGTTAACCATACCCATAAAATAAGCCGCGATATAACCAACAACCATACCGATCATGATACCGGAAAGTCGCAAAACTTGATTATTTGAGCGATTAATGAGGATGATAGTACCCAAGGTGATGGCACCAACAATGAGATATTTTGCGTCGCCGATGTTTTCATTGCCAAAACCACCAGCAATATCTGTCATACCAACTTTAATCAGTGATAAACCTATGGTGGTAATAACAATGCCTGTTACCACGGGGGTAATAATATGCTGCAGTTTATGAATAAAACGGCTTAATACGATTTCAACAAAAGAGGCGATAAAGCAGACACCAAAAATCATCGCTAAAATGTCTTCTGGACTGCCGCCACGGTTTTTAACAATAAAACCTGCGGCAAGTACAGCACTTAAAAAAGCGAAGCTCGTTCCTTGCACACAAAGTAAACCGGAACCGACAGGTCCAAAACGTCTCGCTTGTAAGAAAGTTCCGACCCCAGACACAAATAACGCCATTGAAATAAGATAAGGTAATTCACTGCCTAATCCTAATACACCACCAATAATCAACGCTGGCGTGGTGATACCGACAAAGCTAGCTAAAATATGCTGAAAAGCGGCAAATAACGCTTTTAGTGGTTCGGGGCGATCATGTAATCCATATAACAAATCATTTTTATTACTTTCCGTGTTCATACCTACCTCAATTCAATTTGATAATAGTTTATAAATCAAAACCTTAATTAAGACTCATCCTGTCCATCTGTAAACCTGTAACCGCAATAACGTTATGATAAAACCCATAATCATTAAATACTGTACACAAGATCGCAACCAAGTTGCAACAATGTTAAAAGAGGATAGACATGAAAATACTAGAAATAACTTGATATGATATTTACAAAAGTGAACAAATGAAAAGTAAAGCCAATTTAATCAATAAGATAAATAATTAACCTGTTA
>NZ_JASJHF010000172.1:0-4548 GCF_033791185.1 Moritella sp. | reverse complement strand
GTGCTTTTAAGCGATTGTTGTCATGACTGCAAATATCTAAAGCTAAATCATTAAATATTTTTGCACATTCATGCGCTTGGTCAGATTTTTTGTCATAAGAAAATAATAATGGTGTCGCACACATTATCTGAGTATCAATACCGTCACGGTCCATTTCTTCAATTCGCACAGCTGGGTTCCAACAAGCTTCGTATACTGGACGATAATCTTTATCGCCTTGCATTAACATAGCTTTTCCAGGTTCTGTGTGCCTCATCCAAGGCCACTCACCACCAAATTTCTCGGCTAAATCAGGCCAAGTTTTAGGTAAAAAATGGGTGTGCATATCGACTACGCTCATGATAGTTCCTTTATTATTTCTTTTTAAAAATGGTTAATTGGTTGCTCGCCAATTACACAACTCAGTAGTTAAGCGGGGTGTATCTCACCACAACTTGGACACGTTCTTAATGACTCGTCACTCGCAAACGCTTTAAATACTGGCTGTAGATCTTTAGATATGTTCTTTAAGATCAACTCTGCTCTGTGCACTAAGGTATGACAAGATTGGCAATACCATTCAAACGCATCTTTAGCGCCATCTGGTCGTTTAGGTTCAATCACTAAACAAATGCTACCTTCTTCAGGACGCTGCGGCGAGTGGCGTACAAATGGTGGTAATAAAAAGATGTCACCTTCTTTCAAGTGCACTTCTTCTGGGCCATTTTTAGTCATCACTCGTAAAAATGCGTTGCCTTTCATTTGATAGAAAAACTCTTCTACCGGGTCAACATGATAGTCATAGCGTTGGTTTGGACCACCTACAACAGTCACCATTAGATCAGCATCTTCCCAAACCAATTTATTATTCACTGGTGGCTTTAGTAGATGCTCATGATCTTTGATCCATTGCTGAAAATTAAAACCATTTAAACGGCTCACATTGTCAATTAATTCAGTACTCATATTCACTCCAGAGCTTTGCTTGCGCGTTGCTATGTTTAAGTTATTTAGTAGACTGCGGCTTATACGCCACAACTTTAATTTCTATTAATAGATGCGGGTGCGGTAATTGATGCACGGCAACGGTAGTACGCGTTGGCCCTGATTCGTCAAAATACTCACCATAAACTTCATTGTAACCAGCAAAGTCATTCATATTGACTAAGTAACTGCTTACTTCAACTACGTTTGATAAGTCAGCACCGGCTACCGTTAATATATCGGCAATGTTATCGATTACGGCACGTGTTTGCGCTTTAATTGATAAGTTAGTTGCGCCCATGGCATCTACTTCAACACCGACAAAACTATTGTCTGGTAAGCGAGAGCTGGTACCTGACACGTAGATAAAATCTCCAGCTCGTTTAAAGTGAGGAAACTTACCTCTTGGCTTAGCTTTTGCTTTAATCACCTGGCTATCAACTACTTGGCTATCAATTACTTGGCTTTCAATGGTCATGGCCTATACCTATTATTTAACTATTTCTAAATCATTTCTAAACATGAACTAAGCGACTGTAAATTCAGCAACGCCTAATTTTTCACAATGTAATTTCACATGCACGCCTGGCTTTAATGCTTCGGCAGCTGTTGATGCACCCGCTAACACAATTGAACCTGCAGGTAATGTTTTGCCCGCTTCGCCAGCAACACGAGCGGCCGCGGCAAGTGATCGATATGGATTACCTAAAATAGCAGCGCTTGATCCAATTTGTACCGCTTGGCCGTCAAATTCCATCACCATACCTAAGTTTGATATATCATCGGTGGCTTGTTGCCATGCGCCAATAGTAAATCCAGATGATGAACAATTGTCAGCAACCACATCTTCTAACGAAAACTTAAAATTATTATAACGCGAATCTATTATTTCTAAGGCTGGGGCTACGGCTTCAACAGCGGCCATAACTTCAGTTAAGGTAACATTACCAGATAACGGTTTTTTCAATAAAAATGCAATTTCAGGCTCCACTCTTGGGTGAATAAATTTATCAAAGGCCACTTCACCGCCTTCTTCAATAAACATTTCATCGGTTAATGGTCCCCAGATCATGTCATCAACACCCATTTGGATCATTTTCGCACGACTGGTAAAGCCCATCTTTATGCCAACTTGTTTTTCACCGCGATCAATTCGGCGTGCCAATGAAGCATCTTGTACGTGATACGCTTCATCTAATGTTAATGCTTCACCTAGCATTGATAATTGCATTATCGCCTTAACATTAAAAGCGGCTGAGTCGACTTGCTTAGCCAGTTGGCTAATTTTTTCATCAATGCTTGCTTTTGCATCAAGGTTTATTGTTGTCGCGGTTACTTGTGTCATAATTATTCTCTTTAAATAGCTTACTGTTGCTAGGACTTAGATCCTAAGCGCTATGTTTAACAGCAGGTTTACTCTGCTGGCTCTGCTTTTGTTTGAGCAAATCTAAGGCAACATCAACGATCATATCTTCTTGCCCGCCCACCATTTTACGGTGTCCTAGCTCAACCAGTATTTCACGAGTATCTAAGCCATACGTTTTTGCGGCTTGTTCAGCATGACGTAAAAAGCTTGAGTAAACGCCCGCATAACCTAGTGATAATGTTTCTCGGTCAACTTGTACCGGTCGGTCTTGTAATGGTCTAACCAAATCATCGGCAGCGTCCATTAAGGTGTATAAATCAGTACCGTGATCCCAACCTAGTCTTGAGGCTGCAGCAATAAATACTTCGAGTGGTGCATTACCTGCGCCTGCGCCCATACCAGCAAGTGAGGCATCAATACGAGTAACACCGTGCTGAGCGGCCACAATAGAGTTAGCAACGCCAAGCGATAAGTTATGATGAGCATGAATGCCGATTTCAGTTTCTGGCTTTAATACTGCTTTGTAGGCTTTAGCACGAGCGGCAATATCATCCATATTCATCGCACCGCCTGAATCGGTAATGTAAACACACTGTGCGCCGTACGATTCCATTAACTTTGCTTGTTGAGCTAAACTTTGTGGGTCGCTCATATGCGACATCATTAAGAATCCACAGGTATCCATACCAAGTTCGCGTGCATATTCAATGTGCTGTTTCGACACATCGGCTTCAGTACAATGTGTTGCAATACGCACCGAGCGTACGCCACTGTCCCAAGCCCATTTTAAATCTTCTTTTACCGCAATGCCGGGTAAAATTAATGTCGTTAATTTGGTATTTTCAATCACATCATTAACCGCTTCAATCCATTCACGGTCGGTATGTGCGCCAAAACCATAGTTAAAGCTTGAGCCACCTAAACCGTCACCGTGCGCCACTTCAATAGCGTCAACGCCAGCTTTATCTATTGCTTTAGCAATAGCTTGTACATGGTCAATTGAATATTTGTGACGAATGGCATGCATGCCATCGCGTAATGTAACATCTTGAATGTATAATTTTTTAGCATCAGTTGCTGGGGTATTTTCAATAGTCATAATTATTCCTTACCCGCTAATGCTAGCAGTTGATTGCTTCTTTAAATCTGAGTTTGAAGCTGAGTTTAAGAATCGGCTATCGGCAATGCGTTGAGCTGTGCCTAATGCTGCCGATGTCATAATATCTAAATTGCCCGCGTACGCTGGTAAGTAATGCGCGGCGCCTTCTACTTCTAAAAATATTGACGATTTAAGGCCAACAAAATCACCATAACCCGGAATATGTACTGGGTTATCGGCTTCAAAGCGCTCAAATTGTACTTGTTGTTTTAAGCGGAAACCTGGCACGTAACTTTGTACTTTACTGGCCATATCACTGACAGAATCTGCAATATCTTGCTCGGTAATGCCGGCAGCTTCTGGTAACTCACTCAATACAAATACGGTGTCGCGCATCATCATTGGCGGCTCAGCTGGGTTCATCACAATAATCGCTTTACCTTTTTTTGCGCCGCCTACTTGTTCAATAGCGCGCGAAGTAGTTTGCGTAAATTCATCAATATTCGCGCGGGTACCCGGACCTGCCGATTTTGACGCAATTGAAGCGACAATTTCAGCGTAATGTACGGTTGCTAAGTTGCTAATTGCCGCAACCATAGGAATAGTTGCTTGGCCGCCACACGTCACCATGTTGACGTTGGCTTGTGTTGGGTTTTCGGCTAATATTTTCTCAAGATTTACTACTGGCACTGTATATGGGCCAATAGCCGCCGGCGTTAAGTCAATAACCTGTTTGTTATGTTGCTGTAGTATTTCGTTATGATGTTTATGGGCATAGGCCGATGTTGCATCAAAGACAATTTTAATCTCGCTAAAGTCAGGTAAGTTAACTAAACCATCGATACCTTGGTGCGTAGTGGTTACGCCAAATTTTTTCGCTCTTGCTAAGCCATCCGATTTTTCATCAATGCCGACCATTGCCGCCATTTCTAGATTTGTTGAAGTGCGCAATATTTTGATCATTAAATCAGTACCAATATTGCCAGAGCCAATAATCGCGACTTTAATCTTCGCGCTATTCGCATTATCAGTAGTTTTAGCCGCTGCTCTAACATTAGTCATTATGATTTACCTTGTGAAAATGCCACTCGAACTGAGCCTAAGCCTGAAATACGCGTGT
>NZ_JASJHF010000171.1:0-3236 GCF_033791185.1 Moritella sp. | reverse complement strand
TCTAATACCATCATGGTATTCAAAGGTGTCGCAATCAAGGTTGCAGAACGAATTAACGGTAAACCAGCTGCAACATCAATGGTTAAACTAGGTTGATAGGTGATCGCTAAATCGATTTTATTCGCAGCAACTAGCTTTGGCGGCATACTTGGATCAGCTGGCTCTTGAATCTCAACATTAAGGCCTTGAGCTTCAAAATAACCGCGCTGATGAGCGATAACGATAGGCCCATGATTGGGGTTCACAAACCAGTCCAACATCAGCGTTAGTGTTTTATTTTCAGCCTGTGCTGTCGCTGATAAAATAGTGGTAACAAGCGCAAATGCACTCATGATAATGCTCTTTTTCATTGAAATTCCTTTGTTTTTTTATTATTAAAATTGTTACTGTTATTGTTATGAATAAACATCTATCGATGATCTTGTTTACATTAAACCTGCCAGTGGATCAGTTTTTTAAGCAACTTGTCTGCGACAAAATAAAGTGACACTGACAAAGCTGATAATATAAAAAGAGCAGCAAACATTTCGTCTATCATCATCCGCGCATTTGCCTGCAACATCAGATATCCCAGACCTTCACTGGAGCCAACCCACTCCCCCGCTACAGCACCAATAGGGGCTATAACTACCGCGACTCGAATACCCGAAGCAAGCGAAGGTAACGCGGCTGGAAATTGAATATGACGTAACATTTGCCATTTTGTGGCACCCATTGTTTTTGCTAGATCAAGATAGCCAACGGGTGTATTTCGCAAGCCGTCGTAACAGCAGGTAGTAATAGGAAAAAAGATAATTAATGCTGCCATCACAATTTTTGATGAGATGCCGTAGCCTAACCACAGCATTAATACAGGCGCAATTGCGAACACAGGGATTGCTTGACTGGCTATCAAAATAGGTAATAACCAGCGTTTAATTGGTTTAAACAGCAACATCTGCAACGCGAATAACAACCCCATGGTCAAACCTAACAGTAATCCCAATATGATTTCTTGAGCGGTTACCCAGCTGTGTTTAAGCAAGACATCATATCTTGAGATCAGTTTTTCAAAAACATTGAAAGGACTAGGTAAAATAAACGCAGGCATTTCAAAAACAAGTACGATAGCTTGCCATAGGGCAATAATGACCGTCGCACTGATTGCAATGCGCAGCATTGGATGCGAGTGTCGCTGTTTACCTTTAAGTTGAGTTGATATTTTATTGGCTTGCACTAAATCACTCATAATCTTGCTCCAATCTGTCCATGATCTTCTGCTGAAGTTGAGCACATTCTGCATCGAAATTACGCGGAGTTTCTGATTCTGGCACGGTTAAAGACTCGGTAAAAGCAGGTCTGCCTTGCATAATATAAAGCCGGTTTGCTAACCGAATCGCTTCCTGTGGATCGTGCGTTATTAATACTACGGTTTTGTCTTGCAGGAGTTGGTGAGCTAAGTTTTGTAGACGATAGCGTGTTACCGCATCTAAGGCAGAGAAAGGCTCATCCATTAACACGATTGGCTTGTCTTGCATAAGCGTTCTTGCCAGTGCAACACGTTGACGCATGCCACCAGATAATTGCTGTGGCAAATAATTCGATTTGTCTCTTAAGCCAACCTTTTGCAATAAAGAGCGCGCTTTTTGTAACTGTAATTCAAGGGCTTTTGGATCGGTCACTGCCTTACCAAATTTAGTGCTTAGCATGACATTATCTAACACTGTTAACCAAGGCATCAACAAGTCTTGCTGTGCCATATAAGCAATTTGATCTTGGGTATCACAGTGAGGTTGCTCATGTTGCTCAACTTGAGTGCTGATTTCCCCAGTCCAATCGACTTTATCTTCGAGCAAATTAGCAAGATAACGAAGTAAAGAGCTTTTACCACAACCGCTACGCCCCAAGATACATGTCCATGCTGCTGCAGGAATATGAATATTAAGACCGGCTATAATTGCTTCCTCGCTATCCTGATAACGTAAACAACCATTGGATATATTGATACTAACTGCTTTTTTTTCAGCAAAATGAGTCTGTCTATTAACAGCTCTATTTAGGGTATTAACAGACATCATTATGACCAGCGAAAAAATGATTTACCGGGCCATGCCCTTTGCCTATCTGTAATTGATCAGCATGAGCAATAGCCTGAGTTATATACTGCTTACCTAAATTCACCGCAGATAAAAGGTCATTACCTTGTGCTAGATAAGATGCGATAGCCGAAGACACGGTACAACCCGTACCGTGAGTATTACGAGTATTAGTGCGCTTTGCGGTTAATTGATGAACTAGCTCAGGGAATATAAATAAATCGTTACTGTTTTCATCTTGTTCTAAATGACCACCTTTTAGCAGTACCGTTTTTGCGCCAAGCAGTCGAAGGTCGCTGATCATTTTTGTCATATCGTCTTGGCTAGCGGGTACTTCGCTACCAATTAACGCAGCAGCTTCAGGCAAGTTTGGTGTGATGATATCGGCAACAGGCAATAATTCAGATTTAAGGGTATTAATCGCTGATGCTTGTAATAATAAATCGCCATTACTTGTCACCATGACTGGATCGACCACTAAAAACTCAGGTTGATACTGTTTTATTTTGGCAGCAACTATTTTGATAATGTCACAATCGGCCAACATGCCAACTTTAACTGCAACGACGTTCAAATCGCTAAAAACGGCATCAAGTTGTTTTTCGACATGTTCAAGGGGAATAGGAAAAATGGCAGAAACACCTAGGGTGTTTTGAGCGGTAATGGCTGTGATCACAGAACAAGCATAACTGCCAGTTGCTGAGATAGCTTTGATATCTGCTTGAATACCCGCACCACCTCCGCTATCAGATCCAGCGATGGTTAACACGATAGGTGTAGATGAATTTTGGCTTGTAGGCGTAGTAGTATTATTTGTCATAAAGTTCCTATCACGGGCACCGGAACTTTATCTAACTTGGGATTTTAAACACATAAAGAATCAAATCACACAAAGCAAGACATATAGTTCCCTCCGCCAGTGTTAACTGAATCAGGTTCAACGGGTCTCGAAATGCAATCTCAGCCTAAAAGGCTCCCCGACTATTTGGCAGATATTAACAAGTTTTGTTGAAAGCGCAATATAACAATTCTTATTATCACTTATTGGCGCTTTTAAATTCCTATAAAAACCAATGAAATATATATTTTAAGAATGTATAAATCTGCTGTTAGCAGTATTTTTAAATAGATTAGTTTTAGATAATCTGAGTATTTATTCAC
>NZ_JASJHF010000170.1:0-6806 GCF_033791185.1 Moritella sp. | reverse complement strand
CCGTATTCATGCACGCTTTAATTACTGGCCGCCATACCCAGTATTGTATGTAAAAAAGTTAGGCTTTTTTGATTTTTTTAGGACCCCTATTGAAGTGCAGAATATATCTAAATCTGGCTTACTTGCCAAAGTTACAACCAGTGTGAAGTTTACTGCCAGCGAGAAGTTAATTATTGAGTTTGATAATTATTTTACCGAAGTGATCCCTGCATCTATCATTCGCAGGGATCCTGAAAATCACTTGGTTGCGATAAAGTTTAGTCGTGAAATAAAATTGATCGAAAGAATTGCCCTAAATATTTGTTAATCCCAATCTTCAGCGACAAACTGGATCATAAGCTCATCATTTTGGTACAAATTTAAAAATGGCCATTGCACTTTAATTGCATTCACAGCGCCTAGTGCTTGGTGTAACTTTTGCTCCACAGCGTTCGCATTTGGATCCGCGCAGGCCATTAAGGTTGAACCAATCGGGCCGAGCTTCAATAAACTATTTTGTACTTGCTCATCTTCAAATAAATGCGCTACCTGACCAAACATATTATTGCAACCAGAGAAGCCCGACAGACGATCGCCGGAAATCGTAATATATGCCGGTTTCTCAAGCATGGCGGGATCGACATTACCTAAACCCGTGAGCTGCTTTAGGTACCATTGTCGGCCGTCAGTTAACATCGTATTCTCGGCATAATAACGAGGGGCCTTATCCATTTCTTCAATTAGTTTATACGATAAACTTGAAGCATCTGCCGCGGGGTTAGCAACCTCCGTCGTTTCCACCGCTATTTTATAAAAAGATCCCGGTTGATAATCAAAACCGGCAATATCATTATAAAAGAACTGCCACGCACTAGTTTTGCCATCAACTACCTTGCTCACCACTAAACACTGCATCGGCACTATGCCCTGACAAGCAACGAGCTCAGGTGCAACCCAATAGGTTTCTGTTTTAGTTACAACCGTAGGATCGGTTTCATTGTCATTCTGAGTGACACTGCTACAACCGCTAAGTAATCCGCTTAACATACCCGTTAGCAATAAAATTGCTGGCAATTTAAATTTCATATTAATAAACCTTTTCCCGTTTTCCGCTAAACTTAATAAGCAATATAGCAGCATACCCCCCGATCTTTGATAGACCTTTGACAGAGGATTGTTATGCCACCACTTTTACGCTCAATAATAAAACTGTGTGTATTTTGTTATTTATACAGTATGGCATCGTATAGCTATAGTAGTTCCGTTATTAACGCCAGTAGTTCCGTTATTAACGCCAGTAGTTCGGTTATTCACGTCGGAAGTTATCACTGCCCACCTTTTGTCATGAGTGTGCATCCAAACGGTAATCCACAACCCACCAGCACCGGACTGAGTATCTTATTATGGCAGCGCATCGCCAATAGTCTTGATTTACCCTACCAGATCCAAAACTATGCATTACAAGATTTGCTCAATGAGATTGAAGCGGGCAACGTCGAAGTCGGTATTTCCTGTATCTCCATTACCCCTGAACGTGAGTTAGTCATGGATTTTTCCCACTCCTTTTATGAAACCCACTTGGCTATAGCGGTAAAAGAAAAAGGCTATTGGCGTTCTTTTCTTCAATTAATCACCAACTCGACACTGTTGATTATTATCGCCAGCATTCTCCTCATTGCGGGGTTGATTGGCTGGCTATTTTATAAACTCGAACACAGCGTTAACGATAAACTGTATTCGATGCCATCGAAACGCGCACAATTGTTAGAAGCATTCATTTTAGGGTTGTTGTTTATCACCAAAGGGCCGTTTAACTACTTTGAATTTAAAACCCTGACAGGTCGTGTGATCACGGTAATATTATCTATCACCTCTACCCTATTTATTGCCAGTATTACCGCCATTCTTGCCAGCACTTTCACGCTTGGGCTGATGAACAGTGATATTAAGGGGCCTTACGATCTTATTAATCTCAATGTCGGTGCTAAAGTATCAACCACCTCTTCGATTTACCTGACTAATTTAGGCATTGTGCATCAAACATTTAGCAATATCGATGAGATGCTCATGGCATTACACGAAGGCAAAGTTGATGCCATTGTCGATGATAATGCGATATTAAGATACAAGCTTAAACAGGCCAAACAAGTTGGTCGTTATCAGCAAATATCAGTATTACCTTATCAATTTGAAAAACAAAATTATGGCTTAGCGATTACAAACAACAGCCCCTACACCGAGCAATTAAACCGTGCACTGCTTAACGTGCGGCAAAGTCCTGAATGGCAACAGGCGCTCAACCAATACTTCGCCGAGCATTGATATAACAACCTTTCTTCACTTTTACCATTAAATATAAGCTTACATCTGCTTACATTTAATCAGTCCATCAGACCAGACTTAGTGTTTGATTATATGGATAATGCGCCCAAGAGACTATTCCAGTCATTATCTAATACATATCATGGGCATATTATGAAAAAGCTTATTCTTCCAATACTTACTACAGTCCTCGTTTCAGGCTGTGGTAGCGTTGCACTGATGACCAAAACTAGCGAGCTGAAAACACAACCAGAAATGTTAATCAAAACAGACGGCGATTTTTGGGGCTTAGGCCAAGAAGGTAACTTTGATGTGGCAGGGAAATACACCGGGAAATATGATCGCAGTTCATCGGGATCAACGTGGTTTAACACCATTAGCACCACTGAAGGCGATATGGTTGCCGAAATTACCCGTACAGATAATGGCGATACTTGGGTACTGGTCTGTAATGGCGGAGGTACCAGTGTGAATCTTGGCGGCATCTCATTTGGTGGCAATCAACCCTACCATTGCGATATTAATATTGATGGTAAAACGGTTGGTGAATATGAAATGAAACCATCGAGTGAATTACTCACCCTAGATGTAGCAAAATATGAAGCGGGTGTGGTTCGTATCAACAACCAACACTTAAATGTAAAATCAGTGCATAAGTCAGACGACTTATTCATGACGGTTGAAAAACCACTCGGCTACGTATTTGAACAAGGCACGCAAAGTATCGCTGCCGTACAAACCAATGGTTTACTCAGCTTACAAACACTACCTGACTTAGCGGCAGATAAACAAGACTTGATTGTGGTTGGCTCTATCGCTAGTGCACTAAGTTGGCGTCCAGAGTAATCTGAGACTGAGGGCTGTCATCAACAGCCCTCTCGCTCTTACCGCTTCAGTGATAGTATAAACTGGCGTAGTACGAAACGCCGCAATAATGACTAATCCGTTAAATTACTTAATAATGCTTCGCAACTCGCTTTCATCATCAATAATTCTTCTGTTGGTAAACCCGCCTGACAAAACATGTTCATAGGGACCGATTTTGCTTGCTCTTTTAATGCCAATCCAGCATCTGTTAAACACAAGGTGCGCGCACGTTCGTCTTCTTTACAGCGATCGCGGCGAATAAGCCCTTTCAATTCTAGACGTTTTAACAAGGGCGTTAACGTACCAGAATCAAGGTGTAATTGTTCACCTAAAACTTTCACACTAATTTCATCCTGTTGCCAAAACACCAACATCGCCAAGTATTGTGGGTAAGTAAGATCCAGTGTTTTTAACATTGGTCGATACGCGCGAACCATCGCATTCGTTGCACTGTATAAAGCAAAACAAACCTGATTATCTAAGCGTAACATGGTCTCTTCATTAAATTCTGACATCAGGGTAACCTCTCTTAACTGTCTTGCGCACAATATACTTAATTTTTTATAGATGTCGATAACTTTGCAAAAATATCCACACGCCAGTATTTTTTAACACTAGCGCGACAAATAGCCACATTAAAATTAAACAAATAACAGCGACAGCCGATAATATCTAAAGCAATACAACAGCAATAACGATGACTGCATCATTCATCATCAAATTGTCACAGTAACAATAAATAAAAACTTTATAATTAATCAGTATACAACTAATAACAAACAACCAAAATAAATAACCGTTTATAAACATTACGGTCTAATTATTGCTTAACAGTATTCGGCGGGTAAAAGTTTGCCGCTATAAATTATAAACGACTAGAATAAGGCAGATCTAAGCTATGTTTAATTTTTTCAGCTCAAATAAAGTCCCTCTTGGACAAGTTCTTATCTCAGAAAGAGACTTAGCAGCACTGCAAAGTAAAGTACAACTTTTAGAGCAGCTACAAAATAGTGGCGCATTATCAATTGCTCAAGAAATCACGCAAAATGCACAAAAAGTAAATACGTCGTCGGCAAAAAGACTCGGTAACATTGAACAAAACTTCGATTTAGTTCAAGGATTTATGGAGCAATCAAAAGGCATTGAAAGTCTGTCTAACGACTCTTTCAGTTCTGCGCAAAGCACCGCAAACATCTCTCAGACTGGTATTCAACAACTTGAGGAACTCACCGGTAACATTACCGATTCAGCGCGATTCATTGCCGAGTTTACTATCTTGCTAGCCAACTTAGACGATAACAATAAGAATATTGGTCAATTAGTTGACTCAATTAAAGGCATTGCCGATCAAACTAATCTGTTAGCGTTAAATGCAGCGATTGAAGCGGCGCGTGCGGGTGAACATGGCCGTGGTTTTGCCGTGGTTGCCGATGAAGTACGTGCACTGGCAAATACCGCGAATCAATCTGCAGATCAGATCCAAGGTGAAATGAAAAAAATCATGGATATCTCTGCTGCTATCATTAATAAGCAAAAGCAAGTAACCAACATTATTGATGACAGTGTCGATATCGCGACGGTGACCATGCAGAGCCTGCAAGAGCTCGTTTCACAAGCAAACTCAAGCTCAAGCTTAGTTGAACAAACAATCAGTCAAGTTCAGCAACAGTTAAGTCACTCAAATACGATCCAAACGGGTATGGAAGCATTGCTTAGTGATACGCGTGAAGCGTTAACTGGTTCATCAAATAACGTGCAGTTAGGCGAGCAACTAGTAACTAAATTACGTTTTTAATGTGAGTAATTTTGCTCAGCAAGTTTTTGCTTTTGTATATCAAGTGCCAGCAGGTAAGGTCGCCACCTATGGCGATATCGCTAAATTAGCGGGAATGCCGAGTCACGCTCGTCAGGTTGGTAAAGTGCTTAGTCGCTTACCAGCCGACAGCAAGCTGCCTTGGCATCGTATTGTGAATAGCCAAGGAAAAATATCATTACAGGGGGATCGTGGTGATTATCAAAGGCAGCAGCTTGCGGCAGAAGGTATTCTATTATCCGCACGCGGTACTATTTCATTAAAGACCTACAGAATAGAGCTATGACATATAGCTAATTAACCCTGCGTAAAACTTGCTAGTTTTTTATATTCAAGGGGGCTAATTTCTAACGCATCAACCTGCGCCGAATCTGGCCCTTCTCTTAACCATAAAATCAGCTTATCGCGGTCAGTTTTATCGCCAAATACCTGCACTTCGACATCACCATTTTTAAGATTGGTGGCACGGCCAGTTAAACCGAGTTGCAATGCTTGCTGCACCGTCGCATAACGAAAACCGACCATTTGCACCTTGCCATGAACAATGATCTGATTGCCTTCTTGTGACATAACCCCATATCCTCACCAATTTGCTCAATATTCATTGAGTATATGTCTACATTCGCCATTTAGAGCAAATTAATTTATTCAACAAACTGATATGGTTCACAAAAGCTCGCTTATTACGAATTTCAGATACAAGAAAGCCCATGAGAGCTGTGGTTAACAGCGACTCACGGGCTTTATAACGTGCTTGTACCGCAGTTCAAGACCTACTTATACATTAACTTCAGTCTTATCAATTCACATAAGACTTAGCAATTAACGTAACTCGTCAGCCACGGCTAACATAGCAACTAATGATGCTTCACCCAGCTTAATAGAACGCTCAGGAGACCAACCCATCATAGGGTCTGGTAAGTTATCATTGTCTTTAAATGGCATTTCCATGGTGTTAGCAAGACAATCAAATGTCTCTGCAACCCAATGTGTTGCCACTGTCATGTTGGCTGTACCTGGTTCATCAACTTCATAACCAAATTCAGACTGGAAGTCTGCACTGGCTAATTTGAATACCTCAGAGAAACGATCTCGTAGTTTCGCTAATCTGTCGTTATAGCTTGGCGTCCCTTGTGAACCGGCAAGGAATACAAAAGGTAATGCTTCATCGCCATGTACGTCATAAAATAAATCAACACCCGTTTCATGCATTTTATTAACCACATGGAACACTTCAGGGCTTTTTTCTAAGCTTGGATTCAACCATTCACGGTTAAGGTTCACACCTAGTGCGTTAGTGCGTAGATGACCACGAGCACTGCCGTCTGGGTTCATGTTTGGTACGATGTAGAAGTTAGCTTTGTCTAATAATGCTTTGCCCGTTGGGTTATCACTATCAAGTAAGCTGTGCATCAGGCCATCAACTAACCATTCAGCCATTGTTTCACCTGGGTGCTGACGTGCAGTGATCCAGATGTTACGTTTGTTTTCAGCGCCGTCGCCGATTTTAACTAAGGTTAAGTCACGCTTATCAATAGTCTCACCAAGGTGCTCTAGACTTACTAATGGGTGCATTTGCACTGCAGCAAGTAGATCTTGATGACGTTCGTAGCTGTACGGGGCAAAGTAAGCAATTTGCATTGACTCGCAATCCATATCCGCAATGATAGTTAATTTACCATCTTTATAGAAAGTCGGAATTCGGAACCAGTGCTGACGATCATACGATGCTACTGCTTGGTAGTTTTCCCAACCTTCTAAATAAGCCGCTTCACCAGCATTCAGGATATTCAGTGTGTATTGCTCACCGACTACACCTTCGACA
>NZ_JASJHF010000169.1:0-11397 GCF_033791185.1 Moritella sp. | reverse complement strand
GGGTATTAAATTCAGTAAGCAGCCGTTGCGTTTGGTGCCACTCACTGAAATTTGATCAGACCCTATAAATAATTCCCGATCAAATTTTAACTAAAAAAAAGCACTGCATGAATGCAGTGCTTTTTTAATTTAACAATAATGAATGATATTTTTATAATTCAATAACCGTAATCGCTTCGCTTGGATCAAATTTTTCAACACCGGTTTTAGATGTTTCAACAGGTACCATTTCAATTTCATTATCAAACGCAGTATCGAACTCAGTTAATTCGTCTGCACGCTCTAGATCCATGTTTACAAAATCAAAAGCATTAGTATCTGCCAGATGACTTGGAACGATGTTACGGATCGCGTTAAAACAATTATTTACACGTCCAGGATTTGCTTCATCCCACTGGGCGAGCATAGCTTTGACGGCTTGACGTTGTAAGTTTTCTTGTGAACCGCATAGGTTACAAGGAATAATTGGGAATCCTTTAAACGCTGAGTACGCTTTAATATCAGCTTCACGACAATATGCTAGCGGACGAATAACAATGTTACGCTTATCATCAGAAATTAATTTTGGTGGCATCGTTTTCATTTTAGCGCCATAAAACATATTCAAAAATAGCGTTTCAACGATGTCGTCGGCGTGATGACCCAGTGCCAGTTTTGTTGCACGTAAATCAACAGCTGCGTTATAAAGAATGCCACGGCGTAGACGAGAGCAAAGACTACACGTTGTTTTACCTTCAGGGATCTTTTCTTTAACGATGCTGTAAGTATCTTTTTGAACAATCTTGTATTCAATACCAAGGTTATCAAGGTAGCGAGGGAGAATATCTTCAGGGAAACCCGGCTGCTTTTGATCTAAGTTTACCGCAATGATATCAAAACTGATTGGTGCAGCTGCTTGTAATTGAAGAAGAATGTCGAGCATCGTAAAACTGTCAGCGCCGCCAGACAAACAAACCATGACTCTGTCACCATCTTCAATCATATTATAATCAATGATTGCTTTACCTGTTTCGTGGCGCAGCTTTTTTTGCAGTTTCGCAAATTGCTTTTTTTCTAAAGCGGTAAAATTTTCAGGATTCATTCGGACACTCAGGATAAATATTGCTGTAAGCTGCGCAGTATACCCAAGCAGTCTGGAAAAGCAAGTTCCGGTGCTAGAGCGTACTGTACGCTTAAGTTTCTAGGTTATTATTTTGTAATCATTTTAAGGCTAAAAGATCACAGTTAATCGAATCAATAACCATCTCTGCAGTATTGCCGATTAAAAATGCAGAAAACCCATTACGTGTTGGTGCGCCTAGAATGACTAATTCGGCATCCACATCTTGCACGATATCGGCGATAACATCTTCAGGTGCACCCGATTGTATATGTACATTTTCTTTAGCAATATTAAATTTCTGTGCATGATTATACATAGCGGTCTTATGATGTTCTTCTATTTCACGATTATAAGCAAGCGCATCAAAATTGGGGATCTCAATAGAAATATGCTCTGGTGTACTAGGGTATGCATTGGCTAGATGTACGTTTGCATTCAATAACTCTTTTAATTCAATTGCTTCTTGTATAATTCGTTGGTTAATCGAATTATCATCAGAACTTAAGCTAGTATTTTCAAGCACCTGAATTGCAGCGACTATATTACCATCGACTGGCCATTCATGCTCTTTTACTAATAAAACAGGGCACTGACTTTTACGTAATAAATGCCAATCTGTTGGTGTAAACATCACTGCACTTAACTTATTATGGTTATGCGTGCTTTTTACAATTAAGTCGTGATTATTGCGCTCGGCTTGTTCTAAGATCGATTCGAATGGGCGTTTATGCCAAACCAACGTTAAATTTATTTTAGCATTGGGATAATCTTGTTCTAACTGGGCTGTAAATGATTTTTGTTCTTCAAAAACAATCGCGTCCTGCATTGACTCACGCTCATCACTTGAAAATAGTGAGGTGAGTTCATAAGAGAGATCATAGATAACAAGAAGCAGAGAAATAGAAACGTCATCTTGCTGAGAAGCAAGATACAAAGCACGTGATAATGCCACTTGTGGTGTATTAACTGGGTCTGCAACCACTAGAATATTTTTATATTTATTCATAAAGGCTCCTTGATAACAATAGAATATAGATTAAGTATATGTTTATTATATTGATTATACAAAATCAATAATCTTACTTACCTAACTATATCTCAATTTGTGATAGATGCCATAAATGCAGAATTATTTTATAGAATTAGAGATGTAGTTGTAAATGCAGATTAACGCAGGAGGGGAATAGTATAGCGGTTGTAGATAAAAGCTGTGAGGTAGGGGAGCTAACTCACAGCTACATACTAAGACTCTTTCTTACCAGCAAGTAAAGCCAAGCTTTCACGATTAATAATACTGATGTATTTGCCTTTTACTTCAATCATGTCACTTGTTTGAAAACGACCAAGTAAGCGACTAATTGTTTCAACAGTAAGGCCCAAATAGTTACCAATATCACCACGCGTCATCGTCAAGCGGAACTCTTTAGCTGAGAAACCACGTTCAGAGAAACGTAAAGAAAGGTTATTTAAAAAAGCAGCAAGACGCTGTTCAGCATTCTTTTTACTTAATAATAAAATCATTTCTTGGTCAGCAGCTATTTCACCACTCATTAAACGCATCACTTGGCGGCGTAACATTGGCATTTTACCAATTAACTCATCAAGTGTATCATAAGGGATTTCACAAACCATCGATGTTTCAAGAGCTTGTGAGAAACTCGGATGAATGCCAGAGCTTAATGCGTCAAAACCAATTAGATCACCAGCAAGGTGGAAACCGGTAATTTGTTCATCACCCTGCTCTGTGATTGTATATGATTTAACAGAACCTGAGCGAATAGCATAAAGCGCTTTGACCTTATCACCAGCTTTGAAGATTTCATCGTGTTTTTGAAACGGTTTTTTACGTTCAATAATTTGATCTAGAGAATCTAGCTCCGAATCATTCAAAGAATATGGTATACATAGTTGACTAATACTACAATTTTGGCAGTGAATTTCACTCTTTGAAGCAGCTGGTCGTGTTGGTATCTTTTTATCTAAGGCCATAATTCCAATAAACTCTTTTGATATATGTCAATATTGTAGCAAATTTATATACCAGAAGCACTTAATTGTACTATTGCTATATAAATAACATGTAAACCGAATAACATGAGTAATAAACCACTACACTTCTTAAACTTAGAACTCTGTATTAAGCTGTTGAATTTACTTGATAAACTCCCCACTAAAAACATAATAGGAAAGGTTCCTAAGCCGAATGCAAACATGGTTAGTGCCGAGTCTAATGCCGATCCACTAGATAAAGCGAGTGTTAATGCAGAATAAACTAAGCCACAAGGTAACCAACCCCATAAAAATCCTAATGGGAAGGCATGGTAGGGTGTCTTTAATGGTAAAAACTGTCGCGCAAGTGGCTGAATGTAAACCCAAACTAAGCGTCCAACTTTTTCTAGTTGGAGTATCGCAGAATTAAGCTGTGCAATGTATAAACCAATTAGAATTAGGGTAACACCAGAAATAAAACGCAGTATCAGTAATAGATCATAACCTGCGCCAAAGTTTAATCCAATCTGCGCTGTATACCCAACGATAGCACCGATTAACGTATAGCTACTGACTCGGCCTAAATTATAAAAAAGTGGGGTAAGCGAATTAGGCCCTGAAGATTGCTTGTTTGCATGCGCGATCGCACCAGAAATTCCACCACACATTGCAATACAATGACCCGCACCTAACACACCTATCATAAATGCTGCGATTAAATTACTTATCATGTTTAACGACACTCGATTCGTTGTTGTTATCATCATCATCAAACAAAATATTACTGCCTTCACGTTCTAAATCTTCGAATTGATCTGACTTAACAGCCCAAAAGAAAATACCCACTGCAATAGCGACAAAAATCATCGCTATTGGGATTAACATAAAAATAATTTCCATTATTTCAACAACCTTAATGAATTGCCAATAACTAACAGTGAGCTAAGTGACATACCGATCACCGCTATATACGGAGGTACACTTCCTGAGATTGCTAACGGTAAAATTAATGAATTATAACCAAGCGCCCACATTAAGTTTTGTTTGATTATTTTATATGTTTTTGTCGCAGTAGCCAGCATATATTTCATTGCGATAAAATCAGTACTTAATAACACCACATCTGCACTATTTTTAGCTAAATCAGAGCCTTCTCCCATGGCCACTGAGACTGTCGCGGCACTCAAAACAGGAGCATCATTAACACCATCACCCACCATTAACATCATTTTGTTATTTGCTTGCTGTTCATTAATGTAAGCAAGTTTTCCCTCTGGTGATAGGCTTGTTTTCTTATTCGAAATCGCTAAGCCTGCAGTTACTTTGTTGGTATTGTTTGCAGTATCACCGGTTAACAGCGTAACCGCTAAGCCAGACTCAGCAATATAATCTAATGTTGTCGCAACATTATCACGCATTTCATCTTGAATATAAAAACGTGCGATAAGTTGCTCATTTTTCGTTAAATAAACCACTATTTCTTTACCATCCAACTCTGAACTGACTTGTTCGGTAAATTTAGCAGAACCGATCTTATAGTGACTACCATCAACCATACCTGAAATGCCTAAACCGATATGATTTTCTGTCGTATCAAATTGAATTTTATCGCTGCTCGATTTAAACGCAGATGCAATAGGGTGCGTTGAATGCTGCTCTAGTGACGTAGCCATACGTAACAGTTCATCCTCAGAAAGTTCACCATCAGATTTGATACTAGTAAGGGTAAACTTCCCTTTAGTTAATGTACCGGTTTTATCAAATGCGATCTCATCAATCTTGGTAAGTGATTCAAGCACGTGCTCTTTACGAATAAGAATGCCACGTTGAGAGAGAAAACTTGTTGCACAGGTCAATGCAGTCGGTGTAGCCAGCGATAAGGCGCAAGGGCAGGTAGCTACAAGCACCGACAAGGTGACCCAAAAGGCTTTTTCGGGCGCATAGTTTAGCCAGAAAAGATAAGTACCAGCAGAGATTATTAACAATGCTAATACGAAATAACGAGATATTTGATCGGCCAAAATAGAAATTTGCGGTTTAGAAGACTCCGCAGTATTTTGTAAGCGAATAATCTCTGAAATTAAATTATGTTTATGTGTTTTAGTCACACACACCGTAATTGTTTGTTCTACGTTGAGGCTGCCGGTATAAACACCGCTATCGATTGATTTAACAATAGGTAAAAACTCACCAGTAAGCATTGACTCATCGACACTTGTTTCGCCATTCATAATAATGCCGTCACAAGGGACCACTTCACCACTTTTAACAATAACGTAGTCATTTATTTTAAGTTGTTTAGTCGGAATAAGCTGTTCTGATTTATCGTCATTTACACGCAGTGCCATATTAGGGATAAGCTTAGCCATGTTGGCACTGAGCTCTGATGTTTTCTTACGTGCTCTTAACTCAAGGTAACGGCCAAACAATAAGAAAAAAGTAAACATTGAAACAGATTCAAAATATACTTCACCGGTGCCTGTCATTGTCGCATATGCTGAGGCTGTATAAGCACCGAGTAGGGCGATGGAAACGGGGACGTCCATACCGAGCGTTCGAGTTCGTATATTACGTAGTGCATTGGAATAAAAAGGTTGTGCCGAATAGAGCAATACCGGTGTAGCAACGATTAGACTTACCCACCGGAATAGTTCACGGTACATGTCTTCCATATCACCAAACCAAGTTGAATACAGGGCCACAGCAAACATCATAACTTGCATGGTTGCTAACCCAGCTAAACCTAAGCGCCTAAAATAAGACTTAAGTTGCTTGTTATACATCAACTCATGCTGGTCGGCTTGAAAAGGGGAGGCGCTATAACCGAGTTTACTAATTCGTTTTAAGATATCACTGAGTTTTATTTGTTCATCGACCCACTTGATCGCAATACGATTACTGGTCGCATTTACATTGATAAAATGGATACCTTTAGTACTGCGGAAGCTTCTTTCGATTAACCAAGCACATGCCGCGCAAGATAGTCCTTCGACAGTCAAGGTGATCTCTTTTATTTCACCATCTTGATAAACAAATTCATCTTGAATTTCATTATCATCATAAATTTCTAATCGAAGTAGTTCATCAGGTACTAATTGTTTTGCTGTGGGGGATAAGTCAGTCCTGTGTTCATAATAAGAACTTAACCCTGATCCAACTATCATTTCAGCGACAGATTGACAACCTGGACAACACATTTCACGTTCTTCTGGCGCAATGTACACTTTATATTTATTTTTATCTGCCGTTAAAACGACTTCACCACAGTGATAACAATCAGTACCGTTTGACATTAGTCTTGCTCGCCGTCTAACTTAATTTCAGAATCATTTGGATATTGAACATATTCCTGTACACGCCACGCGCCATCAAATGACTCTGCACGTACACGCCATTTACCTTGTAGCATGTCTGCAGGGATCTCTACGCGATAACTACCATCACCAAATGCGGTCGCGAGTACTGAAATATCATGTTTTGCTAACGTTACGTGGAAGAATGAAATGTTAAGCGCTTCATTTTCTTTCATGTCGCCAGTTGCTGGCTTGAACACCGCGAAACCGTCTTCGAATTTAAGCGAAAAAGTAATGTTTCGTGCTAATGCTTCATGATATTTAGTTAGGTCTTGGTTAATCTTTTTACCATCTTTATAGTAATCATCAGAAACCATATCCGGTTGATTATTTTGAAAAACAAAAAAGGTAGATGTACCAGCTACGACGGACAGCGCAGGAAAGAAGATAACGAACCAGAACCATGGTTCTTTATACCAATAAGATTTCATTGTGAGCTCCAAGAAGGGAAAGGTGAAATTTAACAAAGTTATAGCAAAAAAAAAAGCTCCATTCGGTAAATGGAGCTTTAAATTAACACTATTACGTTACTTTACACTTAAACTGTAAACATAACTGCTTAATAGCATTACTTTATCTTCACCAAGGATGTGACTCCATGCTGGCATTACACCGTTACGACCATACTTAACAGTTTGTTCGATAGCTTTACGTGAGCCACCGTACAACCAAGTTTTGTCAGTCAGATTTGGAGCACCTAGCATAGTCATGCCTTTAGCATCTGCGCCGTGACAAGCTGAACAAGTTTGAAGGAATACTTCTTTACCTGCAGCTGCTTCACGTGCATTTACTTTACGACCTGATAAACCAACAACATACGTTGTTACTTGATCAACTTTCTCATCACCTAATACAGGTAACCAACCCGGCATTACGCCAGCTCGGCCGTGCATGATAGTCGCTTTGATATCAGCAGGATTACCGCCGTATAACCAAGCACTGTCAGTTAGGTTAGGGAAGCCTTTTGCACCACGAGCATCAGAACCGTGACACTGGGAACAGTTTTGTAAGAATAGGCGTTGACCTACTTTTACTGCTTCAGGGTCTTTAGCAATGTCAGTAATTTCACGGTATTCAGTAAAGTTACTTTCTTCTGTTTTTACTAACTTGTTAAATACAGCAGCATATTTTACATCAGCTGATTCAACTTCACGCTCATACTCGTTAGTACTAGTCCAGCCAAGTAAACCTTTGTAGTTGCCTAGACCTGGATAAAGCGCGAAATAGATAAAACCACCAATACAAGTGAAAATAAATAAATACTTCCACCATGTTGGTAATGGGTTATTTAACTCTTCGATACCATCGAAAGAGTGACCCATTGATTCGCCTTCTTTAACGCCTGTATCATTCTTGTTACAGTACCAAAGTAAGGCTAAGCAACCAAAGATGCTGCCTAGTGTGATCACTGTGATCCAAATACTCCAAAAAGTACTCATAATCATAAACTCCTAAATACGAGCAGATTTTTCTTTCTGCTCTCCATTAAGTGAATCACTGTGGACTGATTCATCAGCAAATACTAAATTAGCAGCTTCATTAAACGACTTTTTTTGACGTTTGCTGTAAGCCCAAGCAATTATACTGATAAAAATGGCCATTAGTATTAGGGTATAAACCCCTTGAAATGTACCGTAATCCATAAGTTACACCTTATTTTAATGCATGACCTAATGATTGCAGGTAAGCAACCAATGCGTCTAGTTCAGTTTTACCTTTAACAGCTTCTTCTGCACCAGCAATATCAGCATCTGTGTAAGGAACGTCAAAGTAATCTTTAAAGATACTCAGTTTCGCAGCAGATTCTGAACCATCTAATACATTTTCAGCCAACCAAGGGAAAGCAGGCATGTTTGACTCAGGAACAACACTACGCGGGTCAAGTAAATGCGCACGTTGCCAATCATCAGAATAACGACCACCAACACGGGCTAGATCTGGACCAGTACGTTTAGAACCCCATAGGAACGGATGCTCCCAAACAGATTCACCAGCAACAGAGTATGCACCATAGCGCTCTGTTTCGGCACGGAAAGGACGGATCATTTGACTATGACAAACAGCACAGTTCTCTCGCATATAGATATCACGGCCTTCCATCTCTAGCGCCGTATAAGGACGTAGAGTATCAAGCGGTTCCGTTGTATCTTTTTGCCAGAACAGTGGTGTAATCTCAACCATAGCACCAAAGCTGATCGCAATGACGATGAAGATTGCTAATAAACCAATGTTCTTTTCAATTAATTCATGTTTCATAAGATATCTCCTTTCTATGCCGCTTCAGCGTCAGCTTTGATTGAGTGATCAGCTGCTGAGATTGTCTTAAAGACATTGTATGCCATTAATAACATACCAGTCAGGAAGAACACACCACCAATGAAGCGTACGAAGTAGAATGGATATGAAGCTTGAAGTGATTCAACGAAGCTATACGTTAAAGTACCGTCAGCATTTACCGCTCTCCACATCAGACCTTGCATTACACCCGAGATCCACATTGCGACAATATAAAGTACAGTACCAACAGTTGCTAACCAGAAGTGAACGTTGATCAGCTTAACGCTGTACATACGACCTTGGTTAAATAACACTGGGATTAAGTGGTAGATAGCACCGATAGATACCATTGCAACCCAACCTAGCGCCCCTGAATGTACGTGACCAACAGTCCAGTCAGTGTAATGCGATAGTGCATTTACACTCTTAATTGCCATCATTGGACCTTCAAACGTAGACATACCGTAGAAAGATAAAGACACAATTAGGAAACGTAGGATCGGGTCATAACGTAGTTTATGCCATGCGCCGGAAAGCGTCATGATACCGTTGATCATACCACCCCATGATGGAGCAAATAGAATTAACGACATAACCATACCAACTGATTGAGTCCAATCAGGTAGTGCTGTGTAATGAAGGTGGTGAGGACCAGCCCAAATGTACAGCGATACTAATGCCCAGAAGTGAACAATTGATAAACGGTATGAGTAAACAGGGCGGTTTGCTTGCTTAGGAACGAAGTAATACATCATACCTAGGAAACCAGCTGTTAGCAGGAAGCCAACGGCATTGTGGCCGTACCACCACTGAACCATTGCATCGATAGCGCCACCATAAATAGAATAAGATTTCATCATATTCAGTGGGATCGCTGCACTGTTTACAATATGTAAAACAGCAACGGTTAAGATGAATGCACCAAAGAACCAGTTCGCAACATAAATGTGCGACGTTTGGCGTTTAATGATGGTGCCGAAGAATACAACCGCATAAACAACCCAAACGAGCGTGATTAAAATATCAATCGGCCATTCAAGTTCTGCGTATTCTTTTGTTGTGTTATAACCGAGTGGTAATGATATAACAGCTGAAAGAATAACTAGTTGCCAACCCCAAAATACAACAGCAGGTAAAACGCCGCCAAATAGGCGCGCTTGACACGTACGTTGAACAACATAAAAAGATGTTGCCATTAGGGCCGAAGTACCAAATGCAAAAATTACTGCATTGGTGTGTAGGGGACGAAGACGACTATAAGTTAACCAAGGTGTATCGAAATTTAGTGCAGGCCAGATTAGCTGTGCTGCAATTAGCACACCCACTGACATTCCAACAATACCCCAGATAACAGTCATCACAGTAAACTGTCGTACAACTTTATAGTTATAGTCAGTTTTTATAGGTGAATGAGAGCTCATATTTTGCTTCCGGTGCTACGAATAATTAAACATCTGTTGATGCGTGAATACCCAAAAAGAATATGTGTAAATCTAGGTAATCTAAATTGACAGTCATACTCAGATGGGGATATTACGCGATTTTCCGTAACATTAACAGCGGAATTTGTTTGTTATATTGTTAAAAACGTTATAAAAATAGAGTGTTATAATCAGTTTGATTTAGATCAATAAAAAACAGCTTTAAAATGTAATTTCGATGTGTGAATTGACAAGGATCAAGCAATCGTAAACGATGAAAACACCAAAATATATGACAGTGTGTATAAGCAATGAAGAGAGCTGATGAAGATGTACTGGCGTTGTTGCTGGCTTGTTAGTAAAAAAGGCTAACCACTCTGACTATAAAATGAGTGATTAGCCTTTCAATTAATGCTTATACTAGTTAACAACTAAACTTTTAGCTTGTGGGTGATTAAATCGACCTTAAGCTTTTAAAGCGGCTGATACAATGTCTTGCGCTTCGCTTAAGATTAACGCTAAATGAGCTTCATCTTTAAAACTTTCAGCGTAAATTTTGTAAATCGCTTCTGTGCCAGATGGACGAGCCGCAAACCAACCATTTTCAGTTGTCACTTTTAAGCCACCAATTTTACCGTCGTTACCTGGTGCATTGGTTAATTTAGCGGTAATTGTTTCGCCTGCTAAGGTTTTTGCTTGAACGAGTTCTGGTGACAAGTTAGATAGAATTGCTTTTTCTTCAAATGAAGCGGGCGCATCAATACGGTTGTAAACAGGTGAACCAAACTCTTCGGTCAGTTCTGCATAAAGCTGCGCTGGATCTTTACCTGTTACCGCAAGTATCTCTGCAGATAATAGTGCTAAAATGATACCGTCTTTATCGGTTGTCCAAACAGTGCCGTCTGTGCGTAAGAATGATGCTCCGGCACTTTCTTCGCCACCGAATGCAAAGCTTGCATTGTGTAAACCGTCAACAAACCATTTAAAACCAACAGGTACTTCACAAAGAGGGCGTTCAATCTTAGCTGCTACACGGTCAATCATCGAGCTTGATACAAGTGTTTTACCTACTTTTGCATTTACCGGCCAGTTTGTGCGGTTAGTAAATAAGTATTGAATTGCAACTGCAAGGTAATGGTTTGGATTCATCAAGCCACTTTTAGTGACAATACCTTTGCGGTCATAATCGGGATCATTACCAATGGCGATGTCTAAATGATGTTTTAAGCTAATCAAACTTGCCATTGCATAAGGT
>NZ_JASJHF010000168.1:0-41431 GCF_033791185.1 Moritella sp. | reverse complement strand
AGGTTAATTGTAAAAAAATCAACAACATAACAGCCAGCGCCAATAACCCAAGGCCAATGAGCAAACTGCGATTAACGCCCTGTAATGCCAGCGCTAAGCTGCTGCTTTCTTGTGCCACAGAAACCCAAAAAATCACTTCACTATCAGGTAGTTTTACTTTTTGTTGCAGCACCATAAGTGCTTGCCCAGTAGGTCCTTCCGTCACAAAATCATCAAGACCAAATTCATTATTCAAATGGCTAAAATCAAGTTCTGTTTCCCATAAGGAGCGCGAGCGTTTTAACACCTGATTATCGGTTTGAATTTGCCAATACAATCCCGAATAAGGTTGGTTAAATCGCGGTTCGGACAAGGAGTTAATCGGCATGACATCGAATGGGGCATTGCGGTTTGCCGAGTCTAGCGTGGGCGGTTGCACCTCGAGACGACTTAATAATTCATCTAACGATAAGGTTAATTTAGTCACCAATTCGCTACGTAGATAGTCTTGCATGTAACGCTGTACGGTAAACCCAGTGACTAGGATCAGCACCACGCAACAACCTCCCGCAGCAAACAGTAAGCGATTTTTTAATGAATGATGTTTCAATCCTGCGCGATCCTATAACCTAATCCACGTACCGTTTCGATCATCTTACTACCAAGTTTTTTGCGCAATCGGCCGACAAAAACTTCGATCGTATTAGAGTCACGATCAAAGTCCTGAGCGTAAATATGTTCAATCAAGGTAGCCCGAGATACCACTTGTCCTAGGTGCAACATTAAATAACTCAGCACTTTAAATTCATGTGCTGTCAGGGTAATGCTCAAGCCAGCTCGAGTCACCGTGGATGCCGAAATATCTAAACGAATATCACCAACAGTCACAATTGATGAGGCTTTGCCCGCCGCACGTCGCACTAAGGCCTGTAAGCGCGCAACTAACTCGCCCATTTGGAATGGTTTTGCTAGGTAATCATCGGCTCCGGCATTCAAGCCTTCAATTTTTTCGTGCAATAACGACCGTGCAGTAAGGATAATAACGGGCATGGTCAGGTTTTCAGCGCGCCATTTTTTCAATACCGTTAAACCGTCAATTTTAGGCAAACCGAGATCGAGTACCACAGCATCATAAGTTTCGGTCGAGCCCATAAAATGCGCTTCTTCGCCATCATAAGCACAGTCAACAATAAAGCCCTGCGCGGTTAATTGTCGCTGCATTTGTTGGGCTAATTGCGGTTCATCTTCAACGATTAATACTTTCATGCTTACCTACTCTGATTAAAAAAGCGTTCAAGTTTATGACCTTTAATGGCTAATAAGCGGAACGTTTTGGCGTCAAAGTCTGCTTTGACCACATTGCGATCGGCATCGAGAATCTTGATCTCGTATATCCAAATATCATTTTCGCTGTAATCATCATCTTTTTCGAGTTCGACTTTAATCACCCGACCATTAAAATCACGCTCAATAATGGCTAATAAATCAATAAACGGACTGATCTCTTTTGCCTTCACCGCGGCAGTGACTTCGTCAAGGTCTTCTTCATATTCGATATGCGGCATTGCCACACTTTGCCATGACATAAAGATTAGCATGACAGTTAATAAGATTCGTGTTTTCATAGGTTCTAGAGTACCGTTGTTTAAATGAATAGAACATTAACAGGGTCAAATTTTGCTAAAATATTATTACTTAATACTGATTTTGCTAAGCCCAGTAACGCTTGCTAATCCAGCGCATGATCAACCAGAAAAATCCATAGCGCAAGTGATTGAACTGCTTGTTGAACAAGGTTTTCATGATATTTCTAAAGTTGAATTTGATCATGACGATAATCACTATGAAATTAAAGCGCGTAACGCCAACAACGAAAAAGTTGAAATAGAGCTGACTACCACTGGTCAATTTATCTCAGTCGAAAAAGATTAATTTTATCCTGCCAGACCTTATGTTTGGTAAGTAATACAGGAATACCCATGACCGATTTCTCGTCAACCCCATTTGGCAACACCATCACCAGTACAGATGTGCTGACGTTATTAACCGCGCAAGCTGGCTGGCAAAATAAATACCGCCAATTGATCCAACTCGGTAATAAGATCCCAGCATTAAGTGATGATTATAAAATAGCAGAAAATCAAATTAAAGGCTGTGAAAGCCAAGCTTGGTTAGCACTGAATTGTGATAATGACGGGCGATTATGGTTTGGTTTAGATTCCGATGCCCGTATTGTCAAAGGCTTGATGGCAGCGTTACTTGCTGCTGTTAACGGTAAAACCCGTGCTGAGATCGCCGCATTTGATGTCGATGATTACTTTGCTCAACTGGGTTTTATGCAACAGCTTAGCCCTTCGCGAGGCAATGGCTTAAAAGCAGTAATTGCAGCGATTAAAGCGGCTTAAAGTTAACATGACTATCTAACATACCGCTAAATGAATTGATTCTGCAAACCGCTCAAGACATCCCTGTTCGCTTAAACAAGGGCATCCGTGCCCTTGTATGTTTGCGCCACCAATATCATTTAGCTAATTAATTTAGCGTGTTTATTTCTGCAAGTTTTTAACGATCAACGCCGTCCCCATACCACCGCCAATACACAACGATGCTAAGCCGTAATCGACACCACGCTTTTGCATTTCGTGTAATAACGTCACCGTAATACGACCGCCCGATGCACCTAATGGGTGACCAAGAGCAATAGCGCCACCGTTAACATTGGTCTTATCGGCAAACCACTCCATATCAACGTTGTGCGCTTGAGTCAGGTTAGTCATGACCCCTAACGCCTGCGCAGCAAAGGCTTCATTAAGTTCTAACAACTCCATTTGTTCCAATGACATATCAGCACGTTGCAACGCCTGCTCAATTGCAGGTACCGGACCTAAGCCCATAACTTGTGGATCAATACCACCCTGGCCATAAGCAATCAGCTCTGCCATCGGCTCTAAACCGTATTTTTCTACTGCCGCAGCAGAGGCTAAGATGATCGCTGCCGCACCATCGTTAATACCAGATGCGTTTGCCGCCGTTACTGAACCATCAGCTTTAAATGCTGGGCGCAATTTAGCTAAGCCTTCAACGCTGGTATTATCTTTTGGATATTCATCGGTGGTAAAGCTTTGTGTTTGACGACGAACTTTGATTTCAACGGGTACAATCTCATCAACGAAACGTTCAGCCGCAATGGCAGCTACCGCTTTGTATTGGCTAGCCACTGCAAAGGTATCTTGTTGTTCACGGGTTAAGTCAAACTGCTCAACGATATTTTCCGCCGTCATGCCCATGTGGTAATTGTTAAATACGTCCGTCAGCCCATCGTTAATCATGGCATCGACCATGGTCATGTTACCCATTTTAGAACCAAAACGCGTTTTCGCTGGCATCAAATAAGGAATATTAGACATACTTTCCATACCTGCAGCAACGACGATATCGGCATCACCGGCTTTAATATGCGCAGCACCATCCATGATGGTTTTCATGCCGCTGCCACAGATCATATTTAACGTATAAGCAGGCACATTAGCAGGAATACCCGCTTGTATTGCCGCTTGACGACCCGGTCCCATGCCTTGACCCGCACTAATCACATTACCAACAATCACTTCATCAACAAGCTCTGGATTAACCTTTGCAGCTGCTAATGCGCCTTTAATTGCCGTTGCACCTAACGTAGCTGCATCAACACCGGCTAAGCTGCCACCAAAACTACCAAGGGCCGTACGCTTTGCTGCAACAATAAATACTTCACTCATACCTTGTTTCCTTACTTGATGTGATCAGTTTGGTTTTTCAAACATGTGTTTGAATGGTATCACAAGTTGTTAACATAACCGAGTTAAAGGCGATAACTCTGAGTCATATTTACGGTGCAATCACATAAACATCGCTGGCGTATTTTAATCAGGGGAAAAATAAAGCTAGGTGCTAGATACAAAAAAACCAGCGAATACACGGGGTATCAGCTGGTTTTAATCACTTATTCAAAACCTTATTCAGGTCGGTAACGCGCTTCTCGTTCTGCTAATTTTTTCAATACTCGCGAAGCAGCGATTAAACCAAAGCTAGCCGTCACCGCGGTTGAAGAACCGAAACCACTTGAACAGTCCATACCTGTTGCGCCATCAAGAAAGTTCTTGGTCGAGCACACTTCGCCATCTGTACCTGGGTAAATTAATTGCTCGGTTGAGAATACACACTCAATACCAAAGCGACTGGTTGGGTTTTTGCTGAAGTTATGTAAGCGACGCAGATCAGAGCGTACTTTCGCCGCTAATGGATCTTGATGGGTGCGAGATAAATCCAACACTTGAATTTGGGTTGGATCGATTTGACCACCCGCAGCGCCAATGGTAATGCATTTGATTTTTTGGCGATTACAGTGTGCTAACAGTGCCGTTTTTGAACGTACGCTATCAATCGCATCAACCACATAGTCGAAGTCTTTGCTGATATGTAGGCCGACTTCATCAACCGTAATAAAATCATCGATTGGCGTCACGATACATTCTGGATTAATGGCGCGAATACGCTCAGCCATCACATCAATTTTCTGCTTACCGATGGTATCTTTTAAGGCATGAATTTGACGGTTGGTATTAGTCACACAAATATCATCCATGTCGATCAGGGTGATCTTGCCGATACCTGAACGCGCTAAGGTTTCAGCAGCCCAAGAACCCACACCACCAATACCAATCACACATACATGCGCTTGACTAAAAAATTGCAGTGCTTTAACGCCATATAAACGCGCAATACCACTAAAACGATTGTCATATTCAGCTGACATACCCTACCCCAAATCAAGCAAAAAACGCATTATACTGATTCAGTCCGATAACACAAAGTTTGTGGTCAATAACACTTTCATCAGAATAGTATTATTGACCGCCAGACTAGACAGCTTTTTCAAATTTGTGTATTTAAAATGAGGCTTTACCTTAACGGATTTACGCTATGTTTAATCTACTGACTTCTGCACTGGCTTCACAAACACGTTTATGGGCTGGCACCAAAGCAGCCAAAACCACGATTAATGAGCAAGATCCGTTAATCATGTATGACAATGAAGCCGACCCACTATGTCGCTTAGTACGTGAAGCGATTTCAGAATTAAACCTTGATGTGCTTATTATTCCTTGTCCAAAAGGCGGCGAGCGCCACAAGCAACAACTGCAAGAAATGTATAGCACAGATAAGATTCCATTCTTGATTGATAAAAATACCCAGACCATCTTAAATTCGGCGTCTGAGATCATCAGTTATCTATACAAGTATTATGGCAATTGCAGTGCGCCGATCCGATTACGTGCCAATCTGTTTAACTATGCCAGTTCGACTACGGCCTCATTAATCCGTTTTAATGCCGGTAAAACCAAGACTCCTGCAATGGAACCAACCGACCCACTGGTTTTATATAGCTTTGAAAGTAGCCCTTACTCACGTCCAGTTCGTGAAACATTATGTGAATTAGAACTGCCGTATTTGTTGGTGAATTTAGGTAAGCAACGCTTTGGTGAATTGGGTCCTGCAACAAGACGCTTAAGCCCAGGCGAATACAGCCCGCTACCAGAAACCAAGCGCAGTGCATTCTTTGCTGAGCATGGCACAGTACAAGTGCCGTTCTTAAAAGACCCTAACACTAATGTGGATATGTTTGAGTCAAAAGCTATCGTGAAGTATTTGATTGCCACGTATGCACTTTAGATTACTTAGCCCTAAGTAACCAGAGAATGTATAACAATTGTTATACATTCTTACCGCTGACCAAGTACAAATAAATATCCGCTTTTAGGATGGTCAAATTTACAACATCTAACTGCATTTACCTTACTTCAGTTAAAGACGATTAATTCGAGCGCCCCGGTACTGAGATTTAACTACATCATTAACCCCTTTTCCTTCAGAAATCAACCTAGGCTAAAAAGCAAACGATACACGCATTTTCATTAATGCTTCACAGACAGTGGCTTAAACCTGATATAGCACTCGCAAAAGCAACCCATCGCATATATAAATTTCGCTGACGACAATACACATCGCAAACCTTATACTTTTGAGGTATAACAATGGCATTTACAATAAGCCAATTCACATCAATAAGCTCGCAGCAAAAGAAATAAAGCAGCTTGTGCAGCAGTTAACAAAGGTATTACGACAGTAACACCACCAAAAGCGGCTAAATAATTTTAATTAGGAAATAAGCATGATAATCAAACCAGTAATTAAAGGCGTAGTCGCAAAAACAGCACATCCTGAAGGCTGTAAACAAGCGGTACAAAACCAAATTAACTTTGCTAAAGCTGAAAACAATATCGTTGACGGCGCTAAAAAAGTACTTATTCTTGGTGCATCTTCAGGTTTTGGTCTGGCATCACGTATTGCTCTGACTTTTGGTGGTGCAGAAGCTGATACTATCGGAGTCTCATTCGAGCGCGGTCCAAGCGAAAAAGGCGTAGGTACAGCAGGCTGGTATAACAATATTTTCTTCCGACAAGCGGCAGAGCAAGAAGGTCGCATCGCGAAAAACTTCGTTGGTGATGCATTTTCACCACAAATTCGTCAGCAAGTTGCTGATTATATCCGTGATGAATTTGGCGGTAACGTTGACCTTGTTGTTTACAGCTTAGCAACAGGTGTACGTCCAAACCCTGCAACTGGTGAACTGTGGCGCTCGAGCCTAAAAACAGTAGGCGAACCGTTCTCAGGCCAAACCATTAATATCGAACAAAATAGCCTAGAAGATTCAGTATTAGAGCCGGCTTCAGCAGCAGATATTGCAGCCACTGAAAAAGTAATGGGTGGCGAAGACTGGCAAGAATGGATCCAATTATTATTAGATGAAAACGTATTAGCACCGAGTGCTAAAACAATAGCTTATTCTTACATCGGTCCAGAAGCAACTTACCCTATCTACCATCAAGGTACCTTAGGTATAGCGAAGAAACACTTGCACGCAACCAGTGACGTATTGAATAAGCAACTCGCAAGCATCGGTGGTGAAGCTTATGTGTCAGTGTGTAAAGCACTGGTAACTAAAGCCAGTGTCTTTATTCCAGCGTTCTCCCCCTACATTCTGTGTTTATTCAAAGTAATGAAACAACACGGTTTACACGAAGGTTGTATTGAGCAAATGCAACGTATGTACTCACAACGTTTGTATAACCCAACCGCAGTACCTGTTGATGAAGGTCGCTTGATCCGGGTTGATGACTGGGAATTACGTACTGATGTGCAAGCTGAAGTCGCTAAATTAATGAAAGAACTAAATGCCGGTAATTTTACAGACATTGGTGATTACCAAGGTTATAAGCAAGAATTTTTAGAACTTAACGGCTTTGCTTTAACCGGTGTTGATTATGCCAAAGCAACAGACATGGAAGCATTAACGTTAATGCAGCCATAAGTTAGCCAGTAAATATTAGCGACAAAAAAGCCCGGTAAACATCGTCATGTTTACCGGGCTATATTAGCTAAACCTTGATGCTGACATCAGCTATTAGCCAACGATTTTTTTCATGTCTGACATGTAACCACGTAGTTTCTTACCGATAACTTCTACAGGGTGATTACGAATCTCTTCATTCACGTCGATTAGACGCGCATTATCAACACTGTTTGATTCAGCAGCGAATGCAGAACCCATCAATTCAGTTGGTAGCGCGTTTACGTAGTCACGTAATTGTGGACCCGCTTCGTGAGCAAATAGGTAACAACCGTATTCAGCTGTATCAGAGATAACAACATTCATTTCATATAAACGCTTACGTGCAATCGTGTTCGCTATTAACGGCGTTTCATGTAGTGATTCGTAGTATGCAGACTCTTCAACGATACCTGAAGCAACCATGCTTTCGAATGCTAGTTCAACACCCGTTTTAATCATAGCGACGAATAGCGTACCGTTGTCGAAGAATTCTTGTTCGTCAATAACGATGTCTGATTCTGGGTAGTTTTCGAATGCAGTTTCGCCAGTCTCTTTACGCCATTTAAGTAGGTTAACATCATCGTTTGACCAGTCAGCCATCATCGTTGATGAGAAGTGACCAGTGATGATGTCATCCATGTGCTTTTCGAATAATGGGCGAAGTGTAGTTTTCATTTCTTCAGCCATTTCAAAGGCTTTAATTTTAGCAGGGTTAGATAGACGATCCATCATGTTAGTGATGCCGCCATACTTAAGTGCTTCAGTGATTGTTTCCCAACCGAACTGAATCAATTTACCTGCGTATGCTGGTGACTTACCGTCAGCAACCATTTTATCAAATGCGAGGATTGCGCCTGTTTGTAACATACCGCAAAGGATAGTTTGCTCACACATAAGGTCGGATTTAACTTCAGCAACAAACGAAGACTCAAGAACACCAGCGCGATCGCCACCGGTAGCCGATGCGTATGCTTTAGCAATCGCAAGACCATCACCTTTCGGATCATTTTCAGGGTGAACAGCGATTAGTGTTGGTACACCGAAACCACGTTTGTATTCTTCACGTACTTCAGAACCAGGACACTTAGGTGCAACCATAACAACTGTGATGTCAGAACGCACTTGCATGCCTTCTTCAACGATGTTGAAACCGTGAGAGTAAGCTAGCGTTGAATCTTTCTTCATCAACGGCATGATCGTTTCAACAACATTTGAATGCTGTTTATCAGGAGTAAGGTTTAATACTAGATCCGCCTGTGGGATCAAGTTTTCGTATGTATCTACAACGAAACCATTTTCAGATGCATTTAGGAAAGATTGACGTTTTTCAGCAATTGCTGCGCCACGTAATGCATAAGCAATATTAAGACCAGAATCACGCATGTTTAGGCCTTGGTTAAGACCTTGCGCGCCACAACCGACAACTACTATGTTCCAATCTTTAATGAAGTTACAACCGTCAGTAAATTCACTGCGATCCATAAAACGACATTTGCCAAGTTGCTCTAACTGCTGGCGTAAGTTTAAAGTGTTAAAATAGTTAGCCATGTTGCTCTCCATGAGAATTTAGTAATTTAAATGTGCTATCACTACTCCAGTGATGCGCTATGTATTTACTATATGCTAAGTTACTCATTGCTGGAAATGATATATTTACAATACAGTATTGCATTATCTGCAACGTAAACATTTATCCAGTACAAATTAGGTTAATATCAGTATTTACAGCATTAGCGATGCACCACAGCCAGTAATAACGACCACAAAAATTAAATAAATAGTGGATTAAGCTAAGTTCGACTCAGTTAAAATTTTTACCATTAGTAAATAAAACCAGCAATAACAACAGATAAACTTTATACCGTCAGGAAAAGTGCCATATGGATATTCGTTCACTACAACTTTTTTTACATTTAGCCACGACCTTACACTTTGGTAAAACTGCAGAAGCGATGCATGTCAGCACGTCAACACTGACTCGCACCATGCAGCGCTTAGAAGAAGCCGTTGGCAGCCAAATTTTTACCCGTGATAATAGATCTGTTGCGCTCACTGAAAGCGGTAAACGCTTGCGCAGCTTCGCCCAGCAAACCCTCGAGAATTGGACCCAGCTTAAAGCCGACCTGAGTTGTAATAGTGGCGAACTCGATGGCGAACTTAAAATTTTCTGTTCAGTAACAGCAGCCTACAGCCACTTACCTGCCATATTAGATAAATTCCGTTTATTACATCCCAACGTCGAACTAAAACTTATCACCGGTGATGCTGCTATGGGCATGCAATTAGTTGATGAAGAAAAAATTGATATTGCCATTGCTGCGCATCCCGATCAAATCTCTAACCGCTTAAAGTTTGTCGAGATAGCCAAAGTACCGCTGTCTATCATTACCCCGGTGATTTCCTGCCAAGTACAGCAACAAATTATGCAGGATAATATTGACTGGAATGCCGTACCGTTTATCTTGCCGGAACACGGTCCCGCCCGTAAACGTATTGATAAATGGTTTAAGCAGATGAAAATTAAACCGAGTATTTATGCCACAGTGGCTGGGCACGAAGCCATTGTCAGTATGGTAGCGCTAGGACTAGGTGTCGGTATAGCCCCTGCCGTGGTGGTGGATAACAGTCCGGTTCGCGATCGGGTATTAACCTTTGAAAATAGCAATAAAATAGACCCTTTCGATCTGGGGTTATGCTGTCAGCGTAAACGCTTTGACGAACCTGCGATTGCGGCATTTTTTAGCATGACAAAGCACTGAGTCATTATTGTAATCTAAGTTAAATATGATTAAGAGTCGCGGACTAATTCGGCTATAATCGAGCACACGTTATTTCCCTTATCATTGTTAATATGGAGTTTTCATGGGATTCAAAAAAATATGCTTGGCAATGCTAGCCACGCTAACCTTAAGTCAAACCGCCATCGCCAATGAATTACCAGCGCAATTTTCAACAGTTGGCCTTAATGCACCAGCAGGCCAACAAGTTAATGGCTTTCGTTTTTCACTGTTTCACGGCCAAACTGAAACAGTGCACGGTTTTGACATGGCGGTTTTGGGTTTATCTGAAGTCGATAAGCTGGAAGGCGTGAGCTTCAATTTATTACTGGGCGCAAGTAAAGTAAATAATGAGTTCTCAGGTGCCTCATTTAGCTTACTCAATTGGCATTTAGGTCATGATACCGGTTTTAACATGGCATTAGTGAATAATACCACGCATGTAAAAGGCGTTAATCTGGCCATGGTTAATTTATCAAAAACAGTTGCTGGCGCAAATGTCGGACTGATTAACTACAGTGAAAAATTATCACTGGTGGATTTTGGTGTGATGAATTATGCAAAAACAGCGAAATTTCAAATTGGACTGTTTAATATGACCGAAAACTTGCAAGGTTTGCAGATCGGGTTATTAAATTATGCTGAAAACGGGGTCGTAAAAATCTTACCACTGATCAATTTTAAGCATTCATTTTAGGTCGATTAATCGATAATTAAAATGCTAGACTAACCTTAGACAAAATTAACGTATCGTTAAAGAACAGTTAAACTCACTCAGTAATTAGGTGCCGTATGATCAAGCCACAAAAATTAGAAGAAATAGCCAAGCAAATACATGAATCACTACCAACGAGTGTAAAGTCGTTAGGTACCGAAGTAGAAAAGAAGATCCATCAAGTATTGCAATCACAACTGAACAAGCTTGATCTGGTTAACCGTGAAGAATTTGAAGTACAAACGAAAGTACTGTTACGTACGCGTGAAAAACTAGCTGCATTAGAAGCTCGTTTAACAGAGCTAGAAAAATAGTATGTCAGCCTGATACTGTTAACTATGACCATTGTTAATCGTATCAGGTTAATATTACGCAGCCACGAACAACGCTCTACTATCTATCCAACTACTGTTCAATTTTCAGCAATAACACATCGACCCAATTTATTTCATGCTTATGGATCCGTTCATTGGCTATATAATGTAATACTTGCCCACCGTGAAGCTGAAGATCCATGGCTGGATTTAATTTAAAACCATTGCCCTTTTCATCATCAGCCACCGCCATCAAGGTCATACCGTGCTTTTCTCGTAATGGCTGAAACACATCACCGACCGTCATTTCCGGTACATTTTCCAAGGTTAAACAATACAGCGTCGCTTCATCTAGGGTTGAAAATAATTGCTCATGAACGATGCTCGCTCCCGGAGACTGCATCGTTCTCACTAAGATCTCGGCATGACGTGAACTTGAACACTCCACATTGGGGCAATGTGCACGCAGTAATTCAGCTTTACTTTCTTCATGGAAATACGCGCTAATATGTGTCTGTTTCGAAGTATGTGAAGAGGCACTTAATGCCATAGAAAGCGTCATTTCATCATTCTCGCCATCAACAATGATCGAACTCGCCTGCGCCATGGCAATACGTGCTAACTCATCCTGGTGGGTAAACGATTCTAATTTGGCAAATTCCACATCTAATAGTTGTGGAAACGGATGACTCATATCTCGCTCAACACACAAAATTATTTTGCGTTTCTGACGTTTTTTATCTGCCAGTATCAGTTCTAAAATGCGTTTAGTGCGATGCGCACGCCAACCTAAAATTAAAATATGATCGCGATAAGTACTAAAATCTTTTTTTCCATTCATACCTTTCCTTGCAATAATCACAATAGCTTGCGTTGTTTTACCAATCGCAGCACCAAAGATTAATAACCCAAATGGGATCTGAATGAGCGCAACAACCAATTGCCCACTGGCTGTGGTCGGCGAGAGATCACCAAAACCAACCGTAGAGATCACCACCACGGTATAATAAAAAAATGTCAGAGGTTCGGTTAATGTCGTTTCATTGCTTAACCACAACAATCCCCAGACCACCGCCAAGTAACTACAAAATATCAAAAATAAGTTAGCCCAACGTAACTCAGCAGTGAGCTTACGTAATGCTAAACTAATAAGTCGCGATATATACATATTGCCCTAATTATCATGAGTGGTGAGCTGCTGACGAATAAGCGCTGCCGTTTGCAATGGTTGCTCTAATGGGAATAAATGGCCGCCATCAACCTCAACCACTTTAATTTGTGGTTGTTTACGTACGAATCGCGCCACGACTTCTGTCGATAGAGTATCGGAATCTCGACCTCTGATCAGCACGGTATCAGTGGTTAATTTTTTGATACTCGACCAAGCCCAAGGCACCGTCTGATAAATGCTTGCTTCCCATTCACGACTATAACTAAGTTTGAAACCGTCGTCGGTTTGATATAAACCTTCGGCCATGTAATCTGCTAACACACTATCGGAAATACCTTTAAAGCCCCGGACTTTACGATGAAAATCGAAACCTTGTTCAATATTAGCAAACGTATCTGGACGTCTTAATGTTTTTTCAACTAAAGGCAGTTTTTTACGTAAAAAATCAGGTAGATTTCGCATTACCCAAATCAGGTGGGGCGCAAGAATAACCGGATCTAAGAGAATGAGTTGTTTAACTTTATCTGGTTCACGTACCGCACAAATGATACTGATTAAGCCCCCCATAGAATGGCCAACTAAGGTAATAGGCTCTGGCTGTGCAGCAATAAAACGACAAGCATCGTCGATCATTAAGCGCCAATTATCAAAGTCTTCTGGCACGGGTAATGGCCATAACGGGCGTTGATATACAGCACTCACTTTATATTCATCAGTGAGTGGCTGTAACATTTTCTGATACATAGCGGGCGGAAAACCATTAGCATGAAAAAATACCACATGCTCACCTTCTCCACCAATATGCTTAGCGGGTAAGCCTTCAGCAACATTTCCCTGCGCTGTTAATTGATCTGCTATCCATTGCTTCATAACTTACCTATATATTAAAGTTTATTCAGGTACTAACCATTCTAAACGGAAAGATGCGTCTTTATCTTGCGCTAATTCTTTTGTTAACCAAGGCAGCAATTCTTCCATTTGTGATACCAATTTCCACGGTGGGTTAATCACTACCATACCAGTACCTGTCATACCACGTTCGCCAGTATCGCCTTTAACGCATAATTCGATCACGAGAATTTTTTTAATGCCAGTACCGACAAAGTCACGCATCAAACGATCAATTGTGCGACGTTCGATAACTGGATACCATAACGCATACGTACCCGTAGCAAAACGACGGTAAGTTTCTGCTATCTCTTGTACAACCTGGCGGTACTCTGATTTAATTTCATATGATGGATCCAGCAGCACTAGACCACGTTTATTACGCCCTGGTAGCAAGGCTTTCAGCCCTTCATAAGCATCTTTTTTGTGTACACGTGCTTGACGATCACCAGCAAATTCTTGCTCTAACAATTTCACATCGGCAGGATGCAGTTCTGTCATTTGCATACGGTCTTGTTCACGTAACAATAATCGTGCAACTAACGGTGAACCCGGATAATGCTTTAATTTCGAGGTTTTATTTAATTGTTTAATCACATTTAAATAAGGGATTAATGGCGCAGGTACTTCACCTTGTTGCCAAATACGCGCGATACCATCAACGTATTCCGCTGTTTTTTCAGCGTTTGCACTCGATAAGCTATAACGACCCGCGGCAGAATGGGTATCGTGATAAATAAAAGGCGTATCCTTTTGTTTTAACGATTCTAAGATCAGTACTTCAACAGCGTGTTTAAGTACATCTGCAAAGTTGCCAGCATGAAAGCTGTGACGGTAGCTCAGCATAATATTTCCAATATAAAAAGAGAGAGATTTATGCGCTAAGGGTATCACTGTTTCATAAATCAAGGTAGTGATCTGCGATGCCGATGAGAATCGAAAAGAACCACTGAGAATCAATTCATTCTCAGTGCTCGGCTATTAACGCAAGATAGTTAACAATGACTGCTAACGGTAAATTATCGCAGCAGTGTTAGTGCGCCAAAAAGAATTTGTACGCTGGATTATCGGTTTCGTCTTTATATTGATAACCTAATTTTACTAAATACGCTGAAAAAGCTTTTACTTCACCGTCTGGCAATTCAAAACCAGTTAATACTCGGCCATACGCAGCGCCATGATTACGGTAATGGAACAAGGTAATATTCCAGTTCATCCCCAGGGTTAGCAAAAATTTCTGCAATGCGCCCGGATGCTCTGGAAACTCAAAGCTAAATAAGCGTTCTTGCAAGGCTTCCGCTGGACGCCCCCCCACCATATAACGCACATGCTGCTTGGCCATTTCATCTTCAGACAAATCAACCACTGGATATTCAGCATCTTCAAGCAGTTTGATCACAGTGTCTAGCTCAGGAGTGCCTTGTGGGGTGCGTAAACCAACAAAAATATTTGCCGATGCGCGATTAGAATAACGGTAGTTAAATTCGGTCACCGCACGATTGCCAATTAACTCACAGAATTTTAAGAATGCCCCCGGACGTTCTGGGATTGTCACCGCCAATACCGCTTCTTTTTTCTCGCCATACTCACTGCGCTCAGATACGTAGCGTAATGAGTGGAAATTAACATTGGCACCACTTAATATCGCCGTCATGTTCTTATCACGCAAATCTTTCAATTCAGTATATTTTTTTAATCCAGCTAACGCTAATGCACCTGATGGTTCAGCAATGGCACGGGTATCTTCAAAAATATCTTTTAACGAGGCGCAAATTTCATCACTGCTCACCGTGATCACGTCATCAATAAATTCATGACACAAACGGAAGGTTTCAGTACCAATCCGTTTTACCGCCACGCCATCAGCGAAAATCCCAACACGGTCTAGAGTAACCGGTTCACCAGCATCCAGTGCAGCACGTAAACAGGCAGAATCTCGAGGCTCGACGCCAATCACTTTAATAGAGGGTTTTAGTTGTTTGATATAAACAGCGATACCCGCCGCCAGACCGCCGCCGCCAACAGGCACAAAGATATAGTCTAAATGGGCGTTTTGTTCGAGCAGTTCTCGCGCGATAGTCCCTTGTCCCGCGATAACATCCGGATCATCAAATGGTGGTATCAGCGTATAACCTTGTTCCGCTGATAATTTTTTAGCATAGTTAGAGGCTTCATCAAAACTATCACCGTGCAGGCATACTTCTGCACCAAATCCGCGTACTGCACTGACTTTAATCTCAGGGGTAATGACAGGCATAACAATAGTGGCTTTAATACCTAACTTCTTAGCAGACATCGCGACGCCTTGGGCATGGTTACCGGCAGACGCCGCAACGACACCACGTAATTTTTGTGCTTCTGTTAATTGTACTAACTTATTAAACGCGCCGCGTAATTTAAACGAATGTACTGGTTGGCGATCTTCACGTTTAAGTAAAATAGTATTCCCCAGACGTTCAGACAATTTAGTTAATGGCTGTAACGGGGTAACCACGGCAGCTTCATAAACTGGTGATAATAAGATCTTACATAAGTATTCACTTGCTGTAAGTAGCGAGTGGTCTTGTTGGGGTTCGTTATTTGTCACTTTATCATCCATTGAAATTTAACTGACAAGTTAACGCTTTGGCATGCCATCGTTAACGCTATTATCTAGTTTTAATACTTAGTACTATTACCTAGTTATAACAACAATCGAAACAGATAAAAAGAGCTAACACTGGATAACTTTTAGCAGGAAATAAAAAAGGGAGCATTAAGCTCCCTCTCTGGTATTACTTTCTAGTTATTAAGCTGTTTCAACTTCACCTTGAGGTTCTGCATTAGCAACATTAATGTTTAGCTCGCCTTCAGATTTAGCCACGATAGTGTTAACCGCAGTGTCACCGATAACGTTAGCAGAGGTACAGAACATGTCATTGATACGGTCAACCGCTGCAATGATTGCTAGTGCTTCAACAGGCAGACCCATTTGTGTTAGTAACACACCGATCATTACGATACCGCCACCAGGTACACCACCTGCACCAACAGATAGTAGTAAGATGGTTAGACCCATAGTGAACAAGTCAGTCACTTGGATTGGCGTGCCGTATGCGTTTGCAGCAAATACGGTTGCAATAGAGATGTAGATAGAAACACCAGACATGTTCATTGTTGCGCCAAGTGGCACACCAAAACCAGCAACTGTTTTCGATACACCGATTTTCTCAGTTAGGGTACGCATAGTTACTGGGATAGTTGCGTTTGAGCTCGCTGTCGATAGTGAGAATAGGAACTGCTCACGGATCTGACGACGGAACGTAGCTGGGCGGATACCGGTAGTTGCCCATACTGCTAGCGGGTATACAACTAGAATCCAAACAACAAGTAAGGTTACAACGAGACCAACATAACTTGCCACTGAAGCCAGTGTAGCACCATCAAGTGTTGCACCTAATTGAATCATTAACGCGAATACACCAAACGGGGCAAAGCTCATGATTAGGCTAACAAGTTTCATCATGATGTCATTAGCGATTTGGAATGCATTGATCGCTGGACCACCTTTTGTGTCTAATGCTTGAATCGCGAGACCTGTGATGATTGCCATGAAGATGATTTGTAACATGTCACCAGAAGCAAATGCTTGTACTGGGTTGCTTGGTACGATGTTTACGATGAGTTGACCGATATCAGGTGTTTCAGTTGTTGCTAGCTGTACCGCGGTACCACCTAATTCAGCAAGGTTAGCGCCAACACCTGGTTGCACAATCATTGCCACAATAAGTGCTACTGTGATTGCGATTGCTGTATTAGCGAGGTAAAGGAAGAAAGTTTTGCCACCTAGGCGACCGAAACTTTTAATGTCTTTTAGTTCACATACACCACATACAATAGAGATGAAAACTAATGGTACAACCATCAATTTAATGAGTGATACAAACATAGTACCGACTGCAGTTGCTGCACCGACAAAGTATGTGTCAAGGAACGATCCTGCACCAAAGCCATACTGAACGATGGTACCCAGTAGCAAGCCCACAAACAGGGATATAAATATTTTCGAACTTAGTGATTTATCCATAACAAACTCAGCCTTTCAATTATCATAGTAGTGTGTGTGTGTTTATTTGCTTATATATATTTTTTTATAATTTTACAATTCTTTGCACTGCAAGATTTGCTGAGTGGAGAGTATTACAACTCCATTGACGAAGGGAAGCAGTTCAATCATCTGGCAGTTGGAATATAGAGGTTGGTCACACATCCAAGCCATTTACAACTTTTACCAGTGTGCAACATCCGAGCAATCATCAATAAAAGGGGCTTTAAATCGTGAAACAGCAATTTTACCGAGCTTAAACCACTAAAAAGCCTTATATACTCAAAAGTAGGCATTAAATCGATAATAATTAAAATCTAATAGCAACGCTACTTTTAACAAATGTAGTGATTTGTAGCGTAAATTTAACCTAAGTTACCAATACGAACCAATAAATCGAATTTAGCTAAACTATTCAGGAAGAGGTAAGATAAGAGAAGGCGCTCAGGAGGGCTCTGAACGCCGAAAAGCAAACTAGGTAATTATTCTGCTGCAGCCTTTTTTAATGGTTCTTCTGTTGCTACTGGCTCATTTTCCACAACATCAGTCACCTTGTCAGACTCAACTATTGTTAAAGCACTATTTGCAGTTTCAATTGTTGTAGAGTCAGGTGTTAACGTCATTGTCTCTGGAAGTTCAATCGATTCCTCCGGCACAATTTCTGTCACGATGGGTTTTGGTGCTGCGCATAAACGATAGTCGGTATTTTCATTATCACGCCAAAATTTACGGTTATGACGGATCATCGCGCGGATCTCCGTGATATAGGCTTCTTTTCTTTCTGAATAGTTAATTAATCCCGCCGCAAGCGCACAGGCATTAATACTTTCATCATTAATACGCAGCTCGCTACGAATGTCACGTAGCGGTAAATAACTTTGATTACGGTTAATGTTACGGAAGTACGATCGCACAGAGGCTTCTATCGAATCAAAACTCGCCACTTCATGGTCAGCGCCTTGATCACGTTGGTTCGGCACGATGCCACAACCTTTGCTAAAGCACCATTGGCCGAAGAAGTTATGACCCTCTTTAGCAAAACGAGACGTCCCCCAACCCGTTTCATTAGCGGATTGACTAAACACCAGTTCTTCTGGAATGACATCGACTTGAGCTAATAATGTCGTAATCACTTGCTGATCAGTATCAGCCGTGACTTTATACATGTCAGCCATCGCTTGCAGCTGAGCTTGCTCGTCGGTGGTTAAGGTGGCTTTAGTCTGCCAAGTAGTCAGTAATGCACGTTCAGCTAAGACTTCGGCAGTGACAACATCAAACGCAGGTTGTAAATAATTAAAGAAGGCAGTTTTTTTAGCATTAACATCACTGATAGCTGCAAAGTCAGGCACATCGGACTTTTCTGTGTCAGCAGTATTATCAAATTGAAGGACAGTATAGAGACCAAATAGACCGATCCCGGCTGTAAGGATTAACGCAGTTATTTTCTTTTGCATACAAAAAAGCACCATTAATAAATAATGGTGCTAATTTAACACGTTATTGCAATAAGCTAGATTATAAAATCATGCTCTTTGGTGCAACGAACGGTAAGTTATGTGCTTCAGCAACATCTTGAACAGTGACGTGACCAGCGATAACGTTTAGACCGTTAAGCAGGTGCTCATCTTGGATTAGTGCTTCTTTCCAACCTAGGTTAGCAAGTTTGATGATGTACGGTAGTGTTGCATTGTTTAATGCGAATGTAGATGTTTTCGCAACAGCGCCAGGCATGTTAGCAACACAGTAGTGAACAACGTCATCAATGATGTAAGTAGGGTCTTGGTGTGTAGTAGCATGTGAAGTTTCGAAACAACCACCTTGGTCAATCGCAACGTCAACAACAGCAGCACCAGGTTTCATGCGTGAGATAAGCTCTTTTGTAACTAGTTTAGGCGCTGCAGCACCCGGTACTAGTACAGCACCAATTACTAGGTCAGCTTCTAATACATATTTTTCGATTGCATCATGCGTAGAGTAAACAACTTTTAGACGACCGTCGAACTGGTTGTCTAGGTTAGCTAGTACTGTAAGGTTACGGTCTAACATAGTTACGCTAGCGCCCATACCAACAGCCATTTTCGCTGCATTCATACCAACAACACCGCCGCCGATAACAACCACGTTTGCAGGAGCAACACCCGGTACGCCACCCATAAGAAGACCACAACCACCTTGTGATTTTTCTAATGCTTGTGCACCAGCTTGAATTGACATACGACCAGCAACAGCAGACATAGGCGCAAGAAGTGGTAGACCACCGTTTACATCTGTTACTGTTTCATAAGCGATACAGATTGCTTTACTCTTGATTAGGTCTTCAGTTTGTGGAAGATCTGGTGCAAGGTGAAGGTAAGTGAATAACACTTGGTCTTCACGTAACATTGCACGTTCAACAGCTTGTGGTTCTTTAACTTTAACAATCATGTCTGCAATTGCGAAAATTTCAGCAGCTGTGTTTAGGATAGTTGCGCCAACAGCTTCATAATCGCTATCGCTAAAACCAATACCAGCACCAGCAAATGTTTCAACATTAACAGTATGGCCATGTGCAATAAGCTCACGTGCACTTGCAGGAGTCATACCTACGCGATACTCATGGTTTTTAATTTCTTTAGGTACGCCGATAATCATATGCTGTTTACTCCGATTTATGGTTTATTTAACTGGCTGAGAAAAGCTTCTCGATATATAGGTGAAGTATAGACGCAGAACTACAGAATTAATCACTAAAGATCATTCTAATTTCAAGGAAATTTTATATAAGATTTGTTAAATCGATGTTAAACAGAGGATAATTTTTTCTGTGAGCAAGATCGCCCTCAAAAAAATAGCTTTGCGGTAATCATAGTAGATTACCGCAAAGCCCTTGATGTAGATCATGGCGAAGTGCCAGATAATACTAACGAGGTAGATTAAATCAAGCTTCTATCACGTACCGCGCCTTTATCAGCACTTGTGGCAAAGTGACCATAAATACGTAGTGCTTGAGTTACTTTACGTTCACGAATTTCCACTGGTTTCCAAGCTTGATCACCACGGTTTTCCATTTCAGCACGACGTTCCGCTAAAATATCATCAGCAACAACCAAGTTCATTGAACGCTCTGGAATGTTGATATCAATAATATCGCCATCTTCAACCAGACCAATCAAGCCACCGCTTGCCGCTTCTGGTGAAGCATGGCCAATAGATAGACCCGACGTACCACCCGAGAAACGGCCATCAGTAATTAATGCACATTCTTTACCTAGTCCCATTGATTTCAGGTAGCTGGTTGGGTAAAGCATTTCTTGCATACCCGGACCACCTTTAGGGCCTTCATAACGAATAACAACAACGTCACCAGCTTTAATTTCACTGGCTAGAATTGCACTTACCGCAGAATCTTGGCTTTCAAATACCCGTGCAGTACCACGGAACAATAAGTTGTCATCGGCAACACCCGCTGTTTTAACAACCGCGCCATCAATAGCAATGTTACCTGTTAATACGGCAAGACCACCTTCTTGGCTGTACGCATTTTCGATTGAACGAATACAACCGTTAGCACGATCATCATCCAATGAATCCCAGCGACAATCTTGACTAAAGGCCTTGGTAGTACGGATACCAGCAGGACCTGCCGAGTACATTTTCTTCACGGCTGCAGATTCAGTCGTCACGATATCAAACTTAGCGAGCTGTTCAGCCATTGTCATGCCCATTACGGTCATATTGTCTGTATGCAATAAACCAGCACGGTTCAGTTCGCCCAAAATACCCATCACACCACCGGCGCGATGTACATCTTCCATATGATAAAGCGGCGTCGACGGTGCAACTTTACATAACTGCGGTACTTTACGTGATAGCGCATCCATATCCGTTAAGCTGTAATCAACTTCACCTTCAATCGCTGCCGCAATTAAATGTAATACTGTATTGGTTGAACCACCCATGGCAATATCAAGGGTCATGGCATTTTCAAACGCTTCACGATTAGCAATATTACGCGGTAATACTGATTCATCATCTTGCTCATAATAACGCTTACACAGATCAACAATACGACGACCCGCATTTAAGAATAATTCTTCACGATCAGCATGGGTTGCGACTAATGAACCATTACCCGGTTGTGATAAACCTAATGCTTCTGTTAAACAGTTCATAGAGTTTGCAGTGAACATGCCTGAACATGAACCACAAGTAGGACACGCGCTACGCTCTACTTTTTCGACATCTTCATCTGACACATTTTTATCTGCGCCCATTACCATGGCATCAACAAGATCAAGTTTAATCAGTTGGTCTGAAAGTTTGGTTTTACCCGCTTCCATTGGACCACCGGAAATAAAGATAACCGGAATATTAAGACGCAGTGCCGCCATCAACATACCAGGGGTGATCTTGTCACAGTTAGAAATACACACTAATGCATCGGCGCAATGGGCATTCACCATGTATTCAACAGAATCGGCAATTAAGTCACGTGAAGGTAAGCTATAGAGCATGCCGTCATGACCCATCGCGATACCGTCATCGATAGCAATGGTATTAAATTCTTTGGCGATACCGCCGGCTTTCAAAATTTCATCGGCAACTAGTTGGCCCATGTCTTTTAGATGAACGTGACCCGGTACAAATTGGGTAAATGAATTGGCAATGGCAATAATAGGCTTACCGAAATCTTCTTCTCGGGTACCAGTAGCACGCCATAAGGCACGAGCACCCGCCATATTACGGCCTTGGGTAGATGTTGCAGAACGCAGTTTAGGCATAGGTTCTCTCCATGAAACAAAATAAACAGTAAATAAAGGAGGCGGCTCTGCGCCTCACCTTAATAATTAAATCGACTCTCGGTCGTGCGTAGGTAAACAACACCTACCTATATAAATAATAAACAGTAGCAATAATCTAATAATGACGCTTAGCTTGGATCAGCAACGTAATCCAACCAACCCCATTTGTCTTCACTCTGACCTTTAATCAAAGCAAAGTAAGCACTCTGTAGGCGTTCAGTAATTGGACCACGTTTGCCCGTGCCAATTTCAATACGATCAACCGAACGAACTGGAACAACTTCTGCAGCTGTACCGCACATGAACATTTCGTCGGCTAAATACATGGCTTCACGAGCAATCGGCTCTTCACGTACTTCATAACCAAAATCACGTGCTAATACCATCAAGGTATTACGGGTTAAACCCGGTAAGATACATGCCGTTGTCGGTGGGGTGTGGATAACGCCATTCTTAACGAAGAATAAATTCTCACCCGCACCTTCAGAAATAGTGCCATTCACATCCAGCGCAATACCTTCGGCATAACCATGACGTTTCGCTTCTGATGAGATTAATTGTGATGATAAATAGTTACCACCGGCTTTGGCGCCAGTCGGTATAGTATTTGGTGCAAGGCGGTTCCAAGAAGTAACGCAAACATCAACCCCTTGTTCTAAACTTTCATCACCCAGATAAGCGCCCCAATTCATCGCTGCAACAAGTGCTTCGCACACGGTTGATTTTGGTGTTAAACCAAGACCAACATTACCAATATAAGCCAGAGGACGTAAATAAGCATTAGTCAGGCCATTGGCTAATACCGCATCTTTACAGGCTTGTTCTATTTCTTGCTTTGAATAAGGAATGGTCCAGCCATAGATCTTAGCGGAATCAAATAAACGTTGGATGTGTTCTTGTAGGCGGAAAATAGCCGGGCCCTTGGGCGTATCATATGCACGAATACCTTCAAATACAGATGAACCATAATGTAGAGCGTGAGTAAAGACACTCACTTGTGCTTGAGACTCCGGTACCATCTTGCCATTAAACCAAACTTGCTGTTCAGTATTCGCCATAATTGCTGCTTCCTTTAGCTGTAATTTAATCTTGATTTTGTTGTTAATTAACGCCAGCCAACCTAATGTCAGCCGCCATTTTTAATAAAATATTATAGAGTATTTATTTTTTGGTAGTCTAACTGACTCACATCAAACAACTTATCTAGTTGTTTATAGAGTAAATCTATCGGACGTTGACTAGATACTGTAACCGTAATCTTAATATTATTGCAATCATTCATTTCTACAGAATGCAGGCTACTGATCCGAAAACCACGGTGACGAATAACCCGTAATATACGCTCTAAAACTTCGGCAGTATTATTGGCTTCAATAACCATTTCATGTACTTGTTTTTCAATCATTATATTGCTCCAACATCTCGCCGTTATTTACCCCTGGAGGTACCAATGGCCACACATTTTCTTGCTCTGAGATCTGCACATGCAAGAAGTACGCACCAGAACTAGCCAGCATACGATCGATGGCAGGTTGCACTTGCTCCTTAACCATAATAGCTTCACCGGGAATACCACAGGCCGCAGCCAGCGCCACAAAATCAGGATTATCATCCAAAATTGTTTGGGATAAACGACCGTCAAAGAACAAAGTTTGCCATTGACGTACCATGCCTAAACGTTGGTTATCGATAAGCACAATTTTGACCGGTAATTTTGCGCGATTAATAGTGGCGAGCTCTTGGATATTCATCATGATAGAACCATCACCCGTTACCACAATAGGCATCGCATCGGGACGTGCTAACGCAGCACCTACTGCAGCAGGTAGACCAAACCCCATAGTGCCAAAACCGGCACTGGATAATAAGTTTTCAGGTTGGGTAAAGGTCATGTGTTGTGCTGTCCACATTTGGTGCTGACCAACATCGCAAGCCACAAGATGATCTTCTGGTAAGCTCGCAGATAATTGCTTAAGTAATAAAGGTGCATAAATTGCGATGCCTGGATGATCATAGCGAAACGCGGTTTCAACTTTCAGCTCTAGGGTATGTAAACGCCACGGGGCAATGTCCAAGGTCATTTTTAATGCCGGTAGAATAAGTTTTAGATCTGTAGTGATCGCCACATTAGCCACACGTAGTTTATTGTGTTCACAAGCATCAATATCAAGATGGATAACTTTGGCATGCGGGGCAAACTCATCAAGTTTACCCGTTACCCGGTCATCAAAGCGTGCACCAACGGCAATCAACAGATCACTTTCTTGTACTGCTAAGTTCGCCGCTTTCAAACCATGCATCCCCAACATACCCAAATAATAAGGATGTTCAGGATCCGCACTGCCAAGACCTTTTAAGGTACTGACCATAGGGATATCTAATGCTGCAGCTAATTCACGTAGCTCAGGTACCGCATTCGCCATACCAACGCCACCACCAACATACAAAACTGGTTTCTTAGCCGCATGTAATAATGCGCGTGCAGCAGCAACTTGCTCTTCAACTAAACCATCGAGTGGCGGTAACGCCGGTAATTCAGAAACCGTTTCCACCGCCATTTCAGCAAGCTGGATGTCTTTAGGGATATCAATTAATACCGGGCCAGGGCGGCCCGTCGTTGCAATAGTAAATGCTTCAGTAATAATACGGTCTAAATCATTTTGATCTTCGACCAAAAAGCTGTGTTTGGTGCACGATAAGGTCATGCCCAGAATATCCACTTCCTGGAACGTATCCACGCCAATCAAGGCACTCGGTACTTGACCGGTAAAAGCCACGACAGGAATAGAATCTGCCATTGCCTCAGCTAAGCCAGTCACGATATTGGTCGCCCCCGGACCCGAAGTGGCAATGCATACGCCGACTCTGGCACCAGCACGCGCATAACCTAACGCCGCCATCACTGCGCCTTGTTCATGACGAGCTAACAAGTGAGAAACACCACCATCATATAACGCATCATATAACGGCATGATCGCGCCACCAGGATAACCAAATACCTGGGTTACCCCCTGTTTACGTAAAGCATTTACAATAAATTCTGTTGCTTTCATTAATCTACATCCCTTTAAACATCATTCTTGCAAATAATTAAACGCCAGACAAAAAAAAACCCCGGTTATTTACCGAGGTTTTCTTATTGCTGGATTAAGCTTATTTTCGCTTAGCAGTAAGTCCCCGGTTTGGTAATTTAATAATTACCACCAGAATGCTGACTACTATAATTAGACGCGAAGTAAACCCAAACATATAACTAATCCAACAACTCTAAATCATTTTGATAATTCATTATTAGCATGGTGAATTTATTTAAGCAAGCCTTATAACCGAGTACAAAATAACTCAAACAACCAAATAAACAGGTGTGAATAATTCAACATATCGACAAATCAACAATATGCAGTTTAAAACTTCACACATGACGAACATCACAAAATAGACTGTGGCAAATTGGTCTTGCTTAAGGTTTTAAAATAATCCATCGAATTCAACTGCGCTTGTCATTTATTCCACTAGGGTAGAAACACGACCACCCACTTAGTAAGGATAATGAATGAATTTAGCCGTGATCTACAGCCGCGCCATTTTAGGTATTACCGCACCATTAATCACCATAGAGGTGCACATTAGCGAGGGTTTACCTGGTTTTACTATTGTCGGACTTCCCGAAACATCGGTAAAAGAAGCTAAAGATCGCGTGCGTAGCGCCTTAATGAATTCAAATTTTGTTATGCCCGCAAAACGAATAACGGTCAATTTGGGCCCAGCCGACTTACCCAAAGAAGGCAGTCGCTATGACCTGCCCATTGCTATCGCTATTTTAATTGCATCACAACAGCTCAGTAGCAACCAACATCCACAGCTAGAGTTTATTGGTGAGTTATCCTTATCTGGTAAATTACGTGCTTGCCGTGGCACGATACCCAGTATTATCGCCGCTAAAAAAGCCAACCGCAGCAGTATCATTCCCTTTGGTAATGGCCACGAAGCAGCGCTTATCGACAACGCCAATTGCTTTGTCGCTGATAACCTGCTTCAAGTCTGTGAACATATAAATGAACAGCAAACATTGCAATCAGCGCAGCGAATCACAACCTCCGTTACCACAGCAGACAACCAACAAGACATGCAAGATATTATTGGCCAGCAAAGTGCCAAACGCGCTTTAGAGATCAGTGCAGCGGGCAATCACAACCTCCTCTTGTTTGGTCCACCGGGGACTGGGAAAACTATGTTAGCGAGTCGGTTAACAACGATCCAGCCCGACATGACCGAGCAAGAAGCATTAGAGTGTGCAGCGATAAAGTCAATTAGTGGTGGCGAGTTTGTCGCTCAAGATTGGTGTCGCCGGCCTTTTCGTACCCCACATCATACTTCTTCTGCGGTTGCATTAGTCGGCGGCGGCCGCAATCCTCGACCTGGAGAAATAACCCTAGCGCACAACGGCGTACTATTTTTAGATGAGCTACCTGAATATCAACGCAAGGCGCTCGATTCATTACGGGAACCATTAGAATCAGGCACAATTAGTATTTCACGTGCCAATCAACAAGTCGACTTCCCCGCTAGGTTTCAATTAATCGGCGCGCTAAATCCTTCCCCTTCAGGTTATTATGACAATAATAAATTCGGTGGTAATAACAACCAAGTGGCAAAATATTTGAGTAAATTATCAGGGCCATTTTTAGACCGCTTCGATCTCACCATTGAAGTACCCGCATTACCGAAAGGCAGCTTAACTGAACAAGGTCAGCGTGGTGAAAACAGTGAACAAATCAAACTCAGAGTCAGTACCGCCCAAGCAATACAACGCCAACGCAGTAACAAATTAAATGATGCGCTCAGCAACAAAGAAATTGAATTACACTGCCAACTACAGCATCAAGATGCGGTGTTCTTAGAATTAGCGATAGATAAAATGGGCTTATCAACACGGGCATTTCATAAAATAATTAAGGTCGCCCGTACCATCGCCGATTTAAATAATTGTATAGATATCAATAAATCCCATTTGCTTGAAGCACTTTCATACCGAGCCATGGACCGTTTGTTACAACAAATTAATGTTTAATAATGGTAGTTTTTGTTTGGCTTAACGTGATGATAGTTTATCATTCAGGTCTTCATCACACCTAGGCCATATTATGCTCTCGACATTCACGCAAAAGGTGGCAGGCGCCATTGCATTTACCTGTTATCTTTTGAATACCATATTTTGGTTAATCCCGATTGTTGTGCTTTCGCTGTTAAAAAGCGTCACGCCATTCAAAATAACGCAAAAGACTCTTAATCATTTACTTGATGGTTGCGCCTCAAATTGGATCTCAGTCAATGGGATTACCCAACGCTTAATTGGCAATCCAAATATACAAATAGATGGTCTTGCCGGCCTATCATTAAATAAATGGTATATGGTCATTTCTAACCATCAATCTTGGGTTGATATTTTAGTGTTGCAGCGTGTACTTAACGGTCAAATCCCGTTTCTAAAATTCTTTCTAAAAAAAGAACTTATTTGGGTACCTTTTTTAGGCCTTGCTTGGTGGGCATTAGATTTCCCATTTATGAAACGCTATAGCAAAAAGTTTTTGCAAAAGAATCCTCACATGCGTGGCAAAGATATTGAAACCACCAAAAAAGCTTGTGCTAAATTCCAGCACAAACCAGTCAGTGTGATGAATTTTGTTGAAGGCACCCGTTTCACTCAAGATAAACATAGTCAACAGGCTTCAACGTTTAAACATTTATTAAAACCTAAAGCTGGCGGTATCGCATTTGCACTCGATGCAATGGGTGGACAACTTGATACCTTAGTCAACGTGACGATTCATTATCCGCAAGGTATTCCAACTTTTTGGCAGTTTATCAGTGGCCAAGTCGATCAAATTCAAGTGCAAATAACAACGCAGGATATTCATCCTAGTTATATTGGTGATTACGCTAATGACAAAGCCTTTCAGGCGAATTTCCAGCAATGGATCAATGCATTATGGGTAAATAAAGATGCGGAGATAGAACAACTTAAGCAGGCATCATTAAATGATTAATTTTTTACCCACGTTTATTTTAATGATTATAAGCACATCATTAGTCGTGATTAACATTATTTGTTCATTAACATTGATCACCCTCACTGGTCTAATTAAGCTAATTTTACCTTTTGCACCAATCCAGAAATTTACCCGTAAAATCGCAGATATATTGTTAGCCATCTGGGCTGGTATCAATACTTGGATGATCAAACTGATTAACAAGGCCGAATGGGATGTTGAGATCAACGATAACTTAAGCAAAGATAATTGGTATTTGTTGATATCCAATCATCACAGCTGGGCTGATATTGTTATTCTCTTTTCTGTATTTGCCAATAAAATCCCATTGCCGAAATTTTTCGTAAAACAAGCTATCTTATATCTACCTTTTGTTGGTACAGCCTGTTGGGCACTAGAGATGCCATTCATGAAACGCTACAGCAAACAAATACTGGCCAAAAAGCCTCATTTAAAAGGCAAAGACATGGAAAGTGCACGCCAAGCATGCGCTAAAGCAAAACTGTCGCCAACTACCATTGTTAATTTTGCCGAAGGCACACGTTTCACAGAAGAAAAGCAACAGCAAACCAATTCTCCTTATCGTTATTTATTACCACCAAAATCAGGCGGAATTGCCCTGTCATTAGCATCAATGGGCTCAACCTTTGAGCAGATATTAAATGTGACGATTATTTATCCTGATAACCCAGAGTCACCCTTTAAAGATCTATTACAAGGTAAATTAAAGCGTATTGTTATCCGGGTTGAAGTGATTGCAGTCACCGAAGATTTGCAAGGTGATTATGAGAATGATGCCGCTTTTAAGCATCACTTTCAACAATGGGTAACGCATTTATGGCAAGCTAAAGATCGACTAATTGCAACATTGCATCAACAAACACAACGATACCCCCCACAATATTAAGATGATAATTTTGTGGGCCACTTCATTTTAATTATCAAAAACACACAACAAAATAACGCTTTAGGGGTAAAAAAAGCGGGAAAAACTGCCATAAATAGAGTGTTGATTCTAAATCGACATTAAGATCTCACTTTTACTTTAATCTTAAACGAAACAAGGTGTAACATGCTATAACTGTTAATGCATTGTTGCATTAACCTTTTTTGTGGGATCTCATATGAGCACATTAGCACCAAACTTAAACACACCTCTCGATGCCTTATTGCACTGGGAAAAGCATCGTGCCAATGAGGTATATTTACGCCAGCCTATTAATGGGACGTTTCACGAGTTCACTTGGTCGCAAGTGGCTGACCAAACCAAGCGTATCGCTCAAGCACTACAATCACTGGGGCTAGAACCAGGTGACAAAGTCGCAATCCTTGCAAAGAATAGCGCTGAATGGTTTATTAACGATTTAGCAATTATGTACGCGGGTTATATCAGTGTGCCAATTTATTCAACAGCAAACGCGAAAACAATCAACTATGTGCTCGAGCACAGTGAAGCCAAAGTATTATTTGTTGGTAAGCTAGATAACTATCAAAACCTAGAAGGCAAATTGCCAGCAGACGTTATCACGATTAGCTACCCTTACGAAACATTGACTTGCCAATATAAATGGAATGATCTACTTGAGCAGCATCAACCATTAGCAACACCAGTGAAAATAGATCTAGACAGCTTGATGTCGATTATTTATACCTCTGGTAGCACAGGTAATCCGAAAGGCGTGATGATCACGTTTGCGGCATTCAAATCAGCATCACAAAATATTATCGCCAGCTTAGGCGTTGTGGCAGGCGACCGTTTACTGTCTTATTTACCACTGGCACATATCACTGAACGTGTTTACATTGAAGGCAGCAGTATTTATGCCGGTGCAGGCGTGGTCTCCTTTGTGGAGTCACTGGATACCTTTGTAAGTAATATTCAGTCTGTAGAACCGACATTATTTATTTCAGTACCCCGTCTATGGACTCGCTTCCAAATGGGCGTATTACAAAAAATGCCGGCACATAAACTTAATTTCCTACTTAAAATTCCATTCGTTAATGGTTTAGTTAGAGCGAAAATTAAACGTGGTCTCGGTTTACATCATGCCCGTATGCTTGGTTGTGGTTCCGCAGCGGTATCACCAGCATTATTAAAATGGTATGAGCGTCTTGGTTTAAATATTACCGAAGCATGGGGGATGACAGAAAACCTAGCTTACGGCACGTTAAATCACCCGTTTAATCCACAAAAAATCGGCACTATTGGTAAGCCAGGTAAAGGTGTTGATCTTAAAATTTCAGAGATCGGTGAGATCTTAGTAAAAGGTGATGGCCTGATGACAGGTTATTACAAAGATGAAGCACAAACCAAAGAGTCATTCGATGAAGAAGGTTATTTCAAAACGGGTGATAAAGGCGAAATCGACGCTAACGGTTATGTAAAAATTACCGGTCGTGTAAAAGATATCTTCAAAACATCGAAAGGTAAGTACGTTACACCAGTGCCAATTGAATGTAAGTTTGGTGAAAACCCGAATATTGAGCAAATCTGTATTACCGGTACAGCACTAACTCAGCCAGTTGCCTTAGTGGTGCTATCACCTGAAGCGCGTGAGCAAGGCCAAGAAGTGATGACAAGTAACCTTGAAGAAACACGTCAGCATATCAATAAATCTCTGGAATCACATGCGCGTATCGGTCATATCATCGTCTTAAAAGATGAGTGGACTGTCGATAATGGTTTATTAACACCAACACTTAAATTTAAACGTCACGAATTAGAAAGCCGCTTTAAACCTTTCTATGAAGAGAACCACCAAGCTAAAATTGTTTGGGAACAGTAACCTAACAGCGTTATTTAGATAAACAAAAAGGACGCTATTGCGTCCTTTTTTAATACCTAAAATCCAACTACATTAATCAGTTTTTGCCGCTAGGTATTTAATTAGTGAGGCTAATTTAACGTTAAACTCTTCACCACGGGCTTTTAGACTACCCATGTTGATTTGGTATTTACCGTTAACGATTAGTGCTGGTACACCACGGATATTGTTTTTAGCCGTATTTTTATCCATGCGTGCAACTTTACCATTCACAGCAAAGCTATTAACCGCAGCATCGAACTTATTACCGTCAATGCCAGCGTCAGTAAATACGGTACGAATATCATCACGATCACTAAAACGACGTTTTTGCTCGTGAATAGCCGTGAAGATTGCTGATGACATTTCATGTTCAACATTCAGTAATTCGGCTGTCGCAAATGCTTTTTGCATTTCAATACCCATTTCACGGCCAATGAAAGCAACGTGATTTTTTTCTACTTTAATATCACTATCAGCTAAACGTTTAGTCACGTCGGTCATGATAGGTTCAAATTTACTACAGTGTGGGCAAAAATACGAAAAGTACTCAGCAACTTGTGGTTTTGATGTTGCCTGTTCAGAGATAACATCATAATGCACACCTTCTTTAAACTGTGCAGCGTTCGCAAATGGTAAAAATAGCATTGCGGTGATCAATATAAATATTTTTTTCATTATTTTCCTTCCTGAAAATTTAAATTAAACATAATTAACGGTACAAAAAATTAGTAATTGGGAATGAGAGATAACGGCGATTTTTGCATATTATCAATCTGTTCATGTAAAAAAGTTATCTGCTGTTGCCAATATTGCTCATCTGTAAACCAAGCAAAATGACGACTAAAAGCCGGATCTTGCCAACGTTTGGCGATCCAGCCCATATAATTCATCATGCGCATCGCACGCAATGGCTCAATTAAAGTCAGCTGCTTAGTATCAAAAGAACAAAATTCCTCATAACCTTCAAGCATCACTTCCAATTGTAATAATTGTTCATGATGTTCACCGTGCAGCATCATCCAAAGATCTTGCACGGCAGGGCCTTGGCGACAGTCGTCAAAGTCCAATAGTGTCACTTTATCACGCCACAATATATTACCGGCATGCAGATCACCATGTAAGCGAATCAATTGCTTATTATCCGGCTTATATTGCAATGCAATTTCTTTAGCTAACACATCGTAAACATTAAAGAATGAGTTTTCTAAATGCGTAGGTATAAAATCATTCTGCTGCAATATCAGCTTGGGTGTGTCCACAAACTCTGCAATCGACAATGTTGGCCGATGCACAAATGATTGCTGGTTCGCTAACTGATGAACGCGACCTAAGGTACGCCCTACCGACTCCAATGCATCGAGGTTATCCACTTCAATAGGACGACCACCGGCACTAGGGAAAATAGCAAAGCGGAAACCTTGGTAAGTGAATAAACTACAGCCATCAAATTGTAATGGCGCAACGACATCAATCTCAGCCGACTTTAACTGCAGCGAAAAATCATGCTCTTCTTGGATCTGTGCATCGCTCCAACGTACAGGGCGATAAAACTTAACCACAAAGCGCTGACGATCTTCATCGAGAAATTGAAATACCCGATTCTCATAGCTGTTTAATTCCAACAGCCCTGAATCAACACGGATACCGATAGACTCTATCGCGTCCAACATAAAATCAGGGGAAAGCAAACGGTAGTCAACAGGCTGGTCTGTCATGGTTATTTCCTAAAAAACGACTCTCTAATACCCACATATCTATATCCAAATCACGCTATAAACGTATAACAGGTATTAGATTGGATACAATAATAGCAAGCCCAGTGATACTGGGCTTGCTATTTACTTTAACTTACATAGATTATAAAGCTATTTATAGTTACCGATTGAAACTATAACTTGCTGATAAAACGACTTTGTTGGGTAAACGCATAATGCGTATTACCTTGTTCAGTGATAACAAAGTTGATTTTAAGCACAGGTTGTTGCAGATCATACGGGTCGATAGCTAAACTCACAGGCTGTATCAACAATTCACCAGGCAATACTTCCACTTCACGCGGTCCAAACCATTCATGCTCAGGCACGTCGATAACCGATAAGCTGTATCGCTGTATCGATGATGTTTTATTGATAATTTTCAATGTATAAGTATTTTCAATATTACCATCCGCGTTCTCACGATAGAGCGCATTACGATCTCGGATAATGTCCATTTGCACTGGCGAAACACTCATCACACTCATCGCAAACATCACCGTCATTAACGTCATAACAATACCGTAACCAACTAACTTAAAACGGCTTTTCTCATGCGGTTTATTATTTAGGTCGTTTTCAGAAGTATAGCGGATCAATCCTTTCGGGTAGTTCATGCGCTCCATAGTTTGATCACAAGCATCAATACAAGCGCCACAGTTAATACACTCATACTGCAGGCCATCACGAATATCAATACCAGCAGGACATACTTGAACACATAAATTACAATCAATACAATCACCTAAGCCTTTAGCTTTGTGATCGGTTTTACGTGAACGAGGTCCACGAGACTCACCGCGATTAAAATCATAACCAACAATTAAGGTATCAGTATCAAACATTGCCGATTGGAAACGCGCGTACGGGCACATATGTGTACACATAATGCTGCGCATCCAGCCGGCATTACCATAAGTACAAAATGCAAAAAACAGCACCCAGAAATACACAATACCACTGGCTTTCAGGGTGAAAAAATCAGTGTACAGTTGAAAAATAGGCACAAAATAAGCCATAAATGCCAAGCCGGTAATGACCGAAAAACTTAACCAAGCAGTGTGTTTAAGTACTTTCTTTTTCACTTTGTCTACGGTTACCGGACCTTGGTTTAGCCTCAGACGTTTATTGGCAGAACCTTCAATTTTCTCTTCAAACCAAATAAAAATAAAGGTCCAGATTGTTTGTGGACACATAAATCCACACCATACCCGACCTAAATAAGCGGTGATAAAAAATAACGCGAATGCACAGACAATCAGTAATAGGGCTAATAACATCAGATCTTGAGGGAAAATAGTTAACCCAAAAATATGAATACGCTGTTCAACAATATTTAATAAGATCGCCTGTTGCCCATCCCACTGGAACAAAGGTAATGCTAAAAACAACACCATAAAAAACCAACCCATGTATTTTCTCAGTCGCTGAAATACACCCGTCATGTTGCGGACATAGATATGATTATCAGCGCCAACATTGGTATATTTAGGCTTCACTTTAGGGGTTACATCTTTTATATTTATGCGTTCTTCAGACATTACATGCTCCTTATTTTTATATCTTCGATTATACCAAAAAAGCATTATAAGTCTTTACAATCATTTGACTTACCTCATGCTTATCAATTTAATCAAACACTTATTGCAACCGAAAAACTTGCAGACAGGGCTGAAAGCAAGTTGACATGACACCAACCCAGTTATCTCTTAATGGATAGAATTATTTAATGCATTAGCGCTGCTATTGAAACACAAAATAGGCGCATGAGCATAGTACAGATCAATACTAAACCACCCTATAACAGATGCTTTAGTTATAAATAAAGACTAGAACAGTTTTATTTATATTGGATATCAAGCAATGCAGCGAGCCAAGGTAATAAGTGCTTGGCGAATGTTGTCAGTCAGTGCATAGGAACAATTAATACGCATACAATTTTTGTATTTGTCATCACAAGCAAATAAAGTTCCAGGTGCAATACTGATATTGTGATCATCCAGTAAAGTTTGCAATAGCTCACCAGTATTAATATGTTCAGCTAATACAATCCATAAAAAATAACCGCCACTAGGTCTAGTTATCTTGGTTTCGATGGGGAAGTACTGGGCAATTGCATGTTGCATCTGTTGCTGACGAGATTCAAGCTGACGCCTTAATCGACGCAGATGAATATCATAGTTACCATGCAAGACAAATTCAGCAATGGCTAACTGATTCGGTACCGCGGCCGAAAGCGTGGTCATCAATTGCAGCTGTTCTATTTGTTTCGCATAGCGACCAGCAACCACCCAACCGACTCTAAAACCAGGCGCTAAGCATTTTGAAAATGATGAACAATGTAATATCAGACCTTGTTCATCATAAGCTTTTATCGGTTTAGGTTTATGTTCTGAGAAATACAGTTCACTATAAACATCATCTTCCAGTAACGGGATCTGCGCCGCAGCTAATACATTTCGGATCGCCAATTTATTTGCTTCAGGCATCGTGGCACCTAACGGATTTTGGTATTTGCTCATCAACCAACAGGCTTTAATATCATGATTCTTCACTGCATTTGTCAACGCTTCAACTGACATGCCAAATTGGGGATCGGTGGTGATCTCAATCGCTTTAAGCTGCAAGCGTTCGACGGTTTGCAATACCCCATAAAAAGCCGGTGATTCAATCGCCACCGTATCGCCCGGTTTGGTCACCGCCATTAAACTCAAACCCAATGATTCCATCGCGCCCGAGGTGATCACGATATCATCAATGGACACATCGATACCGTCACGGATATAACGCTGAGCAATCGCCCGTCTTAAGGCCACACTGCCGGGTGGTAATTCCGTGACAGCACTTTGCGCTGGCATGGTTTTGATGGTTTTAGCCAACGCTTGACCCAATTGTTTTAACGGAAATAAGGCCGGATCGGGAAAAGCAGAACCAAGTGGTACAATATCAACACGTTTACAAGCTTTAAGTACTTCAAAAACATGTTCGTTAATCTTAATGGCACGATTAGTTAACTGAGGGATGGTTTGTTGAGGGATAGCAAGACGATTAAGGTGAGCGGCAACAAAATATCCGGAACGCGGTTTAGCATAAATCCAACCAGCCGACTCTAAGCGCTCGTAGGCTTTTAACACCGTCATCGGACTAATATTTTGTATTTTGCTCATTTTACGAATAGAAGGTATGCGATCACCGGGTAGCCATATTCGCTGTTCAATCTGTAATTGGAGCTCAGCCGCAACCACATGATAACGACTTTTTTGTAACAACATGAATCTACCTAAATCTATCTATTTGAATATCGACCTGAAAAATAGCGAAGCAACAAGCGCACAGTAAACGAATTAAGTGCGATTGATTATATACGATATTTTCAGGACTACGCTCTTTTCTGAATCGGCATCCAAACATTAGTAGCAAAAGAACATATTAAGCTTTGCGCATATAACGATGGAACTTAGCCACCCACAGCAGTAATTTCTCAGGGCTGTTGTTACGCTTCCAGTTACCTGCTACATATTTATTTGCTTCACTCATGGTTGGATATGGGTGAATAGTACCTAACACTTTGTTTAAACCTAATTTATATTTCATTGCTAACGTGTATTCCGCCAACAACTCACCAGCGTGGCTAGCGACAATAGTAACCCCTAGAATCTTATCACTATTGGCTGCGGTTATAACTTTAACAAAACCTTTGGTTTCACCATCTGTGATAGCACGATCTAAATCATCAATGTCATACTTGGTCACCTGATAATCAAGTTCTGCTTGTCGCGCTTCATTTTCGCTGATGCCAACACGCGCCAACTCAGGATAGGTATAGGTCACAGCAGGAATAACACGATAATCCGTGGCAAACTTTTTCACCGACCCAAACAAAGCATTTACCGCCGCGAACCAAGCCTGATGCGCCGCAACATGGGTTAGTTGATAAGGCCCAGAAACATCTCCTACTGCATAAATATTGGGAATAGAAGTTTGTTGGAATTCATTAATCTCGATAAGACCGCGTTCAGTAATGGCTATATCTAACGCCTCCAAACCAAAACCACTGATATTAGCCTGGCGCCCTAACGCTAAAAATACCTGATCAAATGCAATGGCATCACCATTCGATAATAGCGCACTATATTGACCACCTTCATTGATAAAACGCTCTACTTTATTGTCTAACAATATCGTCACACCATCAGCAAATAATTCAGCTTGCACCACTGCAACAGCATCTTCATCTTCCCGCCCCAGTAATTGTGGCGCCATTTCAACTTGTGTCACAGTAGAGCCTAAACGAGCAAAACTTTGTGCTATTTCACAACCAATAGGACCGCCGCCTAATACTAATAAACGTTGCGGTTGATCTGTTAACTGCCACAAGGTATCTGATGTTAAATACGATACCTCGGTGAGCCCAGGGATTGGCGGCACAATAGGACGAGCGCCCGTTGCCACCACAATATTTTTAGTGGTTAATACCTGGTCGCCAATTTGTACATGCCAAGGATCGATAATTTTAGCTTCTGCAGTTAGGCACTCAACGCCCATCGCCGAATAACGCGCAATAGAGTCGTGTGGCTCTATCGTCTTAATGACATGCTGAATACGTCCCATCACTCTTGCAAAGTTGATATTTTTAATCTCCACATCAATACCAAACTCATTGGCACGGCCAATTTCAGCCACTGCATGTGCGCTACGGATCAATGCTTTAGAAGGTACGCAACCGGTATTCAAACAGTCACCACCCATACGGTGCTTTTCCACTAAGGTTACTTTTGATTTAACCGCAGCCGCAATGTAAGCGCTAACCAAACCACCGGCTCCGGCACCAATGATAATCATGTTTCGATCAAATGACTTAGGTTTATCCCAACGAGCGTAACGTTGACGTTCACTAAACATGGCTAATCCACGCTTGGCAATCCAAGGAAAAACGCCTAATAGCACCAACGCACTGAGTAACGAAGGTGACGCGATACCCGACAAACTGTTTATTTCACTTAATTGTGTACCAGCCCAAACATAAACAGCGGTACCAGCGAGCATACCCACTTGACTTACTAGGTAAAAACTACGGGTACTAATCTTAGTTAATCCCATCAAAATATTAATTAAAAAGAACGGGAAAACAGGAATTAAACGTAGCGAGAATAAGTAAAAGTTACCTTCCTTTTCCACCCCTTTATTAATCGCATTAAGGCGCGCTCCGAATTTCTTTTGCACATAATCTCGTAATAAATAGCGGCTAACTAAAAAGGCCAGCGTTGCCCCAATAGAACTAGCAAAAGAGATAAGTAATAACCCATAACCAAAACCAAACAAGCCGCCACCTAACAACGTCAGTAATACCGCCCCAGGTAATGAAAACCCGGTGATAACAACATAACTAACAAAAAAGATCAGCATAGCCAAGGATTGATGCTCAGCAATATAATCACCAGAACTTTGCTGCAATGCTTTTATTTGCTCCAGAGAAGCGTATTGATTTAAATCAAACCCATACCACAATGAAAATACGGTAATAATCACTGCGATAATAATTTTTTTATTCTGGGATTTTGGTTCTTTATCATTAATAGCCATCTGGCACCTATCCTTGCACACATAAATAACTCGGTATTACTGTAAGCCTAACCCTGAATCATCACAAAAGTCTCACGACAATCTGCTATTTCTATATTTATGGTTAAGTTTCAGAACAGTTAAATTACATTAATGGATCTGCGCAGGTTAATCTACTTGGTAATTGGATTTTTACTGACAAGTATTTGCTGTGGCAATATATTTTAGGAAACATGAGGCAGGGAAAATAATTTGATTAAATATAGAATATATCAAATATGAAAAAGCAGCGAGGTAGACACTAACCGACATCGCTGCGATAAAATAAATTTAGGCTATAAACGGGATTAAATAACAAATTGTGGCCCTAAGCCAAAGCTCCACATCACCACAGTAAAGCCCATCGATGCGACAAATAATACCAGACCAACAGTCAATAATGACGACGCATAAATGAAACCACGCTCTTCAGTGATATGCATGATCACTGGTACTCCGGTGTAAAGGGCTCGCACCGAGAAGGTTACCCCCACTAATAACGCCAGCATAATGACCCAAGCAACAGGGATCAACGCAGCAATACCGGTAATAAAGATAGGGGCTGCAGTGTATGTCGTTAATTCTAAGGCCTGAGTAAAGCTCGATGATGAACCAAAGTTACCCGCCATCCACTGTACAAAGATTGCAAATGTAACCACAAGCACAATACTGATAATAACCATACCAACAGCCATTATCCCTGCGCTTGAGGAAGATAAATAGGTGGTTTCTCCAACACCAAGCTTCCAGCCTGTTACAGTTGCTGTATACCAAGCTGATATCGCCGGTATTAAAGCAAAAAACAACAAACTCACAACTACCGATAATAAAGACTCATGGTGGGTATCAATATCAATCCATTCGTCCTTGGGCTGCACATATAAACCCCATAAGTGTTTTACCAACATAAGTCGACTCCTTAATGTAAGACTTTCATTAAGTATTAGCGAATATATTGAGATTGCCAGTTACCCAGCAAGAATTAGTTGTTAGTGTGACTCAGTAATCAAGTAGTGCTCAATTTGCTCTGCAATCCAATCGGTCACGGCACCACGACAAAAATCCACACCAGTAATTTCACCATAGATTTCCCAACTCATCGACTTTTTATAACGAAGAACTTTAAGTGTTTCATTTCTAAGTTGTTCCGTAATAAGAGGCGCAGGCACCTTAGCCCAGCCAACCCCATTACATACTGCATCACGTAAGTATTCATAAAATGTTAAACCGATATAGCGATTGCTGATAGACGCTTCAACTGTTAATAGTCCATCCATATAAGCCAACACAATTTCGGTGTATAGCGCTAAGTCATTACTGGTCAAACGATTGCCGATGGTATGTAAAGGATGTGTGGCAGCCGCAACCGCCATCATGCGGATCTGGCCCAACTCATACCTCGCATGCCGTTGATAATCATGATTATTAGTGACTATACCATAGGCGATATCCACTTTGTTATCCTCAACGTAACCGATTAACTCAGGTGTTGGCGCGGCGTATATTGATAATGAAGTATGCGGAAATTTAGTTTCAATTTCACCGATAAGTTGACTCCAAAACTTTTCGGGTAATGCATCATCTCGAGCGATTCTTAATGCCGACTCAGCCCCCGCAAGGTGATGTGCACATTTTGCATGAACGCCTTTAGATAGATGCAAAATCCGCTGACAATCAGCAACAATATTTTCACCAATATTACTTAACTCAATTTTATTACCACTACGTATTAATAGATCTACCCCGAGCTCATCTTCAAGCGCAAGCAGCGCAGCACTGACCGTTGAACGACTTTTTCCTAACTCAATAGCCGCTTCGGAAACAGACCCAGTTTTAACCGCCAACAAGAACATCTCAATTTGTATCAATCTCACAATAACCCCCAGTGATGAAAAAACTAGCGCTGAGCGATTTCACCTTTTTTAGAGCCAAGGATAGACTCAAGTCCATAGTAGTTAAATCGAGGATTTAATTAAAGCATTATTAACCACAACTAGGGATTATTTATGTATCACAGCATGATGCTGTTATTGGCCATTATAGCCGAAGTTGCAGGCACGATATCCATGCGCTACTCCGCTGAAAACAGTCCAGTAACAGGCACAATAGCAATGATAATATTAATAGGTCTGTCCTATTTTCTATTGTCAAAAGCGATACAAAAAATTCCCTTAGGTGTGGCTTATGCCATTTGGGAAGGGGTCGGTATTTTACTTATAACAATAATAAGTAATTATCTATTTGATGAACATATCACCCTAGCTAAAATTTTTGGTGTTGGTTTGATCGTCGCTGGACTTATCTTTATTAATTCTGATGAAGGACATAACGATGAATAACGCTGAACTCATACACATACTATTTTTATGCTTTTCCATATTGTTAGATATCGCTGCAAATTATTTTTTAAAACTATCAGATGGTTTTAAAAATAAAGTACCAGGGGTATTTGCCATCTTACTGGTTGCGGCAGCGTTTATCAGTCTGGGTCAGGCTGTACAGTCAATCCAATTATCGATTGCTTATGCGACGTGGGGGGCTGGCGGTATTATCGGTACCCTTTTAGTCGATAAATACATGTTCGGCGCAACGATAGGACGTCGTAGCCAAATAGGCGTACCACTTTTAATTTCAGGCATTGTGGTACTGCAATTTTCACACTGAACGTAATTATTAACTCACAGTAAATTTTATAAACATGCATTAATAAACTAAACACCAGAGGCTCTATATGTCAGAAACTATCCAAAACCCAGAAATCGATTTTCAAAGTGAAGTTGAACAACGTCACCACAAGTTAGCTGAGCTACAAAAGCAAGGTAACGCCTTCCCAAATACATTCCGTCGGGATTCAATTTCTAACGATTTGTTAAACACTTATGGTGACAAATCGAGCGATGAATTAGAAGCGTCAAAGGTAACAGTTAAAGTTGCTGGTCGTATCATGACTCGTCGTATTATGGGTAAAGCAAGTTTTGTGACACTGCAGGATATGGGTGGAAAAATCCAATTGTACGTGAGCCGTGATAATCTGCCTGAAAACTTCTACAATGAACAATTTAAAAAATGGGATATTGG
>NZ_JASJHF010000167.1:0-32311 GCF_033791185.1 Moritella sp. | reverse complement strand
CCGATATAATTGCTGCCTGGCAGCGTGGCGCAAATCAATATGGTGTTGGTAGCGGAGGGTCTTTTTTAGTCACAGGTTATACGCAGGCGCATGCAGCATTAGAAGCAAAATTAGCGGAAATAACCGGTTATGAATCAAGTTTATTATTTAATTCTGGCTACAGTGCTAACCAAGCATTGATAAAAGCCTTGTTAAATAAGAATGATTTATTGGTTCAGGATAAGCTTAATCACGCTTCGTTAATTGAGGCTGGCGTCTATTCGCCGGTATCGATGAAACGCTTTAAGCATAATGATACCGCCCATCTGGCACAACTTCTGAGTCAACACCGACCGCAATCGGCGAATTCACTCGTGGTCACGGAAGGTGTGTTTAGTATGGATGGTGATTCGGCCGATCTGCAGGGAATTAGTCGGCTATGTAAAGTCCATGACAGCTGGTTATTAGTCGATGATGCACATGGTTTTGGGGTCTTACCGCAAGGACAAAATAGCCTTAAACAGCATCTGCTATCGACAAATGATGTTAATTTATACATGGCGACATTTGGTAAAGCGGTGGGGGTATCAGGGGCATTTGTTGCCGCTTCTAAAGACGTTATTGAATATTTAGTTAACTTTTCTAAACCCTATATTTATTCGACAGCAATGCCGGCTGCAATGGCGGTATGTATTGATAAAGCATTGACTATTATGGCGACAGAAATGTGGCGAGTTACTCATTTGAATCAATTAATTTGTTATTTTAAACAACAGTGCTCGTTACGCAATATTACATTAATGCCATCTGATAGTGCTATTCAGCCCCTTATTATTGGTGATGCGAGCAAAGCGATGAAAATCAGTCAGTACCTTGCCAGCAAAGGTTTATTGGTAAAAGCAATTCGCCCACCGACAGTGCCTCAAGGCTCGTCACGTTTACGAATTACCCTATCAGCAAATCACAGTATTGAAGATATTGATTTATTATTGACACGATTAAAGGAGGCGCTGCATGATTGATAAAAGTGCAGTTGCACGTTGTTTTGGTAAAGCGGCGGCGAGTTATGATCAGCATGCGGTATTGCAACGTTTATCTAGTGATAAATTATTAGGCTATTTACCTGGGCTATCGAACGGTAGTAAGGCCTATGCAAGCACTGTCGATCTAGGTTGCGGTAGTGGGGCACTATTACCAACATTAGCGCATTACAGTGAAAGCTTGATTGCGGTTGATTTATCTTTTGGCATGCTTGCCTACGCCCAACAGCACCATCAATTACCGTTACAACCTCATTGGTTAAATGCGGATGCTGAAGCCTTACCATTACAATCCTCGAGCATTGACTTGTGTGTTTCTAATCTTGCCTTGCAATGGTGTGACGATTTGGCAATGCCGTTAATCGAAGTGTCACGTTGCTTGAAGCAGGGAGGTTTGATGCTGTTTAGTACATTAGTGTCGGGGAGTTTGAATGAACTAACCCTGTCATGGTCGAGCGTCAATGAGCATCGCCATGTTAATCGCTTTCTTTCAGAACCTGAGATTAAAGCCTCGCTATTAAAGTCGGGTTTAAGTGTCGAGAGCTTTCAGGTTGAAATTCAAACCATGTATTACTCCAGCGTTAAAGAAGTGATGCAAAGCCTGAAAGGCATTGGCGCTAATCATGTACATAATAAGGATGCTAGGCCGACGACACGAGGCGAGCTAAGGGCATTCAAAGCCAATTACGAAACGTTACGTGATAATCAAGGCTTATTACCACTGAGCTATAAACTCGCTTACTGCTTGTTACGTAAGTGTTAGTATTGCTTGATTTAAACCCTGTTCTAATTTAACCCCTATAGTAATTTAAAACAAAACCTTAAGGTTATTGATGACAATGAATTCAAAAAAAGTATTTATTACCGGTACTGATACTGATGTTGGTAAAACTGTAATTAGTTGTGCAGTCCTTGATTACGCGAACAATTTAGGTTTAAAAACGGTAGGTTTAAAACCCATCGCCGCTGGTTGTGAGTTAACGCCGAGCGGTTTACGTAATGACGATGCCTTGTTGTTACAGCAGCATGCCTCGCATAAATTAGCTTACCAAATAATAAACCCGATTGCTTATCAACAGCCTATTGCACCACATATCGCCGCCCATCAACGCGGTGAGTCGATTGATCTTGGGCTGGTGGATACTTCTCTCGCGCAAGTGCCTCATGAGATCGATTTTACTGTTATAGAAGGCGCGGGTGGTTGGCATCTTCCTATTGATAATCGTCACTATTTTTCATCTTGGGTAGCTGAAAATAAGTTAGATGTTATTCTTGTAGTAGGGGTTAAGTTAGGTTGTTTAAATCATGCGATATTATCAGCACAAGCGATCCAACATTCCGGTGCTAACTTTGTCGGTTGGGTTGCAAACAGTTTAACCACAGATATTGCTAATTATGATGAAATGATTGGCACCTTAAGAGAAGCTTTATCTGCACCTTTGATGGGGGAAATGCCTTATTTTTCATCAATTGAAAAGAAAAATAACAATTCAGCTAACTATTTGGATTTAACTTCTTATTTAGTGTTGTAAAGGATAATATACTTAGCCATAAATTAACCCCATGATGTTTAGGCATAACGATAAGGCATACGTTATGGATCAAAGGGAATGCGTGTAATAATTAAGGATTAAGGGGTGTGTAGCGCGTGGCTAAGATTGTTTTAAAGCAAGAAGATAAATTATCATTTAAACTTAATCACCTTATCCCACAAGGTGATTATCGTCGCGTTGACGTGTATTTATTGTTGCCTAATGAGATGGGCATTAACCCACAGACATTGACGGAAGAAGCTTATTTCTATCGTGGCATTCAAGGAAAGCGCGCGTATTACTCAGAGGGGTTACACCTTCCATTAGTACAAAGCCGTTTTGCCAGCCGGATGAAACGTTCACCTGACGAATACCGTGTAAATTTGAATCTGTTTGCTTATCAATTCGCTAAAGCTTTTGAAAAAGATATTAGCAATATTGAACAGCAAATTGAGCAGCACTTATTTTATTCAGCCCTCATTGAGTTAATTGATGTTGCTAAATCGATCATTAAAAAGTTTCGTCGAAATGCCCCAACAGATGAAAAACTAAAAGCTTATTTCAATAACGTAGACAATTACCTTTCATGGTTTAGTGAGCAGTGCTGTTATAAAGCCTTATCAAAACGCAAGAAAAACAATGAATTTCTTGATGAACGCGCTGAGATAATCGGCTTTTGCCGTGGTGAAGCTAAGTACCGTTTAGAAAATGGTTATAACTCTGCTAATACGTTATTAGATCCAAATCGAATTGCCAATAAAATGCGTTTATTACGTCGTTTAATCGAACATGGCGTGATCTTTAAGGAAGAGACCCAACAATTGGGTAAGCATCAGAAAAAAGTGGTAAAAGGAACTGCAACCTCATTAGTGATGGTGATTGTATTAAGTCTGATTTTGTTTGCTCAAGGTGAGCTGAAAGGACTAACCTATGCGTTGATTGCAGTATTGTCGGTTATTTATGGTTTCAGGGAGATCTTCAAAGATGAATTTAACAATACATTGTGGCGCTGGATCCGTAAGGGCAGACCAAAGTGGTCAAGGAATTTAATTGATACATCAAATCAGCAAATAATATCAAAGCAACGTGTATGGCTTGATTATATTAAACAAAGCAAATTACCACCTGCCGTTCGTGAGGTACTATATCGCCGACGACCGCAGAACAAGCAAGAATCAATTCTATTACATTACCGCCTTGATACTCGAGTGAGTAACAAGGGTTTTCAAGCGGGTTATGATCGAATTCAAGAGCAGATATATTTTAGCGTGCGTCCACTCATCCGCTATTTAGAGCGAGGAACCGGCGCTGTTTATACGGAAAATGACGGTAAAATAAGTAAAGAAGCAATTGAAAGACGTTTTCAAGTCAACGTGGTGGTTGGCTTGAAAGACGATAGTGCGAAAGTTGTTTACCAACGCCATAAAATAACAGTCAATCGTTCTGGTATCCTTGATATTGAAGCGGCGGACATATTTAGCGAGATCCTCTAGGTCGTTTAGCTATACTTGTTCATCACAGTAGGTATTAAATCTGTGAGTAATCTAATAGCTTTTATAATGATTTAATCAAACGTTTGAATTATTATGATGCTAAGCTCTAATTTTTGCGTTAAGCTTGTTGCGAATATGTTGTCCATGTGAAATATTTGTTCTTCCAGTCATGGTTTGATTGAGTCCGAGACTCGTTTTAAACTATGCTGCAATGGAACAATAAGCATAAATAATCGTAATAGTAGCAAAGGAGTGCTGATAATGGATGGACAAGGAGATGTGATCGGTGGCTGGTTAGTCGCGCTCTATAAAGCCTTGTTGTGGAAAGGTATAGAGCCGTTTGAGCTACTTTCAAAATCCGAAATTAATATTAATGAGATATCGAATGTCGGCAGTCGTGTGCCTGTTAGTCTGTGTAATAAACTCTTCGAACAATCCGCGGAATTAACGGATGACCCTCTATTACCAATCAAAGTTAGCCAGTGTATCGTTGCGACAACCTTTCATGCACTTGGCTATGCATTGCAAGCATCATCTTCTTTACAGGATGCATTTACTCGTCTAGTACATTATGACCGTGTACTGAGTAGTACTTGCCGTATTAATTTAAGCGAAGACGAAGCGCACTGTTATCTTGAATTAAATTTGAATGAGACCGAAAACAACATTAATCGCATCGGCGAGCAACTTGAATTAACCATGTTGCTATCGATCATTAAAATATGTCGAGATCTTTCAAATCCGGGATTCACGCCAGTCAAAATATACACCACTGTTGATAGTCGCTGCCGTGACGAATTTGAAGCCTATACTGGCTGTTCGATTGAATTTAATGCCAATAAATCTATGCTTATTATGGACCGCAATCTACTCGCCCGACGTTTACCTAATTTCGCACCCGATCTTATTTTATTAAGTGATAAAGCCGCTGATGATTATCTTGCGGGGTTAAGTGGTAACAATGTGGTCTGTAAAGTGCGTTCAGAAGTAGTTTCGTTGATGGCGACAGGCGTACCGAATATAGATTTAGTGGCTGAGAAGTTGAATTTTAGCCAACGTAGCTTACAGCGAAAGCTGAATGATTCAGGTACCAGTTATAAAGATCTTGTTGAAAATATTCGTCAATCAATGGCTGAAAAATACTTAAACCAGAATTTATTGTCGCTAGGGGAGATTAGTTATTTATTAGGTTTTTCTAATGTGGCTAACTTTTCTCGTGCATTTAAGCGTTGGAAGGGCGTTACTCCGGGTGTTTATCGGGGAGAACATTGCCATTCATAAAGTGTGTAGGACACCTGTACCAGCATAATAAGAGAGCAGGTTACTAGGTTTTAAAAATGTATGATATTAAGGGATTAGGATGGTAGACATGCCGAGTATGGATAAGAAGTGGCTAGCGCTGTTATGTGCATTAAGTTTACCAGTACATAGTGCGAGTGAGTTTGTTGATAATAATGTACTTACTGTCGCAGCTGAGAAAAATAATCTTGCTGAAAAAAGTGTATTTTTAGAAATTGATCGTTTTAAGCAACAGCAAATATTAGTGGGTGAGTATGGCCGGATTTTAGTTAGAAAAGGCAGTGACTCAGAGTGGTTACAAGCCAATGTACCGGTGCAAACGACTATAACTGCGGTTGATATTATCGATGAAAATATTGCTTGGGCTGTTGGCCATCAAGGCGTGATATTAAAAACTACAGATGGTGGCAATAACTGGATAAAAGTGTTTGACGGCTTGCAGTTAACTGGTTTGTTAAAAACCAGCTTAGAGCAGCAAGTCGCAGATTTAACGGTTCAGTTTGAACGTGCAGAAGCGGGCAGTGTTGATGAGGATATACTTGATGAGTTAGAGATGCTACTCGATGATGCAAGTTATAAATTGGAAGATTTAACGGATAATACCGGTATTGAAATTTCTTTTTTTGATGTGCTATTCACTACCCCTGATTATGGCCTTGTCATTGGTGCTTATGGCGCAATGCTAGAAACTAACAATGGTGGTAATAGCTGGCAATATGTTGGTTATCAAGTGCCTAATCCGGAAGGTTTCCACCTTAATGCTTTAACCACAGATGCTAATAATAACATTTATGTGGTGGGTGAAGCGGGTCTTGGGATGGCAACATCAAATCAGGGCAAGAGTTGGCGTTCGTTAAATATTGATTATCTTGGTTCTTTATTTGGTATCGAAGTGAATGGCTCGTCGCTTTATAGTTACGGATTACGCGGCAATATGTTTGCTTCACAAGACCAAGGTGAATCTTGGCAGCACCTTGATACTGGAGTCAGTAACCATATTTTTTCTGCTGATTGGCTCAATAATGAAGAGCTGTTATTAGTTGGCGCTGGTGGATTAAAGCTCGTCTATAACGGTCATACTTTTGCTAATATTTCAAAAAATAGTCAGCGTATTGATATTACCTCAGTTAAAATTATCGATGACAGGGTGATCACGACAGGATTACGTGGTTGGCAAGCAAGCACTAAAAGTGAATTAGTACAGGGAGGTCTAAAGTAATATGGAAAAGTTTACTATTTGGATCGAGAAACAGTTATTTGGTTTTAAATATATCGTCTTTGCATTTATTGTGTTACTTACCGGTTTTTTGGCGTATAACGCCAGTTTAGTACGACCAAGTGCTTCATTTGAAAAAATGATCCCAGTGCAACATGAATATGTTCAAAATTATTTAAATTATAAGCAAGAGTTAGCTAGCTTAGGCAATAGTGTACGGGTTGTTATTGAAAATGAAAACGGTGATATTTTTAATGCTGATTTTCAAGAGCAAATGCGCACCTTAAATGATGAATTGTTTTTTATCTCTGGTGTTGATCGCTCGGGGATGAAATCAATTTGGACTGCAAATGTAACTTGGGCTGAGGTCACTGAAGATGGTTTTGTCGGTGGTACTGTTATTCCCAGTGATTATGATGGTAGCCAGCGGACGCTAGACAGATTACGTCGCAATGTGATGCTATCTGGTCAAGTTGGTTATTTAGTCGGTGATGATTTTAAATCTGCAGTGTTCTTATTACCTTTAATGAGCATAAACCCAGATACAGGTAAACCGTTAGATTATAATCAACTTTCTATAACGTTAGAAGAAATACGCAGTAAGTATGAAGTAAACGGCGTGAAAGTTCACATTACCGGTTTTGCTAAAGTGGTTGGTGACCTGATTGCTGGCGCGGCCGAAGTCGTTATTTTCTTTTTAACTGCTATCGTCATTACTTTTGCTCTGTTGTATTTTTACAGCCGTTGTTTAAGAAGTACTCTGGTGACGGTAATTTGCGCCTTAGTTGCGGTTATTTGGCAACTCGGCTTGCTTAATTTACTGGGGCAAGGGCTTGATCCTTACTCTATGCTAGTACCATTTTTAGTGTTTGCGATCGCGGTGAGCCACGGTGTCCAGCTGATTAGTGCAATCGGGCAACATATGGCTGCAGGTAATAAAGCGGAGCAAGCGTCTCGTCTTGCGTTTAGATCGCTGGCCATTCCTGGTTTGATCGCCTTGTTAAGTGATGGCCTTGGTTTTATTACTTTAAATGTAATTGAAATTCAGGTGATTCAAGATTTAGCCACCGCAGCAAGTGTTGGTGTCGCGGTTATTTTGTTAACCAACTTGGTCTTGTTACCTATTTTGATGTCCTGGACAGGAGTATCTCCTGCTGGTATAAAATACTTGCTCGCAGAGCAATCTAAAACACCGTTAATTGTCACCGTATTTAGCCGTTTTGCAGATGCTAAATGGGCTAAGTCGGCGTTACTATTTGGTCTGGTTTGTTTGGCTGTCGGTTTATATCAAGGCCAAGCGTTAAAAATTGGAGATCTGGATGCGGGCGCCCCCGAGTTACGTGCAGACAGTCGCTATAATCTAGACAATGCTTATGTGGTCAACAATTACCAAGCAAGTACTGACATCATGGTATTGATGGTTGAAACACCTGCAGAGCAGTGTAGTAGTTACCACACTTTAAATGCGGTGAATCAGTTACAAGCACATGTTCAAGGTATTCCAGGGGTACAATCCACGCTTTCTGTCGCAACCATTGCTAAAAAAGCGATTGTCGGTATGAATGAGGGTAACCCTAAATGGCAAGGTTTAAGCCCTAATCAACTGGTGTTAAATGCAGCTGTAGGCCGTGCACCAGCTGCGTTTATGAATAATACTTGCAGCATGTTACCGCTGATTATTTATCTCGATGATCACAAAGCCAATACACTTGAGACCGTTATTGCTGATATTACGGCTTATACTGCTGCAAATAAAACCGAAGGTGTTAACTTTGCTCTGGCGGCTGGTAACGCAGGTATTGAAGCGGCAACCAATAGTGTGATTGAAAAAGCTCAATACCAAATGCTAATGTGGGTATATGGTGTGGTTGCATTATTATGCTTTCTAACTTTCCGCTCGGTGAAGACTTTACTGTGTATTATTTTGCCTTTAGCGCTCACCTCGATTTTAGGGCAGGCGTTAATGGCGACATTAGGCATAGGTGTTAAAGTGGCCACTTTACCCGTGATTGCACTCGGTGTCGGTATTGGTGTCGATTACGGTATCTATATTTATAGCCAATTATCTGCCCGTTTGAAAATGGGTGATAGTTTACAAGATGCTTATCAATATGCATTAACAAGTACCGGTAAAGCCGTTGCATTTACCGGTATTACTTTAGCGATTGGCGTATGTACTTGGGTATTATCACCGATAAAATTCCAAGCGGATATGGGCTTAATGCTGACCTTCATGTTTATCTGGAATATGCTGGGTGCTTTGTGTTTCCTACCTGCGTTAGCATGGTTGTTAAAAATTGGTGGCAATACGCAAATTGTAGAACCATCTCAACAGACTAAAATAGCGGAAGATAAAAGTAACGCGGCATAACTCGATGTCAGCCTTTTTATTAATCTGCGTATGTTTTATTAACTAAGGTATGTTGATTAAATAAAATCGCTACTTTTGTAGAGTTTGCTGACAGCATAGTCATTAAAGGGTTGATCCACTGGGGTTAGCCCTTTTTCGTTAATATGGTTAAAAAACAGTTATTATGGGATTCTATGCATTGAAAGTTTGGAGTTTTAGCTAACCTAGGTTTAAAATGGCGGTCTATCTCAATAACAAGACAGTTTTCATGGATCAACAGCGTACAGCTTGGCAAACAGTCAAGCGATTTTCTATATATGTTCTCGACTTAAAAACCACCTTAGGTTTTGGTATCCTAGCTATGCTTGGTTACGGTATTGTCGATGCCACGTTACTTAATATTTTACAGCCGCTTGTCGATGATGGCTTTAACGCTGAAACCTCAGCATTCTTGAAGTGGATGCCATTGTTTGTGGTCGGCATGGTAACCTTACGTGGTTTAGCGTCATTTGGTTCAAGTTATTGCATGGCGAAAGCGGGTAATACCGTAGTAATGCGTTTACAACGTCAGTTATTTGATCATCTTATGCATTTACCTGTGAGCTTTTTTGATAAAACCCCATCGGGTGAATTAGTATCAAAAATTATCTATGATTCAAGCCAAGTATCAGGCGCAGCATCTAAAACAATCGTAAATGTGTTCCGAAGCGGTGCGTTTATTCTTGGTTTGCTTATTTGGATGTTCTACCAAAGCTGGCAGTTATCCCTGGTGCTATTATTTATTGCACCACTAGTCGGTATCATTATTGGCACTGTGAGCCGTCGTTTTCGTGTGATTAGTCATCGCTTACAAAAAGCGATGGGTAATGTGTCATCAACCGCGCAGCAAATGTTGCATGGTCATAAAGACGTATTAATGTCTGCAGGACATGAAACAGAGCGTGAACGTTTTGGTTCTGTAAGTAATCATATTCGTCAGCAACAAATGAAAATGGCGACAACCAGTGCCGCGAGTAATGCACTAGTACAAATTGTGGCTTCATTTGCACTCGGTGTGGTGTTATATCTTGCGTCTTTTGAATCTATCCGTGCGGAGCTTACACCGGGTAAGTTCGTGGCTATTGTCGGTTCTATGATGGCATTATTACGTCCATTACGTGACATCACAAACGTTAACTCTGAAATCCAAAAAGCAATCTCGGCGTGTAACAGCTTATTTGATATTCTTGATCTCCAAGCAGAGAAAAATACAGGTACTTATATACCAGAACGTGTTGCAGGTAAAATTACCTTCTCAAATGTTGATTTTACTTATCCAACAGCGAGTGCGCGTTTGATTGAGAATATGAACTTTACCGCACAACCCGGTGAGATGATCGCGCTGGTTGGTCGTTCGGGTAGTGGTAAATCAACATTAGCTAGTTTGATTACGCGTTTTTATGAGATAGAGAAAGGCGAGATTAGCATTGATGATAGGCCTCTTCATGACTATGAATTGAAATCATTACGTAACCAGATCGCCTTAGTATCGCAAAATGTTCATTTATTTAATGACACAATCGCCGCGAATATTGCTTATGGCCGTTTTAACGAAGTGACACGTGAAGAGATTATTGAGGCTGCGACTAAAGCCAATGCATTAGAATTTATTGAAGGCTTTGATAATGGTTTTGATACTATGGTAGGTGAAAACGGCGCGATGCTATCAGGTGGTCAACGTCAACGTCTGGCCATTGCGCGTGCCTTGTTACAAGATGCACCCATCTTAATTCTTGATGAAGCAACGTCGGCACTGGATGCTGAATCTGAGAAAAAGGTTCAACAAGCGCTTGAGATATTACAAAAAGACAGAACCTCGTTAGTGATTGCCCATCGTTTAACCACGATTGAAGCGGCCGATCGTATCTTAGTTCTCGAAGCTGGTTCTATAATTGAAAGTGGTTCGCACACAGAACTCCTTGCAAAAGGTGAGCACTACGCACAATTACACCGTTTACAACTTGGCGGTTAAACTCGCGCTTGGCGTTAAAAATAGGACTTAGTGTGAAAATTGAAGAGGATATTTGGTACGGTAACCATTGGTCAAAGTGGTTACTGGCCCCTTTAAGTGTCACGTTTGCTGCAATTACATGCAGCCGTCGTAAGCTATTTGAGCTTGGCATTAAAGCCAGTGTTAAACCTGCAGTACCGACTATCGTTGTCGGTAATATTACTGTGGGTGGCACAGGTAAAACACCTTTGGTTGTTTACTTATGTGAACAGCTAACAGCGGCGGGTTACAAACCGGGGATTATCAGCCGAGGTTATGGCTCGAAAGCACCACAATATCCCTATATTGTTAATAGCGATTCTCCTGTGGCACATAGCGGCGACGAACCGTTTATGTTACATAAACGCACGCAATGCCCACTTGTTATTAGCCCTGTGCGCACTGATGCAGCTGCACACTTGTTAGCTAATTTTGATGTTGACGTTATTATCACTGATGATGGTTTACAACATTATGCGATGCAGCGAGACATTGAGCTTATTGTTATCGATGGCAAACGCCGCCTTGGCAATGGTCACTTATTACCTATGGGGCCGTTACGTGAAGGCGCTTGGCGTTTAAAAACTGCTGATGTTGTTATTTGTAATGGTGGTAACGGTTTAGCTGGCGAGGTTAACATGCGCTTGGTTGCCGCGCCGTTACGCAAAGTGAGTAATAATCAAGCGGCCACACCGAGTACCGAAGTTGCCTGTGTTGCTATTGCCGGTATTGGTAATCCACAGCGGTTTTATAACACATTAGAAAAACACGATTATGTGATTGAAGAACATCTTTCATTTCCTGATCATCATGCTTTTACTGCCGCTGAAATTAATCAGTTTGCAGGGGGGCGAACCGTTATTATGACTGAAAAAGATGCGGTTAAGTGTCAGTCTTTCGCTCAGGATAATTGGTATTATTTACCGGTAAATGCAAGTTTAGATAGCGAATTTTTACCGCTGTTATTATTAAAATTAAAGGAATTAAACCATGACTTTGGATCATAACTTACTTGAAATTATTGCTTGCCCTGTTTGTAAAGGTAAATTGCATTTTGATAAAAGTAGTAATGAACTTATCTGTAATGCAGACCGTCTTGCTTATCCAATCACGGAAGGGATCCCTGTATTACTTGAAACGAAAGCGCGTCAGTTAACTGCTGCAGAGTTAGCTAAATGAGTTTTATTGTTATTATCCCATCACGCTACCAGTCGAGCCGTTTACCTGGTAAGCCGTTAGTTGATATCTGTGGTAAAACAATGATCCAACGCGTTGCTGAGCAAGCGTTGCAAAGTGGTGCTTCACGTGTAGTTATTGCTACCGATGATGTGCGTATTGAACAGGCGGTGACGGCATTAGGTTATGAAGTCTGCATGACGTCACCTGATCATAACTCGGGTACAGAACGGTTAGCTGAAGTTTGCAGTAAGCTCGGCTTTAATGATGATGACATTATCGTTAATGTACAAGGTGATGAGCCACTCATCCCTCCGCGTATTATTGAACAAGTTGCGACAAATCTGGGCACTCAAAACGAAGCACGTATGGCGACATTGTCTGTTGCTATTACTGATGTCGAAGAAGTGTTTAATCCGAATGCCGTGAAAGTGGTGACGGATAAGCAAGGTTACGCTTTGTACTTTAGTCGAGCGCCGATCCCGTATCATCGTGATAACTTTATGCACCAACCGGTGACAGAGATTAAACCTGTCTACCAACGTCATATTGGCATCTACGCATACCGCGCTGGTTTTATTCGTGACTATGTTCAGTGGCAAGAAACTGAATTAGAGCACATTGAATCATTAGAGCAGTTACGCGTACTCTGGCATGGTGAGAAAATTCATGTTGCAGAGGCGCTTGAAGCACCGGCAGCTGGTGTTGATACACCTGAAGATCTGGTTGTAGTACGTAACATTGTTAATGGGCAATAATTAATAACTTTAACAAGTGATTGTTATTTATATCGTTTATCCTCTTACAAATTGATTTATAGATTATGTTCTAAATAGTCTTAGCAATTGTAGATACAAAAATGCCGTTCACATGTGAACGGCATTTTTATTATCTAATTTATGATCTAACTTATTACAGCTATAGCGCGATTGGATTATTTCAATCGCGGTATAGCTGATTATTAATGGTCGGCTGCTGCGCCTGCACCACGTGGGAAACGTAAGTTTTCAACTAGCTGTTGGATGTGTAGTGGAGCATCACCAGTTACTTTAGTGACAACAAAGGCCACGGTAAAGTTAACGATTGCACCGACTGAACCAAATGCATTAGGTGAAATACCAAAGAACCAGTTTTCTTCCATGCCGCCTAGGAACGAAGTACCTGGGATAAACATGATGCCTTTATGTTGGAATACATACAACATAGTGATACCTAAACCTGCACACATACCTGATACGGCTGCTGTACCGTTAATCTTCTTCGAAAAGATACCCATCATTAACGCTGGGAATAGCGATGAACCAGCTAAACCAAAGGCGAGGGCAACGGTACCGGCGGCGAATCCAGGCGGATTTAAACCAAGGTAACCTGCGATGATAATTGAAATAGTCATGACGATACGGCCTGCTTTAAGTTCGGCTTTCTCGGTCATTTGTGGTGTTAAAATACCTTTCATTAAATCATGCGAGATGGCGGATGAAATGGCCAGTAGTAAACCTGCAGCAGTTGAGAGCGCTGCGGCAAGGCCACCAGCGGCAACTAATGCAATCACCCAGTTTGGCAGGTTTGCAATAGCTGGATTCGCTAATACCATGATGTCACGGTCAACTTTTACCATTTCATTTTAAACTGGGTCAGCAACATATTGAATTTTGCCATCGCCATTTTTGTCTTCAAATTTTAACAGACCGGTTTTTTCCCAGTCTTTAAACCATTGTGGGCGCTTTTCATATTCAAGTGGTTGACCTGCTGTTGGTTCAATCGTGTTCATTAGGTTGAAACGTGCCATTGCCCCTACCGCTGGTGCGACAGTATAAAGTAAGGCAATAAATACTAATGCGTAACCAGCTGATGCACGCGCATCTTTTACTGTTGGAACGGTAAAGAAGCGCATAATTACGTGTGGTAAACCAGCTGTACCAATCATCAATGATAGGGTATACGCGAACATATTTAAGGTGCCACCCATGTTATCAGTGGTGTATTGGTTAAAGCCGAGGTCGGTTACCACCATATCGATTTTATCAAGTAGATAAACACCGCTGCCATCAGCAAGGGTACTACCTAAACCGAGTTGTGGGATGGGATTACCAGTGAGTTGTAATGAGATAAATACTGCTGGAATTGTATAAGCAAAGATAAGTACACAATATTGTGCGATTTGCGTATAAGTAATACCTTTCATACCACCTAATACGGCATATACCCAAACCACAACCATACCTATGCCTAAGCCCAGGTCGTAATCAACTTCTAAGAAGCGAGAAAAAGCAACACCCACACCTTTCATCTGTCCGATGATATAAGTAACCGATGCTACGATTAAGCAAACAATTGCGACGATACGTGCGGTTTTTGAGTCGTAACGGTCTGCAATAAATTCGGGCACGGTAAATTTACCATGTTTACGCATATAAGGCGCAAGTAAGGTCGCAAGGAGTACAAAACCACCCGTCCAACCCATTAAGAATACTGAACCACCGTAACCTAAAAACGCAATAAGACCTGCCATCGATAAGAACGATGCTGCACTCATCCAATCGGCACCGATCGCCATACCATTTTGTAATGGGCTAATACCACCACCGGCGGCATAGAAATCACTGGTTGTTTTAGCGCGGGCAAACCAAGCAATGGCAAAATACAAGGTAAACGAGCCGAATACGGCAATATAGGTATAGAGTTTTAATTCGGTCATTTATTCTTCCTCAACATTATGTTTTTTGTCCAGCTTATTCATCTGTACGGCATACCAAAAAACTAAACCAACGAAGGTATAAATAGACCCTTGTTGTGCGAACCAGAAACCAAGCTTGTATCCACCGAGTCTAAATTCATTCAATTGCTCGACGAATAAAATGCCACAGCCAAACGACACCACAAACCAAATTACTAAACAGGTTAATATGAGTCGTATATTGGTTTGCCAATAGGCGTTTTCTTGTTCCATATCCTTTCTCCCAAAAAAAACGATTAAATCTTAATATATAAAATTAGTTAGTTGCTGATCACCGAAATAAGTTGTCCTTAACTTGAATAACAAATCGTAGGTGTTCGCACTAGCCTGTTGTAAATCTAGCAACCTTTAAAAAATAACCCTATACAACTTTCGTCTATATATTATTTATGGCGTTGACGATTTAAAGGTAAATAGGTTAAAACTGATCATACAAAGTAAGTCATAAATACTGGTGATTAGCAGGCTAGGGTGAAGATATGAATATAGCGTTAAATGATATTGTTGATTTTATTAAAGTCATTCCGCCTTTTAATTTATTAAATGATCAGGATTGCCATCTTATTGCAAAACGCGCTTCAATCGGCTATTACCGCAATAACACTCGCTTGGATGTTGATCACAGCGGTCAAATTATGTTGTATATCGTCAAAAAAGGCGTGCTTGCTTATTACAATGGAAGTGATGAGCTACAAGGTAAATTTTCGGAAGGTGATTTATGCAGTGTGTTATGCCAGCCTGATACCCAAGCGTTACAGGTAAGTTTACGTGTTGAAGAAGATTGCTTGCTTTATGCTATTGGTTTTAATGAGTTGGAAGGATTATTAGTTGACCAACCCAAGGTGTTGCAGTTCTTATTGCAAACGGCGCCGCAGCGATTACAAAACAAGATGGGGGCAATAAACGAATCTGCCTTAATCGCATCTAGTTTAACCAATGCGCCGATCACTGATTATTACAGTAGTCCAGCGATCACCATTTCCACTCAGGCGAGTATTCAAGATGCCGCTAAATACATGACAGAAAAAGGTGTGTCGTGTCTCGTGATTACGAGCGAAAGTCAACCGACCGGTATAGTGACCGATAAAGATATTCGCCGTCGGTGTGTCGCTGAAGGATTAAGTAGTCAATGCCTAGTGACAGAGATCATGACAGCGAATATGGCAACGATTGATATTAAGCTGTGTGGTCATGACGCATTGGCCTTAATGATAAGCCAGCGCATACATCATCTTCCAGTGACTAAGCATGGCGCTTTGATTGGTATGTTGACTGCTACGGACTTAATGAATCAAGAGGGCCATCATGCGGTCAATTTAAGTTCGGTGATCCATAAAGCCAGTTCTGTCGAGGCTTTGGTTGAACTAAGTTTGATGTTGCCTAAACTACAGCTGAGCATGGCTAAGCTAGGTGCGAGCGCCGATTATTTAGGTAAAAATATTAGTGCACTAACCATGGCATTTACCATTCGGTTAATTGAGTTAGCAGAGTTACAACTTGGTAAAGCCCCTGTTGCCTATGCGTGGTTATGTGCTGGCTCGCAGGCACGACAAGAACAGTTAGTGTATTCAGATCAAGATAATGCGCTGATCATTGATGATAGTGCAACACCTGAGCAAGAAGCATGGTTTGAGGCATTTGCGCACTTTGTTTGTGATGGTTTAGCCGCATGCGGTTATATTTATTGCCCCGGTAATATTATGGCCACTAACTCACAATGGCGACAGAAAAAGCAGGTGTGGCAAGACTATTTTACCGATTGGGTAACCCAACCTGATCCACAAGCATTGTTAAATAGTAGTGTATTTTTTGATCTCGCGACCGTACATGGGGACATTCAGTTGTTACAAGATGTACGCCGTAACATGTTACAAAAAACGCAGCAAAACACGTTATTTCAAGCACATCTATCCCGCAATGCGTTATTACATAAACCGCCATTAGGATTTTTCCGTGACTTTGTGCTTATTCATGATGGTAAGAATAAAAAAGGGCTGGATCTTAAGCATAATGGCTTGGCACCGATTATTAACCTGGCTCGTATTTATGCACTGGCTGAAGGTATTGAAGATGTTAATACCATCATGCGTTTAAGGCTAGCTGCGGGTACCCCATCGTTGAGTCGCACTGAGTCGGCTAACTTGATAGATGCATTTGAATTGTTAGGTATGCTACGTGCAGAGCATCAGGCAAAGCAGTTAACTAAGGGGGAAGAGGCTGATAGCTACTTGTTACCCAAAGAGATTTCTCGATTAGAGAGGGAACATTTAAAAGATGCATTTAAGGTAATTAAAGCGATGCAGAGTTATCGACAAATGGTGTAACTGTCAATCACAGGCGTTAGCAGCAAGTTGTATAACATCGTTGCCAGTGAAATGACGTGGCAAGATAAACTGATTGATAAGGACATATGATGAATTTGATACATTCTTTTTTTAGTTTAGAGGCACAACGCAAACGCTTACTTGATAAAGCACCTGAAGGGGCTTTGAAGCAATACTTAAGTGTGCCGATTATTAATCTTGAGCAAGCCATTATGGACAGCGATATTTTAGCTGTTGATTTTGAAACGACAGGCCTTAACGCTAAGCAAGACAGTATATTGAGTATTGGTTATGTGGAACTGGCTAGAAATCAAATTCGTTTGGACAGTTGTTATCATCAAATTGTCGCGGCGCATTGTGAACTCGAAAGTGACAATGTCACTATACACACAATTACAGATCAAGAAAAAGCCAGTGGGCGGCCATTAGCAAGTGTTGTCGAAGATTTATTAATAGCCTTGGCTGGTAAAACAATGCTGGTTCATTATGCGCAGATTGAAAAATCCTTTCTTGAGCAAGCCTGTATAAAATTGTATGGCATGGCGCCGGTATTTCCAGTTATTGATACATTAGCATTGGCTAAAAAACGTCATGATCGGTGCAATCAAACCTATGCACCATCGATCTTACACTTGGCTAATTTGCGGCAGGAATATGGCTTACCCCATTATTCAGCCCACAATGCCTTAAACGATGCTATTGCAACCGCAGAATTATTTATGGCAAAAGTGCAACATTCCGAGCTAAAAGGTCACACTAAACTTAAGTCTTTGATCACAAGCACTTTCAACTAGCGTAGGCGTATGCTTCTAGCTGAGCAAGTTAAGTTCGTCACAGTTTGATAACATGGTGTCATGTATAGTGGAGGTTAATTATTTGTAGTAATACATGGATGAATATGCACGTAATGCCAGAAAAAATTATCATCGCTGATGATCACCCACTTTTTCGCCAAGCATTGTTAATTGCCTTAAAAGAACAATTTGAAACCACGCAATGGCTTGAGGCCGAAACTGTCGAAAGTATCAGCGATTGTTTACTGCATAATGCGGATGCCGATTTATTGTTGTTGGATCTCAATATTCCCGGCGCACATGGATTTGATCATCTAATTCGTATCAGGAAGCAATACCCTGATATCCCTGTAGTCGTGATTTCCGCCTACAGTGACGAAACCATTATTGGTAAGGCTATGCAGCACGGTGCATCAGGTTTTGTACCTAAGTCTGAATCGGTACCGACCATTATTACCGCGATCAGCCAAGTTTTAGCTGGCCAGTTATGGGTGCCTGGATCATTTGAGAAAGCTAAAGTCGCACCAAGTGATGTGGCGGGTGAAGCCATTGCCAGTTTAACGGTTCAAGAATATCGGATATTAATGATGTTTTCTGAAGGCCTGCTTAATAAACAAATTGGCGATAAATTGTGTGTTGCAGAAGCGACTGTCAAAGCGCATGCCAGTGCCATTTTTCGTAAACTAAATGTTCGCAATAGAACACAAGCTGCAATGATGTTAGGGCAACTCGATGTCGCAGAATATAGTGATAGCTTAAAGGAATAAGTTCATGAATAAACATACCAAAGTGGCAGTGCTGATCGCGCCATTATTAGCTGTATTCGGCTATATCGCCTCGGACTACTTTATTGAAAGCGATGCTGATAAAACTAAATTAATCACCTTAAATCCTGAAGCTAGTTGCGAAGTACTCGCTGGTGAATGTGTATTAATAAGTGGTGATTTTAAAATCAACGTATTTGATAAGGCCGGTTCAACGGTCATTAATTCGACTTTTCCGCTTGATAACGTCGTTTTATTTCTCGTTAATGAAGACAATATTAGTACTGCATATCCCCTGACGCAGATAGAAAGTCATTATTATTGGCAAGCACAAACACCGCTGCGTGAATTAGCTAACACTTCAACAAGTTATAAATTAAGACTGATCGCCTCCATTAAAGGTGGCAATTATATTAGCGAGTTTGAAACTTTGCTCTAGTTTATCAGTGGGTTATGTTATGTTCGCAAATTGGCAGTTGATGCTATTAAGTTTTCTTTACATCGCTTTATTATTTTTAATTGCTTATTTAGGCGATAAATTTCGCAATCTGATCCAGGGTAAACGGCAAGCGCTAATTTATGCTTTTGCTGTTTCCGTTTATTGCACGTCGTGGAGCTTTCTTGGCACGACAGGGCAGGCTGCTAGCAGTGTCTATTCGTACTTACCGATTTATCTTGGGCCAATATTATTACTTGCATTTGCTTGGCCTTTTCTGCAACGTCTTATTAAAACCAGTATTAGTTTTAACTTAACTTCTATTGCCGATCTACTCGCTGCCCGTTTTGGTAAGTCGCATGCTTTAGCGATACTGGTGACGCTGGTATCGCTACTGGGCACCATGCCTTATATCGCCTTGCAAATTAAAGCGATTGTCTATTCCTTTCAGCAATTACAAATCCAGCAAGACTTTATGCCTTGGCAGCTTGGCTTAGTCACTAGTTGTGTACTGGCTGGCTTTAGCATGTTGTTTGGTATTCGTAATATTGACGTTACGGAGCGTCACCCTGGTATTATGCTGGCGATTGCGTTTGAAGCGTTAGTTAAAATAATCGCCTTTGCTAGTGTCGGTATTTTTATTTGTTATATGGTGTTTGATTCACCACAGGATATTTGGCAACAAGCCAGTGCCAATAATGAGTTAGCAAGTGCCTTACAATTTCCAGACCTAAGCGCTATGTTTGGGATGATTATTGTTGTTATGGCGGCATTTTTCGTGTTACCGCGACAATTCCACGTCATGATTGTTGAGTTACGTGATGAACAAGATGCATGGTTAAGTCGCCGCGTTTTTCCATTGTACCTTTTAGTGTTTGCGTTTTTTTCTGCGCCGCTTGGATTAGCGGGCTATTTATTACTCGGTGATAGCGTGCCTGCGGACATGTATGTCTTAGTATTACCTTGGTATCAAGATCAAACTTGGCTGACGCTGCTTGCATTTTTAGGGGCTATTTCAGCAGCAAGTTCTATGGTGATCGTATCAACCATTGCGTTAAGTACTATGCTCAGCAATGAAATTGTATTCCCGTTTCTATTTAAGAAGAATAAACACCCCACGCAATACCATGCATTTAGATTAAAACTGCTTAACATTCGAAAAGTCTTAGTCCTGTTTGTTATTCTACTCAGTTACCTGGTGTTTCTATTTATTCCTCCGACGGCCTTATCGAGCTTAGGGGCGACTGCATTAGGGGCGTTGGCACAGCTAACTCCGGCATTAGTTGCGGCTTTTTATTGGCGCCGAGCAACATTGAAAGGTGTATTTACGGGGATTACGATTGGTTTTTCATTATGGACACTGTTTAACTTTTTGCCGCAACTCGGCTTCTATCAAGGGCCACTTACAGGTACTGCTTTTGCCAGTTCAACAGCGATCAACTTGCTCTGCCTTACGGTTAATACTGTCTCAATGATTGTTATATCATTAGTGACCAGATCGAGCATTCAAGAGCGTATACAAGGGGCGTTGTTTTTAAAGCGCCAGCTGCCAGCATCATTAGTTGAAAGCAAGCGTAAAGCTAAATCGAAACGACAAGCCATATCAGTCGATGAGTTATTGCTACTCACAGCACAATTTGTTGGTGACGATAAAGCATCTGAAAGTTTTCAGGCTTTTGACCAACTAGCTGTCACTTTAGGCTATACCGCAAAGGAAAAATCAGAGCATGCAGTTGAGCATACAGAGAAAGTGTTATCGAGTGTAATGGGTTCTTCGTCGGCACGTTTGGTACTCAATTCGGCATTAGATGGGCATGATTTTGCTTTGGATGAACTGGCAACCTTAGTGGGAAATGCATCAAGCCATCGCCAGGAGTTTAGTCAAAATTTACTGAAAAGTGCGATAGAAAATACCAGAGACGGGATCTCAATTGTTAATGATGAGCTCGAACTCGTGGCTTGGAATAAACAGTACGCGGTGTTGTTTGATTATCCGGACGATATACTTCGTGTTGGTTGCTCGGTTGAGTCATTAATTCGCTTTAATGCTAAGCGCGGTTTGTGTGGTAGCGGTGATATTGAAGATCATGTTAAAAAACGTCTCGATTTTCTGCGTTTAAGGCAGTCACATAACTCCGAGCGGTTGCGTGAAGATGGCAAAGTAATTCGAATAGAAGGCAATCCATTACCTGATGGTGGATTTTTAATGGTGTTTTCAGATATTACCGCCTTCAGACAAGCTGAACAGGTATTAAAAGAAGCTAACCAAGATCTAGAAACAAGAGTCGCTGAGCGCACTAAAAAATTAGAAAAAGCCAATAAGGAACTCGCTAAAGCTAGGGTGGTGGCTGATGAGGCGTTAAGTAAAAAAAGTCATTATTTACAAGTGTGTAGCCATGACTTATTGCAACCGTTGGAAGCTGCACGTTTGTTTACATCAGCACTGGCAAGCCAGTCGACATTAAATGAAAATCAGCAGCGCCAAGTCAGTAGTATCGACTTATCCTTAAAAGTAGCGAACGAAATGATTGTTAATTTAGCGGAAGTTGCGCGAATAGAGAGCGGCAGTATTACACCACATATAGAAACATTCGCGCTCAATGACTTATTTAGTCAACTGGCTAATGAGTTTTCAGAAGCCGCTAAACAAAGTGGCGTTATTTTTACCATTATGTCGACCAAACATTGGGTTAATACAGATAAACATTTATTACGTCGTATCTTACAAAATTTAATTGGTAATGCGTTTCGGTATGCGAGTCCTGGGCGCGTATTGCTCGGTTGTCGTCGCAAAAGTGGCCAGTTGAGTATCCAGCTATTGGACAATGGTCCCGGTATTGCGGTAAAAGATCAAACTCGGGTGTTCGAACAGTTTAGCCAATTAGAGGATAATAATGGTTCGAATGATGGATTAGGCTTAGGTCTTAGTATTTGTAATAGCTTGTCGGCTTTACTGCAGCATCAACTGAGTCTTGATTCAATTGAAGGTCGAGGTTGTCGATTTAGTTTACAGCTGTATGAGGCCTCCGCATTACAACAAGACAATGTAGCACCTATCCTTGTCCCTTCGGACCTTACTGGGACTGCTGTACTGTGTATAGATAACAACCCTGCGATTTTGGAAGGCATGTTAGAACTGATGAGCAGTTGGGATTGTGAAGTTTATGGTGCCAACTCAATCGCGAGTGCGAAGACGTTATTTAAACAATGTGATTTTGATATTTTGTTGGTAGATTATCAATTAGACAATGGCGAGGATGGTCTGACATTAATCTCTACATTAAGAGAAATAAATCCGACTACGCCTGCGATCCTTATTACCGCGACCACAGAGGTTGGCATTGCTGATAAGGCTGCTGCGGCTAAAGTAGGTTTATTACGCAAACTGGTTAAGCCTGCTGCGCTGAGAGCGATGATGAGTGCGCAACTAACCGAAACATTACAAGCGAAATTAATTAGGCAGTACTAGTAGTTATAGTGAATAGATAGGCATAAAAAAGGCTTCTGAATATTCTCAGAAGCCTTGTTACTAAATAAAGTAATTACCTTATATAAGTATTATTTTTTGTTTACCGACTCAAATGGACGGTGCGCTTCACCAGTATATAACTGACGAGGACGACCAATTTTCTGTCCAGGTTGACTTAACATTTCGTTCCAATGTGCAATCCAACCTACAGTACGGCCTAATGCAAAAATAACCGTGAACATAGAAACTGGGATGCCAATAGCACGTAATGTAATGCCTGAGTAGAAATCTACATTTGGATATAATTTTTTCTCAATGAAATAAGGGTCTTCAAGCGCAATACGCTCAAGTTCCATTGCCACATCTAATAGTGGATCATCAATGTTTAGTTCGCTTAACACTTCGTGACAGCTCTTACGCATTACTGTCGCACGTGGATCTTTGTTCTTATAAACGCGGTGACCAAAGCCCATTAGGCGGAACGGGTCATCTTTGTCTTTCGCACGAGCGATAAACTCAGGAATACGATCAACACTACCGATTTCTTCAAGCATTGTTAGGCAAGCTTCATTGGCTCCACCGTGAGCAGGACCCCAAAGTGACGCAATACCGGCAGCAATACAAGCAAATGGGTTAGCACCTGATGAACCTGCAAGTCGAACTGTAGAGGTCGATGCATTTTGTTCATGATCAGCGTGCAGTGTAAAGATACGGTCCATCGCAGTTTCAACAACAGGATTAACCGAATATTCTTCACATGGTACTGAGAACATCATTTTTAAGAAGTTACCAGCATAAGAAAGGCTGTTGTCCGGATATACAAAAGGTTGTCCAATTGAATATTTGTAACACATCGCAGCAATCGTTGGCATTTTTGATAATAAACGGAATGCCGAGATTTCACGGTGACGTTGATTCGTCACGTCAAGTGAATCGTGATAAAACGCTGCAAGTGCGCCAGATACACCACAAAGAATTGACATCGGGTGTGAATCGCGACGGAAACCTTTAAAGAATGATGCAAATTGTTCATGCACCATAGTATGTTTGTGTACTGTTGCTTTGAATTGCTCGTACTGCTCTTTAGTGGGCGCATCACCATAAAGAATAATATAACAAACTTCTAAATAATCTGCATTAAATGCCAAATCATCAATAGCATAACCGCGATGTAGTAGGATACCTTCTACACCATCAATATAAGTAATTTTAGACTCACACGATGACGTTGCCATAAAACCTGGATCATGGGTGAAATATCCTTTACTACCTAGGGTACGAATGTCGATAACATCGTGACCAGCTGTACCAGATAAAATTGGAAATTCAACTGGCTCTTGGCCGGGTAGGTTTAACGTGGCCTTTTGATTAGCCATAGCACGTCTCCTTTGCTTATTTATAATTAGATTTCTTCATGAAATTCGAAAGTAAAGCTACCTCTATTCACTGGTAATGTCAATTTTGTTGCAAAATAATCAATGAAAAAACACTAAAAGGTTAACCTATGTTTCAATTTTGACGTAAATGTTGCGATAACACCTTTTATAATTGTAAATAAATTGTGATATAGGTATACTTATTTGCGGGTCAAGAGTCCTTGTTTTAATTTTGTTATTAGCACGTAAGTGATTAAAATTGTTATTTTATTTACATTTTGAACAAGAAATAAACAAGGGCTTTCATTTGAAAGGATTATGTTATGAAAATAATACAATCCTGTGATCCACGTCAATATAATAATAATTATGCTCAATGGAGCTGAGTGAGCGATATCGTGAAAAAGCAAAGACCTATAAATTTAGATCTGCAGACTATAAGCATGCCAATCACCGCAATCGCATCGATTCTACACCGAATTTCAGGTGTAATAATGCTGGTTGCAGTGGGTATCCTATTATGGCTACTGACAGAATCATTATCTTCTGAACAAGGTTTCCAAAATGCACAAGAAATTGTGTCTGGTTTCTTTGGTACATTCATTCTTTGGGGAATCCTAACGGCACTGGCATATCATATTGCTGGTGGTATCCGTCATTTATTGATGGACATGGGTTATTTCGAAGAACTTGAATCGGGTGCATTAAGTGCGAAAGTATCTTTTGTTGCAACCGCTGTTTTATCAATCCTAGCGGGGATAATGGTATGGTAACTAACGCTGCAAGTTATGGCCGTAGTGGTACTCATGATTTTATCATGATCCGTGCTACTGCTATCATCATGGCATTATATACATTTTATTTTGTTGGTTTCGTTGCATTTAATGACCTTACTTATCAAGTATGGACTGATTTTTTTGCAAGTACTGGCAACAAAGTATTCACCCTTCTTACCCTTATAGCTATCGTCATCCATGCGTGGATTGGTGTATGGCAGGTATTAACTGACTATGTTAAACCGACTGGTTTACGTGGTGCATTACAGTTTGTTCTAACAACCACTGCATTTATTTATGCGCTTGTTGGTTTTGTTGTTCTTTGGGGGTTATAAGTGAGTATTCCAGTTCGCGAATTTGATGCAGTAGTAATCGGTGCCGGCGGCGCTGGTATGCGTGCTGCGCTATCAATATCTAAGTCAGGTAAAAGTTGTGCGCTTTTATCTAAAGTTTTTCCAACTCGTTCACATACCGTATCTGCTCAAGGTGGTATTACTGTTGCATTAGGTAATTCACATGAAGATGATTGGACATGGCACATGTACGATACTGTTAAAGGTTCTGATTACATCGGTGACCAAGACGCTATCGAATTTATGTGTAAAACCGGTCCCGAAGCAATTTTAGAACTTGAGCATATGGGTCTACCATTCTCACGTTTTGAAAATGGCACTATTTACCAACGTCCATTTGGTGGTCAGTCTCTTGCATACGGTGGCGCACAAGCGGCTCGTACAGCAGCAGCAGCCGATCGTACCGGTCATGCATTACTGCATCTTCTTTATCAACAAAACGTAAAGAACGAAACCAAAGTTTTCTCTGAATGGTATGCATTAGACCTTGTTAAAAATGATGATGGCATCATCACTGGTTGTACCGCAATTGACATTGAAACGGGTGAAATCTGTTACTTCAAATCAAAAGCAACGGTATTTGCCACTGGTGGCGCAGGTCGTATCTATTCTTCAACGACGAATGCACACATTAACACTGGTGACGGTGTTGGTATGGCTATCCGTGCTGGTATCCCAGTTCAGGATATGGAAATGTGGCAATTCCACCCGACAGGTATTGCAGGTGCTGGTGTACTTGTAACTGAAGGTTGTCGTGGTGAAGGTGGTTACCTACTAAATAAAGATGGCGAACGTTTCATGGAACGTTATGCGCCCAACGCCAAAGATCTTGCTGGTCGTGACGTTGTTGCTCGTTCAATGATGACAGAGATCCGTGAAGGTCGTGCGTGTGATGGCCCTTGGGGTCCACACATTAAACTTAAGCTTGATCACCTTGGTGAAGAAGTGCTTGAGTCACGTTTGCCTGGTATCTGTGAATTATCTCGTACATTTGCGCACGTTGATCCAGTAAAAGAACCAATTCCTGTTATTCCAACGTGTCATTACATGATGGGTGGTTTACCTGCAAATGTTAACGGTGAAGTATTAACACGCAAAGCAGACGGTAGCATGGAAGTTGTTGCTGGTTTATTTGCTGTTGGTGAAATCGCTTGTGTATCTGTGCATGGTGCAAACCGCTTAGGTGGTAATTCACTGCTTGATTTAGTTGTATTTGGTCGTGCTGCAGGTAACTACCTTGGTACTGCGCTGGATACTATCCCTGAACCAAAAGAAGCAACAGACGCCAATATTGATACTTCTCTTGAGCGTCTAAATCGTTGGGAAAACAATCAAAACGGTGAAGATCCTGTTCAAATCCGTAAAGATTTACAACAATGTATGCAACTTAACTTCTCGGTATTCCGTGAAGGTGAGTCAATGGCTGAAGGGCTTGAGCAGTTGCGTACTATTCGTAAACGTTTAGATAATGCACGTTTAGATGATACGTCAACAGAATTTAATACTCAGCGTATTGAATGTCTAGAGCTTGATAACTTGATGGAAACTGCCTATGCAACAGCACATGCAGCTAATTTCCGTACAGAAAGTCGCGGTGCTCACAGTCGCTTTGATTACCCAGATCGTGATGATGCGAACTGGTTATGTCATTCACTGTATTTACCGACAAGTGAAGAAATGACAACTCGTGAAGTGAACTTATCACCGAACTTGTTAACTGAAGAACAGCTGAAGCACTTTGTGCCGAAAGCACGCGTTTACTAAACAGAGGGGATACCTATGCAAGTTAAATTTTCAATTTATCGCTATAACCCTGATGTTGATAGCAAACCTAAAATGCAAGAAATGAACCTTGAAGTTCCTGAAGGTTCGGACATGATGGTTCTGGATGCACTTATTCTGCTAAAAGAAAATGATGCTTCACTATCTTTCCGTCGCTCTTGTCGTGAAGGTGTATGTGGATCTGATGGTGTAAACATGAATGGCAAAAACGGCCTTGCATGTATTACCCCGCTTTCTGATTTGGATGTGAGCAAAACGATCATAATTCGTCCGTTACCAGGCTTGCCTGTGGTTCGAGACCTTGTGATTGATATGTCACAGTTTTATGATAACTACGCACGTATTAAACCGTTCTTAATTACAGACGACAGTGCTATTCCTCCGGCTCGTGAGAACCTTCAGTCTCCTGAAGAACGCGAAAAGCTAGATGGCCTGTATGAGTGTATCTTATGTGCATGTTGTTCTACGTCATGCCCATCGTTCTGGTGGAACCCTGATAAGTTCGTGGGTCCTGCTGGTTTATTGGCGGCTTATCGTTTCTTAGTCGATAGTCGTGACTCAGCAACTGATCAACGTTTATCTGAATTAGACGATGCGTTTAGTGTATTCCGTTGTCACGGTATTATGAACTGTGTAAATGTGTGTCCTAAAGGCCTAAATCCTACAAAAGCAATCGGTAATATTAAATCCATGTTACTACAACGTGCGGTGTAGCAATGTTTTTTGTTAGTTTTTAGTTACAATGGTCATTCCGTTGGGAATGGCCAGTAATTAGAAATCTTTGCTACCATCTCTGGCGCGGTGGACATTTAAAGTAAAAAGGGCAGAGAATGCAGAATAACGTCATGAAAGCCTGGTTAGAATCCTCTCATCTAGCCGGTGCGAACCAGACATATATTGAAGATTTATATGAGCAATTTTTAGCAGATCCAGATTCAGTAGGCGAAGAATGGCAAACTGTATTTTTAGGTCTACCTAAAGTTGATAATACTAAAGAAGTTCCACACGGTCCTGTAAAGGATTATTTCATTCGTCTTGCGAAAGAAACCTCTCGATATGCTGCTCAAGTAAGCGACCCACATAACGATTCGAAACAAGTTAAAGTATTACAGTTAATTAATGCTTTCCGCTTTCGTGGTCATCAACACGCAAACCTAGATCCTCTAGGAATATGGACCCGTGACCGTGTACAAGATCTAGACCCTGAATTTCACTCACTTTCTGATGCTGATTTTGATTCTAACTTTAATGTTGGTTCATACGCAATTGGCCAAGAAAGTATGAAGTTAAGTGACCTTTATGCTTCGCTACAAAAAACTTACTGTGGTTCAATTGCTGCTGAATATATGCACATTGTATCAACAGAAGAAAAACGTTGGGTTCAAAGTCGTTTAGAGTCTGTTGAAAGTAGTCCTGAATTCGAACAACAAGATAAATTACGATTTTTGGAAAGCTTAACGGCTGCCGAAGGTCTAGAAAAATACTTAGGTGCTAAGTTCCCTGGTGCAAAACGTTTCTCCCTCGAGGGTGGTGATGCACTAATTCCAATGATGAAAGAATTAATTCGTCGTAGTGGTGAACAAGGTATCAAAGAAGCTGTGATTGGCATGGCCCATCGCGGCAGACTGAATATGCTGGTGAACGTACTGGGTAAAAAACCAGCTGATCTGTTTGATGAATTTGCTGGTAAACACAGTGATGTATGGGGAGCCGGTGATGTTAAATATCATCAAGGTTTCAGCTCAGATTTTAATACCCCAGGTGGGAATGTACATTTAGCACTTGCTTTTAATCCATCGCATTTAGAAATTGTAAATCCAGTTGTTATGGGATCTGTTCGTGCACGTCAAGAGCGTCTTGGTAGCACAAACGGTGACGAAGTACTGGCGATTACAATTCATGGTGATTCTGCAATTGCTGGGCAAGGTGTTGTTGCTGAGACATTTAACATGTCACAAACCCGTGCTTATGGTATTGGCGGTACAGTTCGAATTGTTATAAATAACCAAGTTGGTTTTACAACATCAAATCCAAAAGATATGCGTTCTACAGAATATTGTACGGATATTGCAAAAATGGTGCAGGCTCCAATCTTCCATGTAAATGCAGATGATCCTGAAGCCGTTGTATTGGTAACACAAATTGCGCTTGATTACCGTAATACATTCAAACGTGATGTTGTCATTGATTTAGTTTGTTATCGTCGCCACGGTCACAATGAAGCTGATGAGCCGAGTGCAACACAGCCATTAATGTATAAAAAAATTAAACAGCACCCAACACCTCGTAAAATTTATGCTGATCAGTTAGTTAATGAAACCGTGATTGATGCTGCTGAAGCAACTGGTCTAATTAACGAATATCGTGACCAACTTGATCATGGTGATTGTGTTGTTAAAGAATGGCGCCCAATGCAACAACATTCGGTTGATTGGAATCCATACCTAAAACACGAATGGGATATGCCGTATCAATCTCAAGTGGCTCAAGAAACACTTTCTGATCTTGCATTGAAAATGACGGCTGTACCTGAAGGACACAAGATCCAATCTCGTGTACAGAAGATTTATACAGATCGTATTGCAATGGCAAACGGTGAGAAGCCATGTGATTGGGGTTTTGCCGAAACATTGGCATATGCCACATTACTTGATGAAAACTACAAGGTTCGTATTACTGGACAAGATGTTGGTCGTGGCACTTTCTTCCATCGTCATGCTGTTGTACACAATCAAGATAACGCAAGTACGTATACACCATTAGCTAATTTAAAACCTGAACAAGCCGAGCTAACTATTCACGATTCTGTATTGTCTGAAGCAGCGGTATTAGCATTTGAATATGGTTATGCGACAACAGAGCCAAGTGGCTTGACTATTTGGGAAGCACAATTTGGTGATTTCGCCAACGGTGCGCAAGTTGTATTCGATCAATTCCTTTCTTCTGGTGAACAGAAATGGGGTCGTATGTGTGGCTTAACAGTAATGTTACCACATGGTTATGAAGGACAAGGCCCTGAGCATTCATCTGCACGTTTAGAACGTTATATGCAAATGTGTGCTGAGCATAACTGGCAAGTGTGTGTACCTAGTACTCCTGCGCAAGTTTATCATATGCTTCGTCGCCAAACTGTACGTCCTATGCGTCGTCCATTGATCGTCATGACACCGAAATCATTGTTACGTCACCCATTAGCTATTTCTGACTTGTCAGAGCTTGCTGAAGGTACGTTCCAAAATATTATTGGTGAAATTGATGAACTTGATTCAACGCAAGTAAAACGTGTGGTTATGTGTAGTGGTAAAGTCTATTTCGATTTACTCGAAACACGTCGTAAATCGGGGCAGACGGATGTTGTTATTGTGCGTATTGAACAGCTTTATCCTTTCCCACATGCGGAAATTGCAGCTGTCTTTGCTGAGTATCAACATGTAGAGCAGTTCGTCTGGTGTCAGGAAGAACCTCAGAATCAGGGTGCTTGGTATTCAAGTCAGCATCACTTCTGGGAAGCAATCCCGCAAGGTGCTAAATTAAGTTATGCTGGACGTGCTGCATCAGCATCACCAGCAGTCGGTTATATGTCTGTACATACTAAACAGCAGTTAGCTCTTGTTGAAGATGCTTTAACTGTTGCGCAGAAATAGTTTATTAAAGGAATTATGAAAATGACAATTGAAATTCTAGTACCTGTACTACCTGAATCTGTAGCGGACGCAGCGGTAGCGACTTGGCATAAACGCCCAGGCGATGCAGTTGAACGTGATGAAGTAATTGTAGAGATTGAAACCGATAAAGTTATTCTAGAAGTTCCAGCTGTAGAATCTGGTGTTCTTGTTGAAATTCTTGAAGATGAAGGTGCAACTGTTCTTGGTCAGCAAGTGATTGGTCGCTTAAAAGCTGGCGCTGTTGCCGGTGAAGAAACAAAAGATAAACCTGCTGCAACAAGCGAAGAATCAGTAGACGCAAGTCCTGCTGTTCGCCGTCTTATTGCTGAGAATAGCTTAGATGCCGCTAAGATCACGGGCACGGGTAAAAATGGCTTAATCACCAAAGAAGATGTTGAAAAAGCATTAGCACCGGCACCAACTCCAGTAGCTAAAGCCGCTGAACCTGTAGTTGAAGTTGCACTGCAAGCTGGTCGTACTGAAAAGCGCGTTGCAATGACACGTCTTCGTAAGCGTATCGCTGAACGTCTGCTTGAAGCTAAAAACTCGACAGCAATGCTAACAACGTTTAATGAAATAAACATGAAACCTATCATGGATATTCGTAAGCAATATAAAGATGTATTTGAAGAGCGTCACGGTATCCGTTTAGGCTTCATGTCTTTCTATGTTAAAGCTGTCGTTGAAGCGCTAAAACGTTACCCTGAAGTGAACGCATCAATTGATGGTACAGATATTGTTTATCACAACTATTTTGATGTGAGTATCGCTATTTCAACACCGCGCGGCTTAGTAACACCAGTACTACGTGATTGTGATACGATGAGTCTTGCTGATATCGAGAAAAATATTCGACAACTAGCGCTTAAAGGTCGAGACGGTAAACTGTCAATTGAAGACCTGACTGGCGGTAACTTTACAGTTACAAATGGCGGTGTATTTGGTTCATTAATGTCAACACCAATCATCAATCCACCACAAAGCGCAATCTTGGGTATGCATAAAATCCAAGACCGCCCAATGGCTGTTGATGGTCAAGTTGTAATTCTACCTATGATGTACCTAGCACTTTCTTACGATCACCGTCTAGTTGATGGTAAAGAATCTGTTGGTTTCTTGGTAACAGTAAAAGAATTATTAGAAGACCCAACTCGTCTTCTTTTAGATGTGTAATATTTAGTTTTAATTATTAAGTTGCTTACGCCTTATGTTGAGGCGTAAGTTTTCGGGACAAGCCCTAGTGGCTAATAAAATGGATATACGAGCATGAATCTGCATGAGTATCAGGCAAAACAACTTTTTGCTGAATATGGTTTGCCAGTTCCAGAAGGTTACGCAACAAACGTACCCCATGAAGCTGCAGCTTTCGCTGACAAAATTGGCGGCGATAAATGGGTTGTTAAATGTCAAGTTCACGCCGGTGGACGTGGCAAAGCAGGTGGCGTTAAGCTGGTAACATCTAAAGATGAAATCACCGCGTTTGCGGAACATTGGTTAGGTAAGAACTTAGTTACTTTTCAAACTGATGAACATGGCCAGCCAGTGTCACAAATTTTAGTTGAAGCTGCGGGTGATATCGCCAATGAACTTTACCTTGGCGCGGTTATCGACCGTGGTTCACGTAAAGTTGTATTTATGGCATCAACGGAAGGTGGTGTTGAGATCGAAAAAGTGGCGGCAGAAACGCCGGAGAAAATACTCCAGGCTGTCATTGATCCGAT
>NZ_JASJHF010000166.1:0-5487 GCF_033791185.1 Moritella sp. | reverse complement strand
ATGAAAATAGAATCAATCAATACCTGAATGCCAAAGACTACCAATTTAATGTGGTTAATGATCCGAGAGGAGGAGTTAGTCGTGATTGGGGAGTATCGGTGACGCCAACATTATTTGTAATAGATAAAGGTGAAATAAAATCAGTGACCACTGGTTTCACTTCACCTATGGGTATGTGGTTGCGTTTGTTGCTTGCCTAATCTTTTTTGCTAATAAAAAGCAGCCTTAATTGGCTGCTTTTTGCATTGCTTTTAAAACCACCTCTGCGCATTAATTGTTATTGATATAATTAATCATGCCGTTCAGGGTTAATATTTTTGGATAGTCTACTTCCGGAATATTAACCTTGGTTTTTTTGGATACTGCGATCACTAAATTAAGAAAGTCCATCGAATCTAATTCTAGGGCTTCGCGCATATCCTGATCATCAGGTACTTCATCTTCCTCTATTTCTGGGGCAATATTACTTAGCTCTGTAAGGATCAATTCTCTTAGTTGTTTAGTATCCATAAATCCTCCATATTTCTACAATTTTAGCTTGGCGTTTGCCATAAAATTTCTGGATCTTGTAATAATTGATTAAGTTGATATAAAAAGCGCGCCCCAATATGGCCATCACTGACTCTGTGATCGGCGGCTAGACTGGCATCAATAACCGAACGTATATGCACTGCTCCATCAATAGCCAGTACTTCCTGATGAGGACTTCCTAGGGCAATGATTGCTACCTGTGGGGGGTAGATAACGGCAAACATCTGCTCAGCACCTCTCTCTCCAATACTGGTTACCGTGCAGCTGCCACCACTTAATTGCGAAGCAGCCAAACTGCCATTACGCGATCGAGAAACTTGCTGTTTGAGTTCCTCCATCATTAATTCTACGCTCAGGTTTTGTGCGTCATGAATCACAGGCATTACTAAACCACCACCGCGTAAGTTGATTGCGTTGCCTAGGTTAACCGTTTCACTTGGCAGGAATTTCCCATCAAGGTATTCACCATTAAGTTGTTTATTGGTTATTAGTAAGCGAGCAATGGCGCATAATAAGGGAGCTGCTAATAATAGGCGTTGCGAGACAGGAACATTATTATTATAACCCTGTAGATGATTCTGTAATGCGGTTATATCTATGCGTTGTTTTAAGTAATAATGTGGTATTTCTCGTTTTGATCGGGTCACCGTATCGCTGATTGCTTGACGCATGGTATCTTTATCAAAGCCTTTTTTTATCGGTGTTTGTTGATGCTGGGGGCTATCTAAGTCACTATTTTGTTCGATTGAGGTGTTTTTTTGAAGTGCTGTTTCAGTCATGGCTAAGGGAGTGTTAGACTGTTGATTTTGGCTTGCTTGCTCAACCATTGCTCGAGTGACGATTTTATTGTTGTTATTCGCAAATATTTTTGCGAGGGATAACTGCTGTTGGCAAGCTAGTTGGCGTGCTGCTGGCGTTGCTAGGACAAAGTTTTTGTGTACCGGTAAATGACTGTTTGCAGTTTGCTGGTTAGTTGTTTTTTCAGTATCTGTTAGTGTTTCTGTACTTGTTAATGTTTTAGTGGTAGTCGAATCAAGCACTTTTGCTGGTGTTTCTAATGTATTTTCTTTGTCGGTTGTTGCTGGTTTACTATCATTAGCAGTTGCTGAACTTAGACGCGCAATAGGTTCACCTACTGCGACCTTGTCACCCTCTTTAACCAACAGCTTTACTACCTGTGAATCTTCAAATATATCCAGCTCGATGGCACCTTTGCTTGTTTCAATGACTGCGATAACATCACCACGTTTAATATGATCACCTTCCTTAACTAACCAGTTTGTTAAGCTGCCTTTACGCATGTCGGAGCCAAAAGAAGGCATTTTTAACTCATGTTCATTGCTGCTCATTAGTTGTCTCCCATTGCGATCTGAGACTCTGCTATCATTTGCTGAGCAACCGTGATTATGTCGGCTACTTGCGGTAAGCTCGCTTGTTCAAGATGTGTGGCGTAGGGAATGGGAACTTCTGCAGAGCAAACTCGGCGAATCGGTGCATCCAAATACCATAGACCCTGTTCGGCGATTGTGGCACTTATTTCGGCAGACATACCTGCCGTTTTCCATGATTCATCAACAATCAAAGCCTTGTGAGTACGCTGTATTGAGTCTAAAATTGTTACTCTGTCTAATGGTCGTAAACAGCGAAGATCAACAACTTCTGCGTTGATACCTAAACTTAACAGTTGCTCAGCTGCATCCAGTGCTTTAAACAAGCAGCCACCCCAAGTGATAATACTTAAGTCTTTCCCGGTTTTGCGGATCACTGCCTTCTCCATGGGAGCAAGGGACTGTTTCTCTGGCAAGTTAGCCTGTTGGTTATAGAGCATCACATGTTCAAAAATGATCACGGGATCGGGATCTGCTAAAGCCATTTCCAACATGTAACGGGCATCACCGATAGTGCCGGGATAAAGTACCTTAAGACCCGGTATATGAGCATATAACCCTTCAAAACTATGTGAATGTTGAGCGGCGAGTTGTTTGCCGGCACCGCAGGCCATACGAATCACCAGAGGAACGCTAACCTGTCCATTCGACATATGCCTTAAGGTTGCTGCATTATTGATGATTTGGTCTAAAGCAAGTAGGCTGAAATTAACCGTCATCACTTCGACAATAGGACGCATTCCAGCCATTGCTGCACCAATGCCTGCACCGACGAACCCTGATTCCGATAGCGGTGTATCAATGATCCTTTGCGCACCAAAGTCATCAATCAAACCTTTGGAAACTGCATAACAGCCTCCATAGCGCCCTACATCTTCACCCATTAAGAAAACCCGGGAGTCCTTGTTTAACGCTTCTACCATAGCTGCTTTAAATGCTTCTCTGAAGGTTATTTTATTCATCAGAAATCTCCTTATAAACATGTTGTAATAGATCCTCTACAGGTTCAATTTCAGCCGCTTCCGCAAAATTTACAGCGGCAGTGATCTCCTCTTCGACAGCCAATTCCATGGCTTGAATCTCTTCCTCTTGTATTTGTTGATTGTTCTTCAGCCATTGACTCAGCTGTACGACAGGCCCTTTCTTTTTCCATTCATCTATTTCGGCGGTGTCACGATAAAGTTGGGTATCGAACATTGAATGGCCACGAAAACGATAGGTTTGGCACTCTATAAACTGTGGCCCTGCGCCGTTACGTATCGCTAAACAAGCAATTTTAGCTGAACGCTCAACATCAACCACGTTCATACCATCAATCACCTGTGAAGAGAGACCATAACTGGCTGCTTTTAAATGAATTTGTTGATTTGATTCTTCTATTTCTAAGGATGTTCCCATCGCATAACGGTTGTTTTCACAAATAAATAAGACAGGCAATTTCCATAATTTTGCGAGATTCAAGCTTTCATGAAATTCGCCTTCGGCAACGGCTCCTTCACCAAAAAAACAACAGGTGACAGTCTGCTTTTGCTGCATCTTATCGGCTAATGCGATGCCAACGGCTAATGGTAAAGCACCGGCAACAATGGCATTGCCACCATAAAAACGCTGTTTATTTGCAAATAGGTGCATTGAACCTCCGCGACCACCACTGCAACCACTTTTTTTACCAAACATTTCTGCCATGATACTATCCATGGGCACCCCGCGAGCCAAAGCATGGCCATGCTCGCGATAGGTAGCAAGTACCGAATCTTGTTCGGTTAGCGCTTGCATGACGCCCACTGCAATGGCTTCTTCACCATTGTAGAGGTGCAAAAAACCACGAATTTTTTCTTCGCTATAGAGGCTAACGCAGCGTTCTTCAAAGCGCCTAATACGTATCATTTGTTTAAGTAATAAATGCAGATGGCTACGATTAATATGCAATTTTTCATGGCCCATGATTTCATCTCCTAGGCTTCATCACTTTCCAAAGTGGAAATATCACCCTCTGGCAAACCTAATTCTCGTGCTTTTAATAAACGACGCATGATTTTGCCACTACGGGTTTTCGGTAAATTTTGGCGGAACACTATCTGCCTTGGGGCAACTGCCGGCCCTAAGCGTTTACGTGCATGACCTAATAATTTTTTAGCTAAAGCCTGATCACCTTGATGTCCTGGCTTTAAAGCTACAAAGGCTTTGACAATCTCTCCCGCGATGTCATCGGGTAATCCGATCACCGCAACCTCCGCAACAGCTTTGTCTTCCATCAAAACACTTTCTACTTCAAAGGGGCCGATTAAATGCCCTGAACTCTTGATTACATCATCGGCGCGACCGACAAACCAGTAATAGCCATCTTTATCACACATTGCTAAATCACCAGTGAGATACCAATCGCCAATAAAGCATTTTTGATAGCGTTGTTGTTCATTTAGGTAACCACGGAACATCGATGGCCAACCTTTTTTCAAGGCTAACTCGCCAATTTCATTGGTTGCCGTTGCGGGTTTTATTGAGCCGTCTTTTTGCTTTTGCATGATTGCCACTTCAATACCCGGTAAGGGCTTACCCATCGACCCTGGGCGAACTGCAGTAGTGGCAAAATTCGCGATCATGATGCCGCCAGTTTCGCTTTGCCACCAGTTGTCATGAAAGGGGATTGCAAATACTTTTTGCCCCCATACCACGGCCTCTGGGTTTAAAGGTTCCCCTACACTGGCGATGAAACGTAATGCGCTAAGATCATATTTTTTGGCAATGTCATCACCGGCTTTCATTAACATACGGATTGCCGTAGGTGCGGTATACCAGACATTAATTTTCTGCTCGCTGAGTAGTTGATACCAATGCTCTGCATCAAACTCGGCCTCATCAATAATCATGCATACACGGTTACAAAGTGGCGCAATAATGCCATAGGAAGTGCCCGTTACCCAACCAGGATCGGCGGTGCACCAATACCGGTCTCCAGGTTTTAAATCGAGCGCATAAAAGCCAGAAATACTATGATAAAGCACCGCTTGATGGACATGCATAGCACCTTTGGGTTTACCCGTCGTACCGGAAGTGAAATGTACTAAGGCTAATTGTTCTGGTGAACATAAACGCGTGGGAAAATCAGCACTACTAGTGGATAACAAAGCATCAATGTCGTGGCAATTATCAGGAAGATCAGATGAGACATTATAGAGCAAGACTAATTTCAAACTGCTTAATTGATCGCGCCAAGGCATCACTTTTTTACGGTAAAGTGCTTCACTGGTAATTAATACTCGCGCCTGTCCGATTTCCATTCTAGAGCGAATGGGTTCGGGTCCAAATGCAGAAAATAACGGCGAAAAAACGGCGCCAAATTTAAGCGTACCTAGCAGGGCGATATATAGTTGTGGGACTCGGTTACATAGACCAAACACAGTATCACTGCTTTGTATCTCAAAGTGCTCTAGGATGTTAGCGAAACGGCTAGTCTGATCCTTTAGCTCAGCGTAACTTATATCTTGTTGCTGACTTTGTTTGCTTAACCAACGAATTGCAATTTGCTTACCAAAACCTTCATCTACATGCCTGTCCACAGCTTCAT
>NZ_JASJHF010000165.1:0-6708 GCF_033791185.1 Moritella sp. | reverse complement strand
TAATGATACGTCTCATCGTAGAAAAATCATCGACAATAAGAATTTTAATTTGCTTTTTCAAGTTGTTCTCCAAAATAAGTAATTTCAATATTTATAGGCCCTGATTCCGATAAATATATTACTTCAATATTCAGGCACTAGATAAATAGTACCAATTAAGCTTAATCATCCAACCAAGCATGCATACGCGCTTTGACGCGATGCATTGCTTGACTGTGTATTTGACTCACTCGAGATTCACTGACACTGAGCACTTCCCCGATTTCCCTTAGGTTTAACTCTTCATCATAATAAAGCGATAAAACTAGGCTTTCCCTTTCTGGTAATGTTTTAATGCACTCTGCAAGTGCTTGCTGAAAACGTTGCTCAGAAAAGTCAGCACAAGGGGCACTTGATTTGCCTTCATAAACTGAATATGCATCTTCATTGCTCACCGTTAAATCTTCGACTGCCAATATATGCCCACTGTTAACATCCATCAACATACTATGGTAATCAGCCAGGCTTACGCCTAATTCACCAGCAACATCCGTATCTTTTGCATCCGTGCCAGTCTTTTTTTCAATCCGATCAATGGCCGCTGCAATATCACGACCATTTTTATGCACGGATCTTGGAACCCAATCCCCACGTCTCATTTCATCAATCATTGAGCCACGGATACGAATACCAGCATAAGTTTCAAAGCTAGCTCCTTTAGAACCATCAAAGTTACGCGCAGCATCCAGTAATCCAATCATTCCTGACTGGATTAAATCATCTAACTGAACACTCGGAGGCAAACGTAATAACAAGTGGTGAGCAATTCGTTTTACTAAAAAACTAAATTGTTCAACAGCATTATTCTGTTGCGACTGGATGCTACTGTAAGGGGATGCCTTATTCACTTCAATCTTCTACCCTAGCTTTGTTTTCAAACAAGTTCTCAATGAAAAACTCTAAATGACCACCCACTTTATTTGGTACAGGCCAAGTAGCAGCTTTACTTGCCAATGCTCTAAACGCCAGTGAAGCAGGTGCTTTTGGAAAAGCATCAACAACTACTTTTTGCTTACGCACAGATTGACGAACGCTGTTATCAAACGGAATACAAGCAACAAGCTCTAATGTTGCATCTAAAAATCGATCGGTTACGCGAGTCAATTTAGTAAATAGTTCTTGGCCTTCACGTAAACTGCGCACCATATTGGCTACAATTTTAAAACGATGAACACCGTGCTCTTTTGATAATAATTTAATTAATGCGTAAGCATCAGTTATTGATGTTGGTTCATCACACACCACCATCAGAATATCCTGCGACGCACGGCAAAAACTTAATACCATGTCTGAAATACCAGCCGCGGTATCAACTAAAAGTATGTCAATCGGTGTTTTTAATTCAGCAAAGGCACGGATTAAACCGGCATGCTCTTTTACTGATAACTCCACCATCGAACGTGTACCAGAGGTTGCTGGCGCGATTAAAATGCCATTTGGACCTTCAACCAAAATATCGTCTAATGTGCATTCACCCGAAATCACGTGAGAAATATTTTTATGTACACGTAAGCCGAGTAAAACATCGACATTGGCCAATCCAAGATCGGCATCTAAAACCATAACTCGCTTGCCTTGAGCCGCGAGTGATACTGCCATGTTCAGTGTTACGTTAGTTTTACCTACGCCACCTTTGCCACCTGAAACGGCAATAACTTTAACTTTTTTGTTATTACTCATTTGTCTTAGACCACTTGCTTGATCGAAAAAAATATTTTTATTCATTATTATTTATCATCGCCTAACCAAAAATGCGTATCGTTTTGTTCTTCTAGTGTATCTCTATTAAGTACAGTACGAACCAATTGCTGAGCATTGGCTGAATCTATATCTTCAGGAACTCTTTGCCCATTGGTAATATATGCAATTGGCAATTCATGCTGAATTAATACACTTAAAATTTCACCTAGACTTAAACTTTCATCCACTTTACTCAAAATACAGCCCGCTAACGGGATATGGTGAAAATGTTCTAGTGTTTCTTGTACAACCCTACGCTGTGAGGTAGCAGGGACAACTAAATAATTACGAATCACGACTTTTTCATTATTAACTAATGTTTGTAACTGTTCAGATAAACGCGTATCACGCTGACCCATACCAGCAGTATCAATCAAAACTAACCGCTTACTTCTTAACTGATACAAGTATTGTGCCAGTTCTGCTTCGTCACGTGCAACCTTTACAGTACAGCCCATAATACGGCCATAAGTCGCTAATTGCTCGTGCGCACCAATACGATATGTATCTGTTGTGATCAAGGCGACATTTTCAGAGCCATGCAACATGGCAAATTTTGCCGCTAACTTGGCGATAGTTGTCGTTTTACCAACCCCGGTTGGGCCAACGAGGGCAACAGCGCCGCCTTTCGTTAAAATATCATCCTGTGCAATCAGCACATTATCTGTTAATAATGCTTGGATTTGATCCCAGGCTGATTCAATTGAACAATTTTCTGCCACACAATTCGCTAATTGATCGGCAATCTCTTCAGTAAAACCAATCTTGACCAAATGTTTGATCAACATAGCACGAATAGGTTCGTTACGTTCAACTTCCTGCCACTGTAAGCCTGAGACTTGGTGTTCAAGCAGCTGTCGAATTGAAGCAAGTTCCGCTTTCATTGCACTAATATCTTGTTGGTTATCAGCTTTGGGGGCATTTGATTCAAATTGCTTATACCCACTTGGCTGTGGCTTTCGAGCTATGCCATCACGCATTTCATTTTGTTCTGCGAGCGTAGCAGGTGCCGATTTGGGCGGTTCTGCAAAACGACGTGATACCGGTTTCTTTAAAAAGCTGGTATTCCAATTACCTTCTTCATTCGCATTGCCATCATTACTTATTGCTTGCGACATTTGCTGTTTATGTTCTTGCTGGCGTGCCAGCAAACTCGCTAATGAATCACTTGTCGTTGTAGCTTGCTTTGGCTCCGCTTGTTGCGACAATTCATTATTCATTAACTTCTTAAAACTAAAATTAGATGCCGATAAATTGACGGAGTCTTCAGAAAGTTGACGGCTTGCCTTATTCGCTACAGGCGTTTGTTCCGCTGCTTGTTGCGGTGCAGCGGGCTTACTTTCAGAAAAATCTACCGCTGCAACGATCTCGATGCCACCAGTGACCTTTTTGTTAGACATTATCACAGCGTCAGGGCCAAGAACCTCTTTAACTTCAGCCAATGCCGCACGCATATCTTTGGCAAAAAAGCGCTTTATTTTCAACTTATCATCCTTAGTTCTGTTCGCTACTTTAATTTATGAACGCGTTATTGACCGACAACACTGACAATACGTATCTGTTTATCATCGGGTACTTCTTGATAGGATAATACTCGTAGAGATGGAATTGAGTATTTCACAAATTTCGCCAATGTTGACCTTAATACACCCGACGTAAGTAAGATCGCTGGTTGTCCTGCTAATTCTTGATTCTGTGCTACTTCAGCTAATGAAGTTTGCATTCGTTCTGCTAATCCAGGTTCAATCCCCGCTCCTTCACTGCCCGCAGCCTGTAAAGACTGATGTAATATTTGTTCTAATTCCGGCGCCAGTGTAACAACAGGTAACTCACTATCGATACCATTGATATCCTGAACGATCATACGGCGCAAGCTCACACGACAAGCCGAAATTAATACTTCTGGATCTTGTGTTTTACTGCCATATTCCGCCATAGTTTCAACAATGGTGCGAATATCTCGGATTGGCACGTTATCGTGTAATAACCCTTGTAGTACTTTCACGACTATACCCAAAGGTAAAATGTCGGGTACTAAACTTTCCACTAATTTGGGATGTGTTTTCGCTAGCACATCTAATAAATTCTGCACTTCTTCATAACCGAGCAGTTGTGCAGCATTGTTAAGCAGCAACTGACTCAAGTGTGTCGCAACAACCGTAGCTGAGTCAACAGCTGTATAACCCAAGGTTTGCGCTTGATCACGCTGTTGAGGGTTGATCCACAAAGCTGGTAAGCCAAACGCAGGATCTATGGTTGAAATGCCATCTATCTTGCCGTAAACCTGACCAGGGTTAATTGCTAATTCTTTATCATGAAAGATTTCAATTTCACCATTTGAAACCCCCATAATGTTAATACTGTAACAGTTTGGTGGTAAATCTAGGTTGTCACGGATATGCACCGCGGGTACCAAAAAGCCCAATTCTTGAGACAATTTCTTACGCACACCTTTAATACGGTTGAGCAATTCACCGCCTTGGCTTTTATCAACTAACGGGATAAGGCGGTAGCCAACTTCTAAACCTATTGTATCAACCGGTTTCACATCGTCCCAATCAAGTTCTTTCTGATCATTGAGGTTCGCTTCAATCGCAGCACTTTCAGGCATGTTATCTTTATTTGCTTCACGCTCAGCTTGTTTTTTCATTAACCACCAAGCCCAACCGCCAGTAAGAACACCAAAACCGATGAAAGCAAGATGCGGCATGCCCGGAACTAAACCCATCACCGTCATGATTAACCCAACAACTGCTAACGCTTTTGGATTCGCAATCATTTGGCTGCTGACTTGCGTACCCAATTTTTCATCTTTATTCTGGCGGGTAACAATGATCGCGGCAGCAATAGATAGCAGTAATGACGGAATTTGCGCAACCAAACCATCACCAATGGTCAGCAAGGTATAAATGCGACTGGCTTCAGAAAAACTCAGATCATGCTGCATAATACCAATGATTAACCCACCAATAATATTGATGAATAAAATCAATAAGCCCGCAACCGCATCACCTTTTACAAATTTACTGGCACCGTCCATCGAACCATAAAAGTCAGCTTCTTGAGTCACCTCTTCACGGCGCTTTTTTGCTTGTTCTTGATCAATAATACCGGCATTTAAATCAGCATCAATCGCCATCTGTTTACCAGGCATGGCATCTAGAGTAAAACGCGCACTTACTTCCGAGATACGGCCCGCACCTTTGGTTACAACAGCAAAGTTAATAATCATCAGAATCATAAACACGATCAGACCAACCGCCAAATTCCCGCCGATCACCACGGAGCCAAAAGCATCGATGACCTTACCGGCGGCATCGCCACCATTATGACCTTCTAATAATACCACTCGGGTGGAGGCTACATTAAGGGCTAAACGCAGTAATGTCGCAATTAGCAGTACGGTCGGAAACGCCGCAAATTCAAGAGGTTTGTTTACATATACAGAAACAAGTAAGACTAATAACGACAACGCGATATTAAAAGAAAAGAACACATCAAGTAGGAATGCAGGTATCGGTAATACAACCATGCCTAGTGTAGCTAACACAACGATCGGGGTGCCGATATTTTCTAGCGCGATCGCTCTTTTACCCCAGATTTTGGATAGATTTGTTGCTACTTGCATTCGGTGACCTCAAAAATTTATGCTCGCTAGTATAAAGCAATAATCATACCGAAGGCAAAAGCATTAGCTGCGTTAGCACAAAAATAGCATTAATATTTCAAATCATTGGGTATATCCATGGTTTTTGGCAGGGGTTTAGGACGATTACCTTTACGTAGTTTAAATTGCTCAAGTTGATAAACATAAGCGAGGATCTGGGCAACCGCAATAAATAGCCCTTCCGGTATCGGATCATCGATCTCCGTTGTATGATAAATAGCACGTGTTAAAGCCGCCGATTCCAAGATGGGTACTTGATGCTCTTTCGCCATTTCACGAATACGAAATGCAGCTTGGTCGACACCTTTAGCCACTACTTTCGGTGCCGCACTGCCGGACTTCTCATATTTTAACGCCACAGAATAATGGGTAGGGTTAGTAATAATCACATCCGCGTCAGGGACGTTCCCCATCATACGACGCTGTGATACCTCCATCTGCATTTGCCTAATTTTGCCTTTTAACTGTGGGTTACCATTTACATCTTTCATTTCGTCTTTAACTTCTTGCTTGGTCATACGTAATTCTTTAGCATGCTTCCAATATTGATAAGGTACATCGATTGCAACAATGATAATCAAAGACGCACATAGCCAAATAAAAACATCCGTCAAGAAATTCAACGATTCGATAATCGAGATGTGTAATGGCTGAAGGCTAAACTCCATGATCTCTAGGAATTGATTTTTTAACACAATCAAGGCAATGGTAACTACGACCGTGACCTTAGCAATTGATTTAATCAATTCCACCATGGCCTGCGGGCCCATCATTCTTTTAATACCTGCTTTCGGCGACATTTTGGATGCCTTGGGACGAATCGATTCGCCACTAAAAACTACACCTCCCATGATAATGTTGCCAATAATACCGGCAAAAAAACCCACTAACATAATAGCGAGTAACGGCCACATTAATGGTTTAACGCTGGAGGCGACGACTTCGAGTAGTGCTTCGGGGTTAAATACTTCTTCACGGCTAAGCTGAAATAGACGACTCATATTAGTAACAAGTGCACGCGCTAATTCATCACCAAAGGCCAGAAAAGCGGCACCAGTTGCCGTGAGTACGAAGGTCGTCGCCAGTTCTTTCGAACGAACTACCTGACCTTTTTCTCTGGCTTGGGTGAGTTTTTTCTCGGTGGCGTCTTCGGTTTGTTCTTGTCCGTCTTTTTCAGCCATGAGGAAATACCTTTATCCTAATTTGATAAGTGTAATTAATACGCGCAAGCATTATTGAGCAATGAACAAATCAACTCACCC
>NZ_JASJHF010000164.1:0-24663 GCF_033791185.1 Moritella sp. | reverse complement strand
AATATCGCTTAGAAAATAAACTGATAAAGGAAACCAGCGCTGATTGCCATACCCAAAATTACAAATAAGAACGCCGCAATCATTTGGTTTTTGAAGATAGATTTAAGTAAAACGACCTCTGTTAAACTCGCGCCTGCACTACCTATAATTAATGCCATCACCGCTCCTAGACTCATGCCTTTTGCTGCCAACGCTGCACTTAATGGGATCACCGCTTCTGCACGAATATAAAGTGGTATACCAATGACTGCCGCAACTGGGATCGCAAACGGGTTATCTTCACTGGCGAAGCGGGCCACAAGTTCTGTTGGCATGAAACCATAAATCATCGAGCCCAAGGCAATACCACCAACCAAATAAGGTAATACCGTTTTAAAATCCGCCCATGTGCTGATCCAAATTTTCTTCCATTTGTTGACTGGGGCTTTTCTGCCACCACACGCAGTGGCACAACCTTTGGCTTCGGCTTCAATATACGTTTGTGGTTTTACGTACTTTTCAAAGCCCAGTTTTTCTAAGGTATAACCCGCAATCACCGATACCCCCATCGCGATAGTAAAATAGAATGCGGTTACTTTCAGGCCAAATGTCACCGCAAATAAACCTATGATGATCGGGTTTAATAACGGACTGGCAAACAAGAACACCAGCATAGTACCAAAGCCCGCTTTAGCGCGTAACAGTCCTTTTAGAAAAGGAATGGTTGAACAAGAACAGAACGGGGTAATGGCCCCCAGTAAACCCGCAACAATATAGCCTTTACCGTTTTTACCACTCAAAATACGTTGGATTTTTGCTGGCGGAATATACTCTTGTAATACGCCGACCGCGTAACTAATCAATAAAAAAAGTACCGTTAATTCTACGGCGAGGAAGGCAAACATACCTAAAGTATCCATCACCATTGCTTGTGTAATATTGAACATAATCATTAATCTCTATATTTCTGGAATGTTCGAAATATACAGTTAATATTATCGCACGTCAAAACATTTCCATAAATATCGAAATATAAATATTGTTACCATGCTAGCTATTACGAGACCGGTTATTATGTTGCCGGCATTTTTATTGGTTTAGATAACTGCCAAAGCGTATTGCCCCCACAGATAGCTTGATAATACTAATGTCACAATAGCCGGTAATGCATCTTTCCAAGTATCAAAGCGGAAGTGAAAAAATATCGCGCCAACAGAAGTACCAGTAATAAGCAAAGCACCCAATGTTGACCATAACGGCGCTAACTCTGTCACTAACGGCAACACCAGTAATACTGCGCCAGTGAACTCAACAATGCCAACCAAAAACATAATGCTACGGTTTAAACCGTATTTCTGAAAAAATTTAAGCTGGGTCTCAAAAATAAATTTTTGCCAGCCTAAGGTTTTAATTGAACTGGCGAATAGAAAAAATATACTTAAAAAAATGGTAATTGCAATGTTCATAAGTTCTCTCTTACTTTTTGATTAATCATTAATTGATTGCCTAGCGAATAAGGGTTAATTAAAACATCCTAAAAGTGTAGGATAAATGCTATATTTTAACTAGCTATGATTCCCAAATGGAATAGATCGAGATTGAAATGAATTGGAATAAATATGAATAAATTTGAATGCATGCAAGTATTTGTTCAAGTCGCTAAAGTCGGCAGTTTTACTGCAGCTGCCGATGCCCTCAACGTAACCCAAAGTTCAGTCAGTAAAAAAATTGCTTGGTTAGAGCAAAATATTAACATCACATTATTTTATCGAAACAGCCGCAAAGTAAGTTTGACAGAACAAGGTAAACCTTATGCACTGTATTGCGAGAAGTTATTAGATGAAATGCAGCATACCGAATCACAGCTTAAAGGCGAACTAGCACAAGTATCAGGTGAACTTAAACTTTCAGTACCGAGTGCATTCGCTTACCATATGCTAACCCAACCCGTCAGCCAGTTTATGAGACTTCATCCTAACTTAGTGGTTAACATGTCGGTGAATGATCAACACGTAGACCTTTTTCGTAGTGATGTTGATATCGCTATTCGCGCCTCCGATTTAAAAGATTCGGGCCTAAAAGCACGCTTCTTATTACAGCACCAAGTGGCTTACTTCGCCTCGCCTGAATACATAAACAAAGCAGGAAAACCAAACCTGCCCTCTGACTTAAGCGCTCATCACTGCATTAGCTATTCTCTGATGCCGCCATCTAATATTTGGCAAGTATTGAACTTAAACGGTGAAGTTGAAAATATCAAGATATCTGAAGCATTTAAAAGTGATTGTCCCAACATGATCCTAGCTATGGCCCTGCAGGGACACGGCATTGCAGCGCTGCCGATCTGGATGGTCACAGAACACTTCAGCCAGGGAAGGTTAATCCCTTTGTTAGAAAACTATCCGCCACGCACTTTACCCATGTACGCGTTATATAAACAAAGTGATTACTTGCCATCAAGAATACGCAGCTTCATCGATTTTATCGTGCAGTACTTTGCCCAAAGCGAGTCATGATCATAATGCTAAAATTCAATTAGTCGTCATTAGCAGACTTAACCGGCAGATAATCAACAGTAATTAATAGTTTTAATGTCTAATACCAGCCAAGATAATCTTACTATTGTTACCAATCAAGCATACTCATTCGGCGCTTTAATTAGTCTAACTAAAACGCAATGGACGATCCATATTGCCAGCGACGTTAGCACCACCGTAAAGGTGATCGAGCTGAAACGATAAAGAATAGAAAAGAACGCATCTTTCTGCCCCGGCTGAAAAGCAGTGGTTAGCGGTACGGCTAACGCACTCATCGCCGAGAATCCAAACCCAGATTTAACCCCACCTGAGGCTAATAACCAGGCAAAAAAGCCAACCGCGATCGCAAACGCCATTAAAAATAACAGGCCATTGTTGGCCCAACTTGATAAGCCTAATTGGATCACCATACCAGCAATACATCCCAACAATGTACCAATAATACGAACTTTGGCCGCCGCCATTGAGCCGATAAATGTCATTGGTGTGAGGACAATAAAAATAGATGCTTGCGCAGATACCGAATCCATCAGATCGCCAAACTGAAAAATAACAAAAGCCAACATAGAGATAGTCCAACCCATCGCGATTTGTCGCAACAAACCAATATGATCGTGTTGCACAGCCGCATTACTTGCCTGTGGTTTACCATGCTGCGATTTATTATCTTCGGCTTGCACTGGCTCGGCAAACAAGTAATACGCCAGCCCACAGATCGGGTATATCGCCAACGCACTCACCCACAGTGTGAGGGTGAAATCTTCACTATCAAAACTCGAATAGCTAATAAAGTTAAGCGCAATAGAGCCTACCAGCAAGCCGGTAAACCCAAACAAATAACTGCTTGGTTTGGTCATGGCAATACATTTGCTCAGAAATAAAATTGCCACGGCGACGGTCATCAACAAGGGGTAAGGTTGAAAAAACCCGGAAATAAAATTAACCTCCAAGCTAACCCAAATAATGCCGACAACCATTTGGTTGATTAAGCCCCACTGCCAATAATCAGAACGGGCAATGATAAACGTCGGCAGTAACACCACAAAAAACCCATACGACCAACCAAAAACCATACTTAGCGCTAAGCCAAAAACACAAGCAAACCAAAGTCGCATCGTTTTCATCTTACTCTCCAACGTCAACTTAATAGATATAGTGCAGTAGACCAGCAAGCTTGATTTGTATGCTTGCCAAGGTTTGCCACCACACATTGTCGACAGGATAAAGCACCACAGTCGCGCGCGACCCGACAAACAGTTGAGGAGGAATCGCCTGTTCACTGGTTAGGTTAACCCTGATGCGCTGTGCATCTCGCACCCAACGATTACTTACTTCCACTGCGGTTAACTGACCACTGGCGGTTTGCTGCGCAGATGCCACCCCAAAATCACGACTGGCAACGGTAAAATCAAACACTTGTCCCGGCAGGGCATCATAAGTGACGTAAGCAGCAGATGTTTTGCTGATAAGCGTTGTGGCTTTTTCACGAAAATCGGCAGCAACCCACAATGAATCACTGGAAATAAATGTCAGCATAGGTTGATTAGCCGTAGCCATCGCCCCGACCTCAAGCTGTAGATTGGTGATCACCCCCTTGTTAGGCGCAAAAATGTGGGTATGTGACAAACTCAATTCAGCTTGGGCGAGATTATTTTTCGCCGCCATCACCAGTGAACTGTCGCCACTGACCTCGCCCAACTTGGCTTTAATCGCCAGCGTTTGCTGCTGATAGGCATGCAGTGTCGAGCGCGCAGCTTGATATTTTGCATAAGCGCTATCTTGCATCGACACGGAAACTAGCTGTTTTTTAGCCAACTTACTGATACGCTGATACTCCGCCGCTGCATTGATATAACTGGCTTTACTACTCGCTGTGTTAGCGATGGCCGCTTCGACCTGAGCGTACAACGACGTCTCTTGTTCATAAGCTTGCTGTAACGCCACTTTCGCTTTATTAACCGCGAGAATGTATTTGCTATTATTAATCGAAAATAACAACTGACCTTTTTCAACGGCTTGGTTATTGCGGATCGCGACTTCGGTAATAGGCCCAGAGACTTCAGGCGCAACTTGCACTACATAACCATAAACACGACTCTCGGTTGTCAGCGGCGCGTATCTATCGGCAACAATAATGTAAGCCATAATGATAATGAAGAGTAGAATAAGGCTGCGCATCCAGCGACGAAAGGTGGACTGTGTGTGAGGCATATAAATTTCCGATTGAGAATAAAACTGCACGGGATTATAGAAACATTTCATTTGATTAAATAGAATGATTAACACCCCACTTAGGTCTCATTAATAGGACAAACAATGAAAGCATCGATGGATGATCTGTATTTATTCATATTAACAGTCAGGCATGGTGGTATTAGTGCCGCGGCACAAGCCCATGGATTACAGCGATCTAAGGTAAGTCGACGATTACAAGAGTTAGAAAAAGCACTGGGTTGCCAGCTACTTATCCGTACCACTCGGCAAATAGAAATGACCGAGCATGGACGCTTACTGTATCAACACATTAATCAGCCCTTAAGCGATGTAAATCAAGCCATCTCTTTACTTAAAAACCAGCAGCAAAGTTTGCAAGGGGTATTACGTATCGCCGTACCCGCAGCCTTTATTGCCTCAGCGCTATTTTCAGAATTGTTAGATGACTATGCACGACAGTTTCCAGATATCAACTTAGAGATTTTTCATCGTCACCAAAGTGTGGATTTGAAACGTGAAAATATAGACCTGCAATTATTGCCCGATGTGCTCGACATCATTAATGAAGATTACGTCCAACAGGTTTTCTTACCTTCTAAAAAAGGACTACTTTGCTCACCAGGCTACCTGAAAAGTCATGATAAACCACAATGTCTTAACGATCTGTTTGCCCATTCGATCTTAACCAGTCACAACGATCCCAGCCTACTGCCTGAAGGGTTAAATATTCGGTTAATGTCAGAGGATTTAGGCTTAATTAATCACATGGCGCAATCGGGACATGGTATTGCATTGCTGCCGATGACTTTAGTACAACAGCAAATTAAACAAGGCGAATTAATTCATCTGCTACCGGATATTTATCAATCAGAAATTTCGATGACCTTGATATATTCATCGCGACAATTTTTACCCCAAAAAACCCGCACCATGATCAACTTACTCAGAGACAAATTTTTAAATCATCACTAGCGCGGCCTTGGTGGCAAATACCAATATCGTCACTACCAAAAACGCGCTTTAGCTTCCTCTAACGCCCCTGAGCGTAAAATAACCACTAAGGTGCTAAACAGACAGATAAATAGTCTACATCAAAATAATTTTGATGTAGACTATTTAGGTCTTTCTTACATGAGCGATTTTAATGCCTAATACTTGTCAAGATAACCTATCAACAGCTAACGCTTCTCTCGTACAATTAACACAATCACTCGACGCCATGCACATTGCACAATTAGCCTCGTTTGCTTATGGCCTACCGCCGTTATTTTTGTGCCGTGAATATTTAGAACAAGATGAAGCAACAGCAATTAAACATTGCTTACAGCGTTTAGAGAATGGACTTAATAATCAAGATTTCAGCGTAGAGCGACTAACGGAATTATTAACAGACAGAGATTATTACGACGACTATGAAGCGCGTTTACGTTTGGGGCCAGAACCTAAATAACCGCTTAAAATAGATCCGCGAGTGCAGTATTCGGGTTGGCTAATTCCTTAGCAACTTGATCTGCAGTCTTTTTTGTCCTTGATGAAAGAGTCGATACTCCTATTTATAACGCTGTGATCATATTTTTAAATTTTCATATTCATGCGCACACCAAATACCCAGTTTTCATCGGCACTGTTTAATGCTGGATTTTTAATATATTGAATATCCGGGGTAATATTTAAATGCTTACCGATAGCCATGTTGTAGTAGATCTCGGCAATGTATTGGTCATCTGCAACGTTACCGAAAGCTTCTTCATTGACTTCCCCCCAGTTCACTGCAAAACCTAAATTATTGCCTTCAGGGCCCAAACCAAAATAACCAAAACCAGCCACCAAGGTTTTTGACAGTAATGACGCATCCCCCTCGGCTATACCGCCACGAACAAACGGCATAATTCGCTCTGTTGCAAAATAACTTGCTGAAAAGTTTATACCTTGGCTATCTTTGATACTGTTTTTTGTACCACCATCTAAGTGCCAAAACGTCATGTGCACATTATCGGTATAGACATGCTCTTGAGATGCCGTCCAGCCCAGTTCAGCGGTTTTAAAATATTGATTATCATTTATAAAAGTATCAAAACCATCCAAAGGATGACTTGAATCAGCATTACCGTCTGAAATACCTGCGATGCCATAAAAGTTATCAGTAAACATATGGCCAATGGCGAAACCTAACGAGGCGTCATCTGGTAAGCCAATCGATGCCGCACCGGTACTAAATGCTAAATTAGTAAACCCGCTCCACGGACTGGCTAATGCATAAGTATCAACATAATCAGTGGTATCTAAAAAGCCAACCATGAAGTTGGTTTTACCGCCATTGAGCTTTTGCTCCCAATATAGATTAGTCACTCGCAAGCCTTGGTCACTAAAGCTCGGTGCAAATATTCCCGCCATTCCCACATTCCCCATGCCAAAACTTTTTGGATCGGTATCAGTATATGAATGACGGTGTTCAATTTTCCATACCATGCCACCGGTATTACCCGATGCTTGGCCGATTAAGTCCCAGGCACCATAAAAGCGAGCCACACCTGAAGCCGTGTTATCGTCAGTACCCGCCTTGGTATTCGTTGCACCAAGCGCAAGTACGTTATAATCCAAGCCAAAAGTAAAACCGTGATCGTCAGCCAACGCTTGACGCCATGGTTTTTGCGCACTTTTTTTATTATCTTTGATGGTATTTTCAACACTATTAGGGCTACCAAAAGAAGGGGCAGATGTGTCAGCATAAACTAACGGACTGACGAATAAGCTCAGCGTAAAAATATGTACAAACGGATTAAATTTCATAACAACCTTCAGTAAATTGACAAATATTGCATGGGCTCATATTAAATGAATTCCATATTATTAATTACCATTTGACGACATCGCATTATTTTTACATTGATAACGATACTGGCTCGGTGTGACTCCTGACAAGCGTTTAAAAGCACGCGAGAAATGAGCGGTATCTGAATAACCTAAACCGACGGCAATAATGGTAATGGTGACATCGGTATGGGCTAAATAATATTGTGCTTCTTGCAATTGTATTTTCTTGAGTATCTGGGTGTAATTTAAACCAAATGTATCTAATCGTCGTTGAAAAGTACGGACACTCATCCCCGTCATTCTTGCTGCTTTACTTATGGGTAATTTCCCCTCATTGAGATAAGCTGGCAGAGCAATCGTTAATGAGCCAATAAAATCGCTAGGCGCATCTTTATCTTTAACGGGTTTAACCCAAGTATGCTGGTGCTTGAAGGTAACACTCAATAATTCATCAGGGATACAAATAGCACAAACACCACGTTCACTGAATATTTGTGGTAATGCGCCTTGGTTATTATCAGCCCAGAGTAGCTGCTTAAAGAGCTCTGGCTCGTTACTTTGAATTGAAATTTGTGCTGGGGACCACTTATCCTTAGTAACGGCGCGGATAAGCTCGATCATATAAGCCATAGAGAATAATTCAGCATATAAATACCAAGCGTCATCAGCAAACGCTTTTTCCCGTACTAACCAGGTTTTATTGACAGCATTCTCTAGTGACAGTTTGAATTGGGTAGATTCATTTTTAAGGATGTTAATATACTCAATTAATAACTGTTGTAGGTTTTGAGCATCACTGACTTTATCTAACATGGAGGGGATAAATAATTCACGGCATGCGCGCCAACATACCTCTTGATAGGTTTTTATACCACAGACATTAAATATTTCGGCGAGTAACAAACGCACTGGAATTTCAGGAATGTAAGGATGGGCGGTATTTAATACCTTTTCAGGTAAACCAACTCGTTCAATAATTGGATAGATATCCTTTTCAACCATTTGCAACATTTCAACAAACTTTTTCACTTGCCCAGTTTTAATCAGCGCAATGGGTTGGTTTAATTTAGCCGTTAGTATTTTCAGTAGGATAATTCCTTTTATACAACTGTGTAAAATAATCACTAAAATAAGATGCCATAGTGCACCTTATTTTAGCTGCTGCAAACTTACAGTGTGTTTTTGTAAATTTTGCCATCTTTCATAATGATGCGCATGGTTTTAATATCACCTGCTTCACGTGTTTTAGCATCAAACCATTGAGGGTCAGCACCAATCACAGTAATGTCTTCTAAAGGATTACCGTCAACTAATAATAAGTCAGCATATGCACCTTTAGCAACAACACCTAATTTACCCTCTGGGTATGGATTTAATACATCACCCGATAGCGCCAAAATCTCACCGTTTACAGATGTTAGTGATTTCAAGGTAAAGAAGTTCCCTAACAGCTCAGCACTAATTGACATTTCATAGGCCGTTTGTTTTTGACAAGAATCAACACCACCAACACAATCAGAATGGAAACCAAATTTTGGCTGGTATTTATTCACATTTTCGACAAAATCACCAAAGGCAGCTTGTGCTGATGCCGCTTTACGTGCAGCAGCAGGGCTTGAGCTAATCGCTTCAATTTGACCTAGGTAAGGAGAAAAGGCATGCATATTCGTGGTCATGTATGCGCCTTTCTCTTCCATTAATTCAGCTATCTCAGCGTCAAACATAAAACCATGTTCAATCGTTTTGACACCATTTTCAAGATTACGCATAATTGATTTTTTGCTGTAAGAATGTGCCATCACGTACGAACCATAAGCATCAGCAACTTCCACCGCAGCTTGGATCTCGGTCGCCGAATAAGCATCAAGCTGCCACGGATCAAATGCTGAAGCTACGCCGCCACTAGACATGATCTTTATTTGAGTCGCGCCTTGCATGAAGTTTTGACGCGCAGCTGTTTTAATCATGTCAACGCCATCAGCGGTAAATGTCATACCCAGACGTGAACCCGCAGAGTTAGCACCATAAACCGTTTCATTCGGGGTGGTGTAATTACGAAAATCTGCGTGTGAACCCGTTGGGCCAATAAAAGCCCCAGCTGGATATATGCGCGGACCATTTAACAGACCGGCATCAATGGTTTTTTTAAGGCCAGTTGCCATACCACCAGCATCACGCCAGCTAGTAAAACCATTTTTAAAATACATGTCTGCTTTAGCGACGCCACGACTTGCCAGCTCTTCCCAGCTGCGGTTATTTTCAATATCCGCTAAAGAGCTACCATTCATATTAATATGACCGTGCCCTTCAATTAAACCCGGCATCAATGTACGTCCAGCACCATCAATCACCATTGCATCACTGTTTACTTTGATGTCTTTAGTTGAGATTGATTTGATCAGGTTACCTTCAACTAATACATGCGAGTTTTTGTAAAGCTTGTTATCGATACCGTTAAAAATATTCACATTTTTGAACAATATTTGTGTTACTGCTTCTTCTGCTGCCGATACTGATGCCGTGGTAAAACTAGCAGCAACAACTGCAGCAATTGTACATACCTTAAATAATTGCTTCATTTATAGACCCTTTCTTAAGTTTTTATTTTCAAAAATTTAATTATCACCGCACCAATATTAGTGTAGCTAACATAAACCCAATCGCTTCATTAATTGGCGCGAATGTAGGTTTACGCTTATGCAAAAAACGGTGCCAAACGTGCTTGTTGATAGCCATAATAGCCGCTGAGATTTTTTTTTATTGCCATCTGATGCCAAACAAAAAAGTCGTGGCAGACACAGTGCATCAACAAGCGCGTGAGCCGATATATGCCAGGGTGATCATCACTACTGAGTGCTTTCACTTAACTTCAAAACTTAAAAGCTATGATTTGGATCATAAATAGACCTTCATTTACTTTCAATTGGTTACCTTTGAGTTATTCTATTTGCTAACGTCAGTTTACGCGGCACAAGTGATTGCCTGTTGGTTGTGACATTGAAAGGGAAGCATTATTTATATGTATCAGAAAAAAACGAAGTGGTTTAACTTGCTTGTAGTGTGGTTAACCTTGATTGCAGCATGCTTAACATCGATAACGGTTAATGCCGCCTCCCCAAGAGATAAGCAGGCTGCCAATTTTAATACCCCGATAGAAGCATGGCATGATATTGCTTATATTACCCCAGCAGCGAATCAACATTCAGTGCTATTCACATTACCAAACGACGTATCCGTTAATGATATCGCCCAAGTAAATTATGCAGATGCCGCGTTAGCAACAAGTCTGTGGCATGTTGATGGTGAAAGTATTTCTTTTTCACCTATCGACAAATGGTCTATGGGCATGAACTTAATTGAATTACAGCTTAACAATGGTCAGATATTTGATTATTTCATCGTGATTTATGGCGGTAAATTTGCACTAACAGCGAAAAGTCAGGAATATCAGCAACGCCTCGCTCAATTTTCACAGTTTAAACAGTTGATCAGCGCTGGTTATACCGCGGATGCAAATGCCAGCGTACATATCAGCAAGGCTGACTTTACTGATAAACAGCTCCAGCAAGTACGCGTTAATGGCAACGTGGTTAACAATGCCAGTATCCAAGAGCGGGTATTTAGCTATACGCCATCATCAGCTTGGTCTGAGGGATTAAATCAGATAGAGATCCAACTCCAAGGTGATGAACTGCCCCATACCCATTTACTCAGTTACCATCCTCAAGTAACAGAAGTCATTTATTCGATGGATGAGAGTAGCGTTGATGGCCAAGCCTTTTTCCCGCAAGCCGTGTATTACGTGAAGCCGACGTCGTTTGCCAAGGTGGCTGATTTTGGCTTTAATGTCGTGCATGACTATAAATTACGCCGCTTACCCGAGCCCCAAATAACCGATTATTTGCAGCAAGCCGATGCCCATGGCTTAATGGTTTTTTCTCATATTAATGAAAAGTCGATTGATAATGGCGATGTGATCGCCTTTGCTACGCGGATCGCCACTCAAATGGCTGAACCGGCATTATTTGCCTGGTATTTTTGGGATGAACCCAGTCCTAATGACATCCCTGCTGAGTATTATAATTTCTTTGTTGAGCTGGCACGCCAATTAGATCCATTCCATCCCATCATCTCATCGCATTGGTATCAGCGTTATTATGCCGAGGCTGGTGAGGTTGATATGCGCCAGTTCTATCACGGTAAAGCCTCTGAAATGGCCAAGGCGTTAGCGCTCTACAAACGGGTCATGGCGCAAACAGATACCCCTTGGGTGGCGATTTTAAATACCCATGAGGGATTTAAAGCAAAAGACAGTATCAGTATTTCACCACGTCACAATGTGCTAAAAATTATTAATAAAGCAAAGTCGCCGGAGCAGAAAACGCGGCTGCAGGAGTGGTTAGATGCCAGATACAAAGTGATCATGGCCAATTTAGACAATCCACCCTTACCCGTTCCAGCATCCCTGCCCCAATCACGAGAGCAGATCCGCGGACAGGCATTTGAAGCTATCGCGCAAGGCTCCAATGGTCTGTTCTTTTGGCCTTACCGTGAGCCCGATGACCTTGATCCCGTTACTGGTTGGTATACGTTATTCCATATGCCAAAACCGGCAAGTTATATGCGCGAATTAATGCATGATCTGGCCACATTGGGCCCTTTAATTGCAGCGCCGAGACAAAATTCCACGAGTTGGGTTGTTGACGGAATACGTTTCTGGCAGCGCGAGTTGGCGGGCAATATCATTATTATTGCAGTCAACGAGAGCGGTAAGTCTCAGCATGCCAAGGTACAGATTAAGCCTTTCAGCCATGGCCAATGGCCTAACTCATTAGTGCGATTTAGCCATGCTCAACAAGCTGAGATAGCACTTGAAAATGGTTATCTGGCGGATAATTGGAAAGCGGAGCAGGCGCATGTATATTTGCTAAAAAACATAAAAACATAAAAAAGTTATTTACAAGCATTACGTTTATTCATATGCTGTAAATGTTAATTAAATCACATATTAGAAGTTGTTAAGTTATGTACTCAAGCTTGTTTACACATAAAGTTAAAAAACACTTAGCATCGACCCAGGTAGCACACCACTGGGCCGACTCTTCGACTATGCCGATAAAACAACAAACACAAATTATTACCGCTATTATTCTAGTGATTATTCACTAGGCTGGCGGGTACTCTTCCGTCAGCTTTGCTGACGGGGGATACTATTCAACAAATATCTTCTTTCAGTAACCCTGCGGAACCACGTTCCATCATGGATTTATAGCTCATTGCGCAGCACTGCCAATGCTTGTCTATAACCTTAATTTTTGCAGGTACACATTTGAAAAAACAAGACATCTTAGTCATCGGCCTCATGACCTTCGCCCTCTTTCTCGGTGCCGGTAACTTGATCTTCCCGCCAGCAATGGGCCTTGATGCAGGCACATCATTATCTTCAGCCATGGGCGGTTTCTTGATCACCGCGGTCGGATTACCAGCATTTACCATCATCGTATTAGGTCGTATTGGCGATCTGAATAACCTAACCAAAGCACTACCAAACTGGCTAGGAACCACATTTTGGATCTTACTTTTTAGTGCTATTGGCCCTGCGTTTGGCATGCCAAGAGCGGTTACCGTCGCCTATGAAATGGGCATCAAACCATTTTTTGCAAGTGACCACCTGCTGCTTTTTTCTATCATTTTTTCTGCCATCACCCTGTTGCTTGCCTTCAAGCCAGGTAATCTAGTTAACTATATCGGCAAAATAATAACACCAGCCTTGATCTTACTATTGTGCGGGTTAGGCTTAGCGGCATTTATTCATCCTTTAAGTCTTCCAGCAACACCCTATGGCGATTACCAACATAATGCGGTTACCAGTGGCCTGATTCAAGGTTATATGACCATGGATGCCATTGCTGCAGTGGGTTTTGGTTGGGTGATCATCCAAGCGATCAAAGCCAAAGGCGTGACCAGTCAGCAAGGTATTGCATCGAATGCCGTGAAGATTGCGGTTATATACGCTGTATTAATGGCGGCTTGTTATATCGTGATGGGTTATGTCGGGGCAACATCGACGGCGGTTGCAGAGCACGGCACTAATGGTAGTGTGATCCTAACGCGTTATGTCGCAGAAGCATTTGGTCAATATGGTCAATTGTTTCTCGCCGCCATTATTATCATGGCTTGTTTAACAACCACGGTGGGGTTAACCAATGCCTGTGCAGAGTATTATCAAAAGACCTTTAATGCCTCGTTTGGTTTGACCTCGACCATCATTGTCGTCCTGACCGGGGTGATTGCAAACTTTGGTTTAGCGCAGATCTTAACGGTTAGCCTACCCGCTATTTTAGTATTGTGTCCGATTGCGCTCGCGCTCACCTTAGCCTCTTTTGCAGCGTCAATATTCACCGTATCGCGCCTTACCCACAGCGCAATGCTAATCACAGCGACTCTGTTTGGTGTGCTGGATGCGATCAATATTTTGGGGGCAATGCCTGTCGCATTTAATGCCCTGTTTGTTGAATATCTGCCACTTTACAATGCCCATGCAAGTTGGCTGTTACCCGCGCTATTAATGCTGTTCACAACCGCGATCATTGGCCGCTCATCCGCCGCTGAAAACAGATTTGGTTATGTTGATTATCGGTTAAATAGCCAAGCCCATCTACGTGTGGCGATGGCCAATAGCGAGGTTGAGGAAACCCAATAATTCAGCTAGTCAATAATAAGATCCTGCATTTATTGCAGGATTTTTTAACGATAAAAATTGCCTTTGCGATCTCCGCAGATAGGCTAAACCAAGATCGTGCATAATAACGGCTTACATTACATCATATTGCGTCTGCAGCATTGACAATATATGCACCAGCACCGGACCACTCTTCTGCCTTCTCGATACCAAACAACCCACAGCCGTCATCCAGCCATTGGGTTCAAATACCACAGGCAATGCCACCAAGCTTTTATCAAGTAAATAAGGCGCGGCCATACTCGCAGGGACCACCGCCCAGCCGACACCACGGCTAGCGAGATCGAACAGCATTTGATGACTATTGGTATACCAAGAATTAGTGCTTATACCATAGCTAAACCACAACTCTTTATATGCCACACTGCGATACACGATTTGACGATGCGCTTGTAAATCAGCCTCTCTGACTTGCGCTAACTTGGTCAAATCATGCTCAGGAGCAACCGCCGTTATAAACTTTTTGTGGCCGAGAATATAATGGTCCATATCACTTTTCAGTGTGCCATCAAAATAAAGTATGCCAACTTGAGCTCTGCCACTTCGCACCATGTCCTCAACATCAAACGTAGTGCCAGCTAAAATTTCAATATGCGTGAACGGAAAACGGTCTGCACATTCACAAATTAAGTCGAGTAACAGCGGATTAATGACACTATCATCGATGGCTATCACCAATTCATGTTCATCACAGCTGCTTAACGATTCGACTTTTTGATCAAAATAATGCTGCTGATGCAAGATCGCGCGGGCAATAGGCAGTAAGGCCTTACCATTATCCGTTAACACCGGGGTATTTTTGTCTCGTGCAAACAGCTCTTGATTAACGGCTATCTCAAGATTAGCGATGGATTGGCTCACACCTGATTGCGCCCGTTTTAATTGTCGAGCCGCGGCTGAAAACGATCCACACTCGCACACACACACAAATATTTTCAGTTGCTCAAAACTGTACATCAACTTCCCACCCGCATTGTCATTAATCCACCAAGCTATCACACTTTGTGATGGCTGTTAACTTTGCAGTACATCACACTAATGGAATAATCCTCGTCCTTACCAGTAATCACATTAATTAAAAATAAAGAGTATTAACCATGTCGACACTAGAACGTATTTTTCACGCCCTGCTATTTGAAGTATTAGCAGTGTCTCTTTCCATCCTCGGGTTGATCATCTTTACCAATCATGATCCACAGATATTATCGGGAACCATGATCGTCATCGCCAGCATTGCCATGGCGTGGAATTTTATCTTTAACTGGATATTCGATCTATTTTTGCCGGGGGATAAAGACAAAAGAACCATGAAACTGCGCTTAGTTCATGTCATTATTTTTGAAGCGGGGCTACTGGTACTAACAGTACCTGTGATGGCTTATATTTTAACTATTAGTATCGTAGATGCATTTATGATGGATATTGTGGTCACGGTTTTCATTACTATTTATGCCTTCATCTTCAACTGGGTATACGACAACGTAAGAGCCGTTATTATCAGCCGAAAATGCATACCAGCAACAGCCTCGCTATAATCACAACACCTCATCTCTCCTCACCTAAATTTACGGTGAGGAGAGCTAAGGTAATCGGTATTAATTTAACGCTTTGGCTATCACCATATCACGCTGAATAGCTATTTTTTCAGCCTCTGTCGTCGCGACTTTCAGATCTTTGTCCAGTTGGCTAAGATAAGCAGTTAACTCCGCTTTACTTGCAAACAGCTTGTCTTTCACGTTAATCGACGCCACGTTGGTATAACGACCATCTTTACTGCTCGGTACATCAATTTCACCACTGTTAACCAAGGCTTTAACTACATTGCGCTCTTTGGCGTAACCTTCCAAACCAGTTAGCATCCAACGGTTCATCGGTTTGCCTTGGTATTTACCGTGTTTAACTTCGTTTAAGTAACGGATCGTCAAGTTTCGGATCGTACCTTGCTCTTCACCAAATACTTCTTTGGTATCAAATAATACTGGGAAGCTGCGGCCTTCAAGTACTCCACCAGCTTTGGTTAAATGCCCCATACGGTAACTGTTCATGCCCAAACGAATTGGCGTGTTGTCGGTGATCACTTTACCATCAGCAAATTGCAGGTCAGTAATACGCTCTCCTGCTGGTTTGGTCAAATCTATGCTGTAGGTTAAGCCTGCAAAAAAGTCGTTGGTTGAGTATTTAGATGAACGACGCTCAAGGTTGAAACTGTACGTCACATCCCCTGCTTGCACACTATTAAAGTAACCCGCAGACCATTCCATATAGGTGCTTAGCTCTTTACCCGTCATCTCATACACGGTAATTTCACCACCAGCGTATTGGTAGTTATAGGCGATGTCTTTGGCTTTAATTTGGCCAACATCCAGCTCGGCCAAATCGTTATCAATTTGCAGCGCAACCACATTTGCTAAGGGTGCATAATACATACTCGCTTCTTGGTACAAGGCACTGATACCGGTATCTTGAATATGTACCTGTGGAATGCCGTTGATTTCGTTTTCTGGCACTAAATCAACACCGGATAACTCAGCGACCACACGGTTAGCATTTTCACGTAAACGTTTATGGTAAGGCGCGTACAAGGCTTCCATTTTATCATCCGACTCCACACCTTTTATTTTATAGGTGAAGCTGTCTTTGTTGACCAGGGTAAATTGACCATCTTTCTCTGCAAATTGCAGGTCAATGCGAGAAAGTGCACGGCCGTATTTATCGGGTTCAGTAATGATCACGCCATTCACGGTCGCTTTATCAATCAGCGTGTGCATATGACCAGCCACAATCGCGTCGATTTCAGGATTATCATTGGCAATATCGCGTACCCCAGTGGCGGCAATATTGTTCTCATTATCAAGTCCCATATGCGCCACAAGAATAATGGCATCAACTTTACCATCAAGCTGTTTAATCACTTTTTTCACTTCCAATGATGGATTGGTAAATGTCATGCCCTCAAGGCGATCTGTGCCTGCGGTAAACACTTCTACCATCGGCGTATCCATACCGATCATACCAATTTTAATGCCTGATTTTTCAATGATTTTATATGCAGGTAGGAACGGATTACCATCTTCACGCTTGATGTTGCCACTTAGAGACGTGCCTTCAAATTGTGAGAGTGAGCGGTTAAGTACATCTAAGCCAAAATCAAACTCGTGATTACCAAGTACCCAGATATCGTAGTTCATTTCATTGAAACCCAACATCATCGGATCAATCGGCTCATCTTTGAAGGTTTCTACAAAGTTACCTTGAATGGTGTCGCCCGCATCAACCAAAATGACGTTATCTTGCTCGCCACGGATGGCTTTAACTTTGGTTGCGATCTGGCTTAGGCTCCCCACCATATTGAGTTTATCGCTGGCGTAATCCCAAGGCATGAAGTGGCCGTGAATGTCCGATGTTCCAAGAATAGTGACATCAACCATGTCACCATCAGCAGCCATCGCAGTGCCTGTTAATGAAAGTAAAATTGCAGCGGCGAGTATATGTTGTTTCATTATTGATTCTATCGATAGAGAGGAAAACAGGATAATAAAGACATACCTGAGTAGGGTCAACTACATTTAGCGAGCGTGGTTTGTGATTAAGCGTTATCGACTATTTTATCCTTGGAGCAAAAAATCGGGCGATACCGCCGCTGTGGATTATACTTATAACCGATTGAATTTTGTGAGCGCTCTATTACCTCGGTGTTAAGGGACTTAATCTTTCGGAGTAACATTACCATGATAAAAATGCTCGTAGCGTCTGTTATTTTAATCGCCGCCCCTTTTTCAGTTCAAGCCGATACGGATGTGGTTCAGCATCAAGATAGCTTTAGTGGCAATGCCGAGTTAGGCGCCACGATAACCACAGGTAATACTGACACCACCTCAGTAAAAGCCCGTTTAGATATGGATCACGACTGGGGGAACTGGGAGAACCAGTATTTGCTTGAAGCCTTATACAAGAAAGATTCTGGTGTCGTCACCGGTAAACGTTATCTTGGTCGGTTACAGGGTGACTATCAGTTATCCGCTATCAGCTACCTCTTTGTGACCGCAAACCATGAAGTCGATCCTTTCACCGGTTTTAGCTCCATCACCACGATATCTTCCGGTTACGGCCGTAAGCTGATTAATAATGATAAGACAGAGCTTAATATTGACCTTGGTCCCGGTTATAAATTTAAGCGTTTGGATGACGAGAGTGCGGCTGAAGCCGGTTATGATACCGACGGTACTATAGTGGCTTATGGCCTCATGAATTTTGAAACTCGGATATCAGGGAGTGCTAAGTTTGAACAGATGCTGGTTGCCGAGGGTGGCGAAGTATTCGAAGGACGCTCTGAAACGTCAATCACAGCAGACATCATTGGCGCATTAGCAATGAAGTTTGCCGTAATTGTCCGTTATAACAACTCGCCTCTGGATAATAAAGAAAGCACAGATACAGAAACCAATATGACTCTTTTATACGCTTTCTAGATTTCATGGCAGGCTTGATCACAACCTAAAAACGAGTATTAAGGTACTATTTTAACAAAGAATCACATATAAAAAGCCCTGCGCTGTAGCACTGTACAGCTTCAACTAAATAACTGATATGATGTCTCGATAAAACTCTCGCACCTAGCGCCAAAGTAGCGGCTACGTCCGATTACCTTTTTTTATTATGCCTTTTTCGCAATGATGAGCATGCCTTCGGTATAACTGAAACCATAACCATACGAGCCTCCGTTACTTGGAGTGCCTCGCTCACATTTATAATTTCCAGAAGTCACTGGAGATACCGATATCACTTCAAACCCGTCATTATTTAGATCGTTTAATGCTATCTGAATATCTTCCTGGAGTTGGAAACCATCCATTTCTCTGTCAGACCAACCTGATTGCTCCCACTTTTGTTCGCTTTTCATTACTTCTTCTGGTCCGAAATACCCCTCTTTGTACTCACCAGTACCGACTTTAACCGTTTTATTTCCGCCAATCGTCTTTGCTTTGGCTGGCACAAATACCGTGACATTTTTCATTTAAATATTCCTTTTTAATATGATTGGTTGGCATAAGCCGCTTACTGAAATATCCATCATTTAACGTTGAACATACAGTTCTATAGCAGGACGTATCTATTCCTCAACGCTGTACAGAGGAAGTGTACAGTCCTGTTAATTGTTAACTATGAAGAATATATCACTGATTGTATTAGCATTTAAATTCATGGAAAAGAAAAATAAGATTATTTTATAAAAAAATGTGAGCCAACGTATAAAAACACAATGCCGTATAGATTTATCATTAATAATGAAAAACACCAGCATTTTGGCTGCAGAGCATGGGACTTGCGAGCAATAGAAACTCGAAATACATATATAAGCGCAGCACAAACGGGTAGGATGCACCCCATATTACTTTAAATGAGTATCGACATGTCGATCGCAACAACAGAACACTCCGTTAGCCGCGCCTTATTAATCGCGATTCGCACCCCTTGTGTTAGCCAACAAGAAGTGGATGAATCATTATCTGAACTAGGCCGCCTAGTAAATACCCTTGGATTTTCTGTGATTGGGGCTAAAACCCAACGCCAAAGATCGACTAAACAGCTGTCAGTATTAGGCTCAGGTAAATTAGAAGAATTAGCCACATTAACAGGTGAGTCTTCAGCATCAACAGACGTATCACCAGAAGATGAAGCGCAGATTGAATTAGACCAAGACGAGTTAAGCCAACTATTAGCAACATCCGATATTAAAGGCCAAGCGAACGTGGTGGTATTTGACTGTGAACTCAGCCCGAATCAACTGCGTAATGTTGAAGCGGCATTAGGTGTCGAGGTTTACGATCGTACCCGCGTTATTATCGAAATTTTTAGTAAACACGCCCGTACCCGCACCGCCAAACTACAAGTAGAGATCGCCCGACTTAATTACTTAACACCGCGATTACGTGATGAAAACAGTGGCGATCGCGAACGTCAAAAAGGCCGTTCAATCAGTGAAACCGTGTTTGAGATTAATCGTCGCCGTATTCGTAATCAAATCGCTGAATTAAGACGTGAGCTAACCAAGTTACAACGCGAAATGGAAGGCCGCAGCAGTGGTCGTGTTGAACAACTAACCGTGGCGTTAGTCGGTTATACCAATGCTGGTAAATCATCGTTAATGCGCGCGTTAACTGATACCGAAGTATTAGTTGAAGATAAACTGTTTGCAACCTTAGATACGACGGTTCGTACGCTCCAACCGCCGACACAACCGCGCATTTTAATCTCCGACACCGTTGGTTTTATCCAAAAGCTACCGCATGATTTAGTGGCATCGTTTCATTCAACCTTGGAAGAAGCCAAAAATGCCGATTTATTACTTTACGTGGTTGATGCATCAGATGAAAACTTCACCTCGCAGTTAGCCATTGTTGACCATGTATTAGGTCAGTTAAATATCGATTTGGACAACAAAGTATTATTGCTGAATAAAGTCGATTGTTTAACTGAAGATCAGCAATTAACCCTGCTAGAGCTATACCCTGATGCGCTACAAATCAGTGCGCATGACAAAGCTGATGTGGCGTTCGTACACCAGGAAATTCAGAATTTACTGGAAAAGAAAATGTGCGCGGCCTGTTTTGATATCCCCTACACCGCCAGCGGCGTAATGGGCGAGATCCACAGTAAAATGCAGGTAATAGAAGAGGAATATCATGAAAAAGGGATTCGTATCACCCTCAAAGCCAGCCCGATTGCCTTAGAGCGATTACATAAAATGCTGCAACTGACGACGTTTTAATCCGTAATTCACAGTACTGATAAAATAACGCGTGCACACCGATAAGAACATCTGTGTGCACGCGCATGTCAACAATACCCTTGTCGGCATATCAGCTTAGCGAACCGATAACGGCAGTGACGCCACCTATCAACATTTGCACACCAATAACAGCCAAAATGAGCCCCATTAAGCGGGTCACAATACTCAAGCCACTCTCACCGATTGCCGATATGATCTTCGAAGAGAAAATAAAACAAAAGAGCGTGATAAGACATAACACCGCAAATGCGACAACGGTAATTATAATTTCACCCCATCCTCCCGCCGATGAATAATTCATTGCTGTCGCTATCGTGCCTGGCCCAGCAAGAAGTGGCACAGCTAACGGGGATACCGCAATATCTGAATCATTACTTTCTTCTGCAGTATGCAGCTTAGAACTTTTACCTTGCAGCATGTGATAACCAACAAGGAATACCAAAATCCCTCCCGTTATCCGCAATGCAGGCAGCGTGATCCCAAATAGGTGGAAGATTGATTTACCTAAAATTGAGAACAAAACAATAATCACAAAGGTGATAGTAAGCGATTTAACCGCAATTTTAACTTGTTCAGACTTCTCCATTGACCCTGTTAGCCCAGCAAAAACAGTGGTATTTGCAATCGGATTCATAATCGCAAAAAAGGCCATAAAAACAGTCAACGCATGTTCTAGTAACAGACTCATTTATCTTATTCCTTAGTTAGCTCACGATTAAAATCGTACTTATATCACTATAACAGAACTCACCAGCCCAATCATAAAGTATACAGTTGTTAGATCACCGTGCTGAAATAAGCCTCCTTTTTGCTAGTTTAAAGTTACGGGAAAAAATCTAAGCTATGCAATATTGAAATACCTAAACTGCAAGTGATGATAGATCCTGCTGTAGTCGTGGCGATGATGTTAGCGGCTAGGTTGGCATTACTGCCCATTGCACGCGCCATCACATAACTCGCGGCGGCAGTTGGGGCTGCAGTCATAAAAAATAATAACCCGACTTCGAGCTGGCTAAAGCCCCACAAATAAGCACTACCTGTGATCAATATTGGCGCAAGCAGTAGCTTAAAGATGCTCGAAAACCACGTGTTAATACCGTCACTCCGTAACGCCGTTAAATTAAGTGTCGCGCCTGTGCATAATAGCGCTAAAGGTAAGGTCATATTGGCAAAATACTGTCCTGTATTCATCAGTATGGTTGGCATTTTGATGTTTAACGTTAAAAACACGACACCGAGCATAATACCAATAATTAACGGGTTTTTAGCAATAGATATCAATAGCTCTTTTAGCCCTGCTAAGCCTAACTTTGACTGCGCTGGTGTTAAGCATATGACGGCTAAAATATTATACAAAATAGTGATAAACGCGACATAAACAGCAGCTAAAGCTACGCCAGGATCGCCATAAACATTGGCCACATAAGCAAGCCCGATGATCGCAGTGTTCGATCGGAATCCCCCTTGAATAATGACACCATGGTTGTGTTTATCTTTAATCAATAATTTGCAGGCAAAGGTGATAAATAGGAAAAAAGCAATATTCGCTATAAGGCCAAAGGCAATATAAGTTGTGTTGATTTCTACAGACTGATCGGAATTTAGAATGCTTAAAAATAGCAACGTCGGCAAGGTCACTTGAAAAACGAGCTTGGAAGCCTTATCCACAAAAGCGTCGTTAAGAAATTTGATCCGTTTTAGAAAGTAACCCAAACACAGTAATAAACAGATAGGGCCGGTCACCGAAAACGAGAAATAAAGAGACTGCCAAAACATAAATTATTCCAATTACTTAAAGCCTATTATTATGCCGTTGGTATTGTAGTGGTCAACTCATTTTGGCCACTACAGTTTTACTATTATTATAACTATTACTATAACTATGACTATGACTATTATTGTAAAACCACAACTTTGGCTGAACCAGAGTGACGCTGGCTCACCAAAGAAATTAGTGATTGCTTTAGATAACAGCGACTACCGTAAGGCGCGAGCCGTGAGTTAATGATATGGTTAGTTAAATAACAAAAGGAAGTGTAACAAATGCCAATGCTGCAACGTATCAGTGTCCCCCTACTTTTCATCTTCATGCTTGCAGGGTGCGCGTCATTACCCGAAGAGATTGAACATCCGCCTGAGCCGTTGGTCACCCAGTCTGCCAGTACATTATCGGCATTGATTGATTCGCATAAACCTGAGCCAACCGAGCCCAATCAAGCGCAAGATCAAGCTGCAATGAGCGGTATCCTGCTATTGGATAGCGGTTGGGATGCATTGGCTCAGCGCTTGGCGCTTATCGAAACAGCAGAGCACAGCATCGATATCCAGTATTACATTTGGAACAGCGATGCATCAGGAAGCTACCTAGCCAGTCGCGTGCTCGCAGCAGCAGATCGTGGCGTTAAGGTGCGAATTATGCTTGATGATATCAACCTTAACGAACGAGAGGCTTTGCTCGCGACACTTGCTCGCCACCCGCAAATAGCGATCCGCATATTCAATCCGATACCTACTCGCAATGGCTTCACCAAGTGGTTCAATTTTATGGGTGACTTTTCTCGCCTAAACCGCCGAATGCACAACAAGTCATTTACCGTCGACAGGGCTTTATCTATTGTCGGTGGCCGTAATATCGGCGATGAATATTTTGACCTTGCTGATGACATTAATTTCCGCGATCGAGATGTTCTAGTATCAGGTTCAGTAGTAAATGATATTGAATCTAGCTTTGGCCAATACTGGAACAGCCAGTGGTCTTATCCTGTTAATTTGCTAACCGATAACCTATCAAAAAATAGTGCGGAAGCTGTCGAACTCACGATGCTAGATGAAATGCCGATTCCCCACTACAAGCATTATCCTGCGTTACCAACAGACAATGAGACCGCCTACCAGTTGTTAAATAATGCAATGGATGAATTGTCTTGGGTGCAAGCACGTTTCGTTTTTGACCGCCCAGTCCCTATCGATGTCAGTGATACCAATAAGCCCAAACTGACAGCCAACACACTCGGCGAATTGGCGATTCAAGCTGACCAAGAAATGTTATTAGAATCTGCCTATTTGATATTCGATGATCGCCAGCTAGCAGCGTTCCAAACATTGATCGACAAAGGCGTGCAGGTAAAAGCACTGACCAATTCACAAGCCTCTAATGACTTAGTCACTAATCATTCTGGTTATGCCGCGCGACGTGAGGACATGCTTGACAGCGGCATAGAGCTATTCGAATTAAAACCAGACTCAAGTCTATGTGCAGCGTCGACTAAAGACCTATCCAAGTGTGCACCAATAGCGGCCTATGGTCTGCATGCAAAGTCGGCAGTGTTTGACCGGAAAATTGCGGTTATCGGCTCGTTTAACTACAACTTACGCTCAACCTACCTCAATACTGAGTCTATTTTGATTATTGAAAATAAGGCTGTAGCGATAAGTCTGGCCAATGATATTGAGCAGGCGATGAACGAAGATAACAGCTGGAGTCTGGACTTAGAGGACGGTGATATACGTTGGCATTCAGCAACCGAAAGCTGGGAAAGCGACCCAGAGACGAGCCAGTGGCAACGCTTTAAGTCCGGATTTTTACA
>NZ_JASJHF010000163.1:0-7758 GCF_033791185.1 Moritella sp. | reverse complement strand
TATGCCAGATAAATCAACATAAAGACTATCGATATTCTTACTTAAGCTATTTTTAGTATTACTCAGATGCTGAATGCCAACACGTGATTGCGCTGCTGTAATCATCTCGGCAGTTGGTCTTTGTTGCGGTAAATTATCTGGACCAAACCCCCATAAGTTAACGAGAGGGCCAAGTGTGACATCGAATGCACCTGATGTTATCTCATGTATGCGGATGGACTCGGCAACCACCTTCGCCGTATCTTCTGATACCGGAAAGTTAGTCACTGCATGACTTAAATTAAAACGTGATAGTTCGGAGTGCGGGCGATAAGTCGACATCTGCTCATTAACTTGCTCTAAGCGTCGCTCTATTTCAGCATGAATAGAAGACTGTTCACTTTCAGTCAGTGGAAAATGGGCAACTTTGATGTCATAAAATGTGCCCATCGTTTGACCTTTAAAAGTACTATTGCTTAGCTGAGGTTCTGAACAGCCAAGTATGCTGGCACTAATGGCTATCGCCGCTAACCACTGCAACGCTAATTTAAGGTGCACAATGGGTAAATATCGGACCCTAGTATGTATAGCTTTAAAATTTAACATTTATATTCCTTAATTTTACTATTTAAATACAGAGGATTAAGACTAAATACCAAGTAATGTAGTGGTGATATAGAAATAAATCAGTAACCCAGTAATATCAACAAAGGTAGTAATAGCTGGGCTTGCTACAACGGCAGGGTCTAATCGACATGATTTAGCCAGTAAAGGCAAAGTGGCACCAATAACGGTTGCAGTAAGCACTTGTAGAAACAATGCTAATGCAATCGCAGTACCTAATAACGTCAAAGTTATGTTACCTGGTAACTCGGCGCCACTAGATAAAAACTCCACCTTCATAAATGAAGCGGCGGCCAACGCTAAACCGATTAAACTGGCGATTTTTAATTCTTTCCATACCACCGTTAGCCAGTTTTTAAGTTTCAGTTCCCCTAATGCTAAGGAACGCACGATCACGGTTGCAGATTGACTCCCTGCATTACCGCCGGTGTCGGCAATCATCGGCATATACAAGGCGAGTATTGTTAATGCCGCTATCGCATCGTCATAACTCTGAATAATCATGCCTGAAAAGATCCCGACAGCAGCCAAACCCAACACCCAAATTATGCGTTTACGCACATGGTCTATTACCGACATATCCAGATAACTTGGTTCGTCTAGACTACTCTGAATACCCATCTGTAAATTGACATCTTCCGTTAACTCAACCTGCATTACTTGCGAGGCTTGCTGCCATTGAAATAAGCCAACAGGATGGCCGCGTATATCGACAATGGGTAAATATTCTGAATTGGAGTTTTGTAGTTGGCGAACTGCATACTCTTGATCTTCACCAACATGGCAAGGTTCAATTTGTAATGCAATATCTGTTAATAGCAGATCCTCATCATGCTGAAGCAGCATGTGTAATTCTAACAAAGCATAATATCGACCATACTGGTCAACAATCATTGCAGCTTTAGAATTGAGTTCTTTGTTCATGGACTTTACGTAGTTTACTGCCTCTGCAACTGACATATTATGATTTAGCAGCAGTGCTGGGGTTGGTGACATAACAGAATAGACAGGGCTGCTGGCCGTTCCTAACAATTCAATATCGGCAAGTAGCCAAGCGGGTCATAGTTTTTTTAAATCAATATTCTCTAATGATAATTTTTTTATTTGATAATATTGATTTAAGGTTTTATTACTAAACCAATGACGTAGTTCCTCGATTGAATTATTTGTTAAAAACGAAATTACTTTATTCTTCGTTTCATCACTCCATAATTCAAAAGGATGATTAATGTCATTAGTTAATATTAATTTGTTTTCATTGTTTATAAGCGCTGTATTATTGGACATGATTAGTCCTCCAATATAATAGGATAAAATATTTTTTATAATGTTAATAACAGCGATGACGGGGATATTATTTATTGTGATTTCATTTGTATTTTAATTAAAAATTAAAGCATTAAATATAAGTTCACATACCACTACACATCGCATTTCTGGAACGGCAGTAGACTGGGAGGAATGTCAATTTCCATTTCATTTCCTATTTATCAATGGTTTACTTAATTTGTGGGTGTGGAGGTATGAGCAATAATCGTTGATTATTACAATACAGCCAATGTGTAAACACAGTTGATTATTCAATATAATATTTATTAACACTTATAATAACGATTAAATAATCGTAACTAAGCATTATTTATAATAAGTTAAATACGTCTGATAATTTCAGATTATTGACGTTTTATATAATGAGAGAGGTATAAATAGAGGGAGGGGGATTTTACAATTTAGTATCCAACATCTATATATAGGCTCTCCTACAATGATCGCTTTCCATGTTATTTCCTTTGCTTGGTTAATTCGAGCGGATTGTAAGTTTAATGATACTTTAAGTCAATATTGAAGCCGTATACTTTACACTAAATATCATTGGCTTATATATGCGTTCATCTAGGTTTACAATTTACCGTTGAATGTGGATGTTGAAAGTGGAATAAAATCCAGCAAGTTGCTGGATTTTGGCTGGGCTGGTATAGCTGTTACTCTTCTGGGTAGATTTTGTCTTTAAATTCGCACAAATCTTCAATAATACAAGAGCCACAACGCGGCTTACGGGCGATACAAGTATAGCGACCGTGTAGAATTAACCAGTGGTGGACATCAACTTTAAACTCAGCTGGTATTACTTTAAGTAGTTTATCCTCTACTTGGTCAACATTCTTACCCATGGCCAATTTAGTGCGGTTCGACACGCGAAAAATATGGGTATCAACGGCAATCGTCGGCCAACCAAATGCGGTGTTCAATACCACATTAGCAGTTTTTCTACCTACGCCAGGTAGTTCAACTAAATCATCAAGATTTTCTGGCACAATGCTATTGTGTTTCTCTATTAATATCTGGCAGGCTTTAATGACATTGCTGGCCTTAGAATTGTATAAACCAATGGTCTTAATATAGCCTTTCAATCCTTCAACGCCTAAGTCAAAGATAGCTTGTGGTGTATTGGCAACAGGAAAAAGTTTGTCCGTCGCTTTATTCACACTGACATCGGTAGCTTGAGCAGAAAGCGTCACAGCCACAAGTAATTCAAATGCTGAAGAGAATTTTAACTCAGTTTCAGGATGGGGATTGTTATCACGCAGACGCTCTAAAATGATACGGCGTTTATCCTTGTTCATATCTTTATCCTATATATGCTATCAATCACAACAATCTGTAATTCGTTATTTAATGCAATTTATATTATAAAGCCACGCTGAATATCATCAATCAGCATGGCTCCGTGTTTTAATTAAAAGTTTGTAATTAAGTCGTTATGACTAATTCGTCGTAGATTCAGTCTCGGCTGCAGGCTCAACCACAATAACAGGCTGTGCTTTACGGCGTTTATCAAGTTGTGCATCAATAGCATGTTTAATGGCCATTAAAAAGCCCATGCCGATAAATGCACCAGGTGCCAGAATAGCTAATAAAAAGCTCGTATCAGCATGAAAAACTTCAATACGCAATACACTTGCCCAATCACCTAATAATAAATCTATACCGTCAAAGAGTGTGCCTTGCCCTAATACTTCACGAATGGCACCTAATACAATTAATACACTGGTAAAGCCAAGACCCATAAACAAGCCATCTGCAGCAGAAGGCAATACCTTGTTACGAGATGCAAATGCTTCAGCACGACCAATAATAATGCAGTTGGTTACGATGAGTGGGATGAAAATACCAAGTGATTGATAAAGCTCATACACATAGGCATTCATTAATAATTGTACTGTGGTTACAAACGAGGCAATGATCATCACAAAAATAGGAATACGGATCTCTTTTGGTACGTATTCACGAATTAATGAAATGGTGGTGTTTGATGCGACAAGCACTAATAAAGTCGCGAAGCCTAATCCCATCGCATTAGTTACTGTTGCTGTTACAGCGAGTAGGGGACAAAGCCCCAAAACTTGTACTAGACCAGGATTATTTTTCCACAACCCTTGATACATAATATCGCGATATTGGCTCATGATTTACTCCAACAAGACTGTGCGCTTTGTAGCTCAGAAAACTGCTCTGATTGATAAAAAGTGAGGATGTCTTTTACTGAATTCACCACGGCTCTAGGTGTGATAGTTGCCCCCGTAAAGGAATCAAAATCGCCACCATCTTTAATCACAGCCCAAGAGTGGGCATTTTCTTTAGTGAGCGTTTGGTCAACAAAGTCATCTAACCAGTTCGACTTACGGTGTTCGACTTTATCTCCTAGCCCTGGTGTTTCATTATGGGCAAGAATACGTACTCCAGTTACTTTCCCGATAGTATCAACACCGACAACAAGTTTAATATTACCGCTATAACCAGCTGGTGCAATACCTTCAATCGCATAGCCAATCGCTGCATTATTCTTGGTAGCAGTGAAAATACGTTGGGGCTCTGATGTACCAAGCAGGCTCTCATTGACCATTAATTTACAACTTTGAAAGATGTTGTTGTCGTGACTGTTTTCAGGTAATAACTGATTAATAATTTTTAGTAATTGGATTTGCTCTTGTTCGGCAATGCGGTCTTTTGTGACGGCATGGGTGATCGCGACAACAGAGGTACAAGCCAGGGCAAATAGGGCGAGTATCGCACCATTTTTTTTCATTGATACTAACATGGTGATCTCCTATTTATGGCCGTAAACACGGGGTTGAGTATAATAGTCAATTAATGGTACGCACATGTTGGCTAATAATACCGCAAACGCCATCGCATCAGGATATCCACCCCAAGTACGAATGGCGTAAACGAGCATACCAATGAGCGCACCAAATATAAGGCGGCCTTTTGGTGTTGTTGCCGCAGAGACGGGGTCAGTTGCAATAAAGAATGCACCTAACATGGTCGCGCCAGAAAATAAATGAAATATAGGAGAACCGACCGAGTCCGGTGCCCATAAATAGCCAATAAAGCTGATTGTAAATAAACCGCCTAACAAGCCGACAGGGATATACCAGAGTATTGCGCGTTTACTTAATAAATAAACACCACCGGCAAGAAAAGCTAGATTTATCCATTCCCAACCTAAACCCGATAACCAACTAAATTGTTCTTGTACTTGGATCTCTGACACTGTGTTGCCCATAGCAAGACCTGTTTTTAAGGTGTCGAGCGGGGTTGCCATGGTCATACCATCAATATTTTGCATTAACTGGTGTGCGCTATGACCGTCTAAGGTAACACCAGAAAAAATCACATTGAAGACATCCCACAATGATAATTCGTAACCGGTAATTTCACTTACCGGTGGCCACGTTGTCATTTGTAGCGGAAAAGAGACCAGTAACATGACATAAGCAACCATTGCTGGGTTGAAGATATTTTGTCCTAACCCACCATAAAGATGTTTTGCAATGCCAATCGCAAATACCGCGCCCATGATACTGATCCACCAAGGCGCAAAACCTGGTACTGAAATACCGATCAGTAAGCCAGTAAGCAGGGCGCTATTGTCTTTTACACGGTTTAGTATCGGTTGTTTGCGTAGTTTAAGAAATACAGCTTCAGTGATAATTGCAGCCATACAAGCGAGTACGATATGAATCAGGTTACCGGCACCAAAAAAGTACCATTGCGCCGCAATACCTGGAATGGTAGCCAAAATAACGGTGCGCATCAGGTTACTGGTGCTACTACCACTGTGATTATGGGGAGAGCTTGCTAATCTAAATGCCATGTTATTTATCACCAAGTTGGGCTAGTTTTTTTGCTTTCGCTTTTGCTATCGCTGCGGCAATAGCTGCTTTTTTATTATCAACCGGTTCGGTTACTTGAACATCATTGGCTGAATCGTTTGTTGTACTTTCGTCGGCTGACTGTGCGGCAGCTTTTTTGGCTTTAGCACGAGCGATTGCGGCAGCCACGGCGGCTTTTTTGTCATCAACTGCTGTAGTCGGTGTTACATCTGCTGCTATTGCTGTTGTTTCGCCAGATTGCGCAGCGGCTTTCTTGGCTTTAGCACGGGCGATAGCGGCAGCCACGGCGGTTTTTTTGTCACTTACAGCTACAGGCGGTGTTGCATCTGTTGTTATTGCTGTCGTTTCGCCAGATTGCGCAGCGGCTTTCTTGGCTTTAGCACGGGCGATAGCGTCTGCGACGGCCGCTTTTTTAGCGTCAATGGCTGGATTCACGCTCACATCTGCTTGACTGGCCTCTTGCGCCGCTCTTCTTGCTCGCGCTTCAGCTTTTCGTGCTTTGCGCTCTGCGATGACAGCTGTGTTATCTGGCATCGCAGATGCGGTTTCACTTGTCGTCGCAGCGGCTTTCTTAGCTTTAGCACGGGCAATGGCATCAGCAACTGCTGAGCCTTTACTGGCTTTATTGTCGGCAGGAACTGACTCTGCCGCTTTGGCTTTTTGGATCCGTTCCATTGCGGCTTTGACGGGATCTTCACCCGTTGCCGCTGTTGCTGTTGCTCGGCGTTTTGCTGCCGCATCTTTCTGACGTTGTTCACGCTGCGCTTTTTCTATCGCTAAGCGTTCATTACGTTTTTCAAAGCGTTCTTTAGCAATTGCTGAGGCTGCGAGTTCAGCATCACTTTCACGCACTTCAACTTTAGCAATTCGATATTGATGCACAAGTGGTATCTGGCTGGGACAAACATAACTGCAAGCACCACACTCAATACAATCCATTAGATTATAATCGGCAAGCTTAGTGACGTTTTTAGATTGGCTATACCAATGTAGTTGCTGTGGAAGCAGGTCTACAGGACATACTTCCGCGCATTCACCACAACGAATACAAGCGTCGGGTTCTCTGACTTGCGGTATTTCATCTTTAATTGGCGTTAAAATACAGTTGCCAGTCTTCGTTAATGAAAACTGCGCATGCGGAAGGGTAAAGCCCATCATCGGACCACCGTAGATGATCGCCGCTGCTTGGTTTTCATTACAGTTAAACTCGTTAAGTAGAGCTTTGATCTGGGTACCAATCAAGACTTGCACATTACGCGGTTGTGGAAATGCTTTACCTGTTAAAGTAACGATGCGGTTTATCAGTGGTTGGCGGTCTATAATTGCTTGTTTTACCGCATAGACAGTACCAACGTTTTGCATCACGATACCAGATTGTGCAGGAATTTGACCTTTACTGATCTCTTTGCCCGTTAACATCTGAATGAGCTGTTTTTCACCGCCATTCGGGTATTTTGTCGGTACTTTACGGACGATGATCGCATCACTGAGGTTTAGGGCATTAATCGCCGTTTCTAACGCTTGTGCTGCATCGGCTTTATTATCTTCAATACCAATGACACAAAGTGCTGGCTTGATCATATGACGTAATATCTCAATACCTTGGATAATGTCATCTGCACGTTCACGCATTAATACATCATCAGAGGTGATATACGGTTCACATTCCGCGGCATTGATTAATAAAAATTCAATGGGCTGTCTATCACTGAGTTTAATGGCGGTTGGGAAACCTGCGCCACCCATACCGGCCACACCAGCTTGACTAATGTATTGCTGCAATTCGGATGTTGATAGCTGCTTATAATCTAGAGCGGCTTGGGTTGGCAATGCTTGGTCTTCTTGATCGCATACCAGCTTAATGGCTATTTCAGGTGTTGCAGAGGGATGGGTACTTGGATATTGGGCAATATGTTCGATGGTGCCAGATGTAGGCGCATGAACCGGTACTGCCATAAATGAGTCAGATGCTGTTAGT
>NZ_JASJHF010000162.1:0-19904 GCF_033791185.1 Moritella sp. | reverse complement strand
TGGTTGGTTTCAGTTACACCGAGTTGCTCAAACTTTGCAACCAGTACATCAGATGCTTGGGCTGAATACCACCATAATGTCAGGTACGTTTTAGCCAAGAATAAATTGAACTAATCTGCGAATACTTTATTTCTCAAAAGTCTAAATTACAAAATAAAAATAGAAGAAATAAAGTGGTATTAAACTAATAATTTCTGCATAACGTAACAATTGGAGTATTTATTGTTTTACGCCGCTATTTTTAATCGACAATAGGAAATCATATACCTCAGCAAAAGACATAGAATTATCATATTGAATATCCCAGCACTTATATAGAGATCGCCTTATGAATACAAAACTCGTCGCCACATTATTATTTGCCTCTGTATGTTTGATCTGGGGTACTACCTGGATGGCGATGGAAATTGCTGTTCACTCTATCCCGCCGATCACAGCAACAGGTTTACGCTTTGCACTGGCTGCGCCATTATTAATTCTAGCCGCGCGCTGGCTTAACATCCCGCTAATGTTCCCGAAAGGCAAAAAGCTTGAATTTGCTTTAATCAGTGTGTTTTATTTTGCCGCACCATTTACCTTAATGATTTTTGGTGAGCAGTATATTTCCTCAGGATTGGCTTCTATTATTTTTGCCACTATGCCAGTTGTAGTATTAGCGTTCGCAGTATTAGTACATCGCCAAAAAGTACATATGCACCAAATAGCAGGCCTTGCCATTGCTCTGTTTAGTTTGATTACCATTATCAGTAATGAAATGGGCGTAAGCGCAAACGGCAGCCTTATCGGTGTTGGCGCATTGGTATTAGCGGTATTCATGCACGCAACAATTTATACCAGTGTACAAACACGCTGTCAGGGTATTCATGTATTAACCTATAACGCCCTACCGTGTCTTGTTGCTTCAGTACTGTTACTTGTTGTCGGCGCATTTGTAGAGCAACCTGACTTCGCTACGTTCACATTAACGTCTTGGTTGTCGGTTATTTATCTTGGTGCAATTGCCGGTATTGGCGGCATCATGGCTTACTTCCAGCTAAATAAAGTAGCAAGTCCGTTCCAAGCATCAATCTGCTTTTTGGTATTCCCAGTCATTGCACTTGGCTTAGACAGTGTGGTTAACGGCAGAACGATTAGCCAAGAATCATTACTGATGATGGTCATGTTAACGGCTGGGGTTTTATTGTGTAAGTTACCGATTGAATTAATCGCTAAGCGTTTCGCTAAAACAGCGGTAAACATAGAAAAGTCATCATAACGGTTATGATCACCATAACTAAGCAATAAAAACAGGCTGCGTTAAACAACGCAGCCTGTTTTCTTTATTTCAATGCAGTCAAAGATCTGTCCCAGTCTTTCCAAACCACTTCCAAACCAAGTCGTTTCACTAATGCGGCCATCTCACTCGGTGAACGGTCATCATCAATTTCAAATTGCTCTAATGCTTTGTCAGTATCATCAGAATAACCGCCAGGTTGGGTTTTCGATCCCGCGCTAATACTGGTAATACCTAATGGAATGACATTGTCACGAAAATGCTCTGACTCTCGGGTTGATAACGACAGTTCCACATCCGGATTAAATAATCGATAAGCACAGATAAGTTGTACTAGCTGGCGATCATTCATAATCGACTTAGGCTGAAATGCACCTTCACACGGTCTTAAACGTGGAAAAGAAATAGAATACTTGGTTTGCCAATAACGCTTTTGCAAATAATCTAAATGCGCAGCAACATGAAAACAATCTGTGCGCCATTCATCTAAACCAATCAAGGCTCCAAGTCCCATTTTATGGATACCGGCTTTACCCAATCGGTCAGGGGTATCAATACGATATTTAAAATCAGATTTTTTACCTTTGATATGATGCTCGGCATAGGTACGCGGATTATAGGTTTCTTGGTAGACAAGCACCGAATCAAGACCGAGTTGTTTTAACTCTTCATAATCAGCTTGTTCTAGCGGTTGTACTTCCAACGATAGATGCGAGAACTGTGATTTTAATTCATTAAATACCCGGCGGAAATACGGCATGCCCACTTTACGCTCAGATTCACCAGCAACTAATAACAAGTGATCAAAACCCATTTGCTTAATCGCTTTCGCTTCACTGTTTAACTGCGTCATATCCAGCGTGGTTCGACGGATCTTGTTATGCATCGAAAAGCCACAATAGGTACAAATATTAGAGCACATATTAGAGAGATATAGCGGGACATAGAATTGAACCGTATTACCAAAACGTTGACGAGTTAACGCGACACTACGCTGCGCCATCTGCTCTAAAAACGGTTCCGCGGCGGGTGAAATCAACGCTTGAAAATCATTTAAATCAAGTCTCGATTTAGTTAACGCCCGTTCAACATCTGCCGCTGTTTTAGCATAAATAGATAAGCGGATATCATCCCAATCGAGTTGTTGTAATTGCTCATAAAAGCTCATTTCAATACCTTAGTTTGGCGTGATTATAGATCTAAAAATGCAGTCAACGGACTCGATGCAACAGCCGTTCTAGCCTGAGCACCTAAGCCAGCCAAATAAGCTTGGCGGCCTGCTTGTACTGCTAACGCAAACGCTTGGCTCATCGCTACCGGATCTTTCGCCACTGCAATCGCAGTATTAACCAATACCGCATCCGCACCCATTTCCATCGCTAACGCCGCATGTGAAGGTGCGCCGATACCGGCATCGACAATGACTGGTACCCTAGATTGTTCAATAATAATTTCCAAAAATTCAGTTGTGCGAATACCTTTATTTGAACCGATTGGCGCGCCTAATGGCATAACAGCAGCAGTACCCACTTCCTCTAAGCGTTTACACAATACCGGGTCAGCATGAATGTATGGCAATACATGGAAACCGTCACGCGCTAGTTGCTCTGTCGCAATTAAGGTTTCAATCGGGTCTGGCAGTAAATATTTAGGATCAGGGTGTATCTCTAATTTAATCCAATTAGTTTGCAATGCTTCACGGGCTAGGTGCGCTGCATATACCGCTTCTTTTGCATTACGCGCGCCCGAAGTATTGGGTAATAAATTCATGCCTGCTGCGATAAGCGGCTTCAAAATATCATCATCTTGATTGGCTAAATCAATACGCTTTAATGCCATTGTAACAAGCTGAGATTGCGATGCGATTAAGGCTTCAGCCATTATTTTTTGATCACTAAATTTACCCGTGCCAGTGAATAAACGCGATGAAAATGTCTTATCAGCAATAATAAGATCATCATTGGGTAATAGCAGTTTTGGATTTAAATTTGTTGCTGACATTTAGCCTCCTGCAATAGCTTGAAATAGAGTCACTTGATCATTTTCTGACAACTGAAAGTCATCCCAATTCTGGCGACTAATAATGGTTTGGTTTACCGCAATCGCAATACCTTTATCTGGTTGCTCTAACTCGGTCAATAACGACGATACTGTCGTCACTGCTAAGGTTTTAATTTCATCATTAATAATTAATTTCATTTTATATTCCTATCCTCACCGCACTGTGATTGGTACCGCTAAGGTTATTGAACTCTTATACGTTAGCCGAGCACACCGCACATTGCGGATCTTTGACTACCGAGAAATGTTGCCATTGCAGAGTCTTGCCATCAAAACGCATCAAGCGATTAAGTGAAGACACTGGCATGCCAGTTAAATGCTTGATCGCTTCCAATGCTTGTAAGGAACCAACAATACCCACAAGTGGGCCAAGTACGCCTGAAGTACTGCAGTTATTAGCTTCCGCTGTATCATCAAAAGGATATAAACAGTGGTAACACGCTGAATCAGACTTTTTGGCGTTAAACGAGATCAACTGCCCTTCCATGCGGATACCAGCACCGACGATTAACGGTATTTTCTGCATAACACAGTACTTATTAATCATTTGTCTTGTCGGCATGTTATCCGTGCAATCAATAACTAAATCGACTTGCTCAAACATCTCAAGCATTTCGTTATTGGCACTTTCAAGTGTTAACCGTTGCGCGAATGCCGTTACTTCAATATGTGGATTTAGTTGTGATAACGACGCTTTTGCAGCGCTCACCTTTGCTTGCTTGAGCTGCTGTTGGGTGAAAATAATTTGCCGTTGTAGATTACTCAACTCAACATGGTCATCATCTACGAGATATAGATGTCCTATGCCAGCAGAGGCCAAATACAAAGCCACTGGAGCACCAAGACCGCCGACACCTACTATCAATACCTTGGCATTACGTAATGCTAACTGCCCCTGTTCACCTACACCCTCAAGTAGTAAGTGCGAGCTATAACGCATGTATTCTTGATCAGTTAATTTTTCCATAATCGCTCGCTCATATTAGCTCCCAATACTGACTAAACTAGGTTGTGGTTCGACAATGCTCAACAACTCTGCAATCGCTTTTTTATAGTCATCAGCACGTGTGATTGCCGTCACAACCGCCACACTTCCAACACCAGTCGCAGCAACTTTCGATGCGCGAGCAATGCTAATACCGCCGATAGCAACTAATGGATAGTCTTGCATTAAGTCTGCATAACGCTGTAAACGCTGTAATCCCTGTGGTTTTGATGGCATGTCTTTTGTTACTGTCGGGTAGATATGACCAAGGGCGATATAACTGGGTTTTATCTGATGGGCACGTAATATCTCATAATAACCATGCGTACTCAGACCTAACTTTAACCCTGCTTTTTTGATTGCGACAAAATCGGCAATCAACATATCTTCTTGGCCAAGGTGAACCCCATAAGCACCGTGTTCAATGGCTAATTGCCAGTAATCATTGATAAATAGGCGAGCTTGATACTGACGACCCAAAGCCACAGCCGCTTTAACATCTTCAACGACTACCGCTGGTGTTTTATCTTTTATCCGTAGCTGCAAGGTTTTAACTCCCTGTTGCAACACTTTTTCTAGCCATGCAATCGTATCCACGACTGGATACAATCCAAGACGATTAGTGTCACAAGGAGCAAAGTCATACGCTAATTGCATTTCTTGTACGAGGCCAAGCTGATCGCCTAAGACTGTATTAGGTAATACCACCTGCGGAAAATACTCGCGGTCGCTAGGCCAAACACCAGCGGCTTGATTTAAATACGCTCTGGCGACAACAAGTGCATCATCAACCGGATAATCTTGGCCAATAACAGTTGCTAGCGCTGTAGCAAAAATACCGCAATGTTCAGCGGTACCTAATGAATCGAGTCTCGTGACAGGTGAAGATAATAGGATTTCACGCTGAGCATCGATATACACATCTAACATGACTGACTGCTGCTCATCGTATTCGTTAATGTTAATGGCCATAGGCTTTACACAAATAGCTTTCGCACAAACACCTTTCACACCAGAATTTAGTAGTGAATTGATCGCTTGTTTAGTCGCGCTAAATAAATTAGCCGCATTAACGTCCGTTTTATCTTGCGTTAATATTAATACATCAACGAGTGGCAATAAGCCTGTTTGAATAGCTGTGGTTAAGCCACTATCAGCGTTAACCATATCTGTTAACGTGATGGTTAATGGCTCATATATAACGCTTAATTCTGGATGTTGTGGCTTATAATCTTGTAAAAAACTGACTAAAATATCAATATGAGATGCAGTCTCTAGCACGCCAATTTTAATAGCAGATGGCGTTGCAGCGCTATTCAACACTGTCAATTCAGCAGAGAAATCCTCATCAGATAAACATGCTGTAGAGACATGATAACCAAGCCCATCTAATGCATTAATCGCTTTAATATCGGCTTGGGTCGTCGCATTATCGCGAGCAGTAAAGCTCGCGATAGTCCAAATAATGGCTTGAGTCATTAATTATTATTCCACATTTTCGGTTATAGATTCCGGTACACGACCATTTACAGCATCATGTGTGGGAGGTAAGTATAATTCTGCGCCGTGCTTTTTAAATTGTTCTGACATCTGCTGCATGCCCGTTTCTGCATCAATCACGACCACTTCATCCAACAATTTAATCGTAATTTTTTCTTGTTCTGCAGTGTAATCTCGAACGTCTTGCGAAATTTTCATAGAACAGAATTTGGGGCCACACATAGAGCAAAAATGCGCAACTTTACCGGATTCTTGTGGGATATTTTCATCGTGATAAGCACGTGCAGTGTCAGGGTCTAAGGCAAGATTAAATTGATCGTTCCAACGGAATTCAAAACGGGCTTTAGACATCGCGTTATCACGAATTTGAGCACCAGGGAAACCCTTGGCTAAATCAGCCGCGTGTGCGGAAATTTTATAGGTGATCATGCCTTGCTTAACATCTTCTTTATTCGGTAGTCCTAAATGTTCTTTTGGCGTCACGTAACACAGCATTGCACAACCGTACCAACCAATTTGCGCGGCACCAATACCCGAAGTGAAATGATCGTAACCAGGAGCAATGTCTGTCGTCAGCGGCCCTAAGGTATAAAAAGGCGCTTCATGACAAATATCGAGCTGCTTTTCAACATTCTCTTTGATCATGTGCATTGGGATATGACCGGGGCCTTCGATAATGACTTGTACATCTTGCTGCCATGCAATTTTTGTTAATTCACCTAAAGTTTGTAATTCAGCAAATTGCGCTTCGTCATTGGCATCAGCAGCTGAACCCGGACGCATGCCATCACCTAAAGACAGTGATACATCGTAAGCTTTACAAATCGCACAAATTTCTTCGAAATGATCATAAGCAAAATTTTCTTTATGGTGTGTCAAACACCATTTCGCCATGATCGAACCACCACGAGAAACGATACCGGTAAGACGTTTTGCAGTCATTGGCACATAACGTAGTAATACCCCAGCATGGATCGTAAAGTAATCAACCCCCTGCTCTGCTTGTTCGATCAACGTATCTCGGAATACTTCCCAGGTAAGATCCTCGGCGATCCCATTTACCTTTTCTAGGGCTTGATAGATCGGCACTGTACCGATCGGAACGGGTGAATTACGCAGGATCCATTCACGAGTTTCATGAATATTACGGCCTGTGGATAAGTCCATCACGGTGTCCGCACCCCAGCGTGTAGCCCATACTAGCTTCTCAACTTCTTCTTCAATCGATGAAGTAACTGATGAATTACCAATATTAGCGTTTACTTTGACTAGAAAATTACGGCCGATGATCATCGGCTCAGATTCAGGGTGATTGATGTTAGCAGGAATGATCGCACGACCACGCGCGACTTCTTCACGGACAAATTCAGGGGTAATAAGATCCGGAATACTGGCACCAAAATCATTACCAGCATGTTGCTTTAATAGCAGTTCATTACGGATCAATTCACGCCCCATATTTTCACGGATCGCGATGTATTCCATCTCAGGGGTGATGATACCGTTACGCGCATAATGCATCTGAGTAACGTTCTGGCCATCAATCGCTTTAAGTGGTTTTGGTAAATGTTCGAAACGAATATGGTCAATACCGTCGTCAGCAAGGCGTTGCTGAGCAAAATGCGAGGTTACAATAGCTAATTCTTCAATATCATTACGCTCTGTGATCCATTGCTGTCTTAACTTAGGTAAGCCTTGATGAACATTAATTACTATCACAGGGTCAGTATAAGGACCCGAAGTATCATAAACGGGAATCGATTCATTTTGTTCATAAACAGGAGCGTCTTTGCTGCCAGCGACTAACGTTTCATCAAGATTAATCTTGCGCATCGCCACTCGTAGATCATTACGACTGCCAGTAAGGTGGATTTTTTCTGAATTTGGAAAGGGTTCACAACTGAGGTTATTAATAAATTCTTGGGCGTTTTCACGGTTTTCACGACGTGTTGGTTTTTTGGTATTGCTGGTTTGGTTAACAGTGGTAGTAGACATAGCATTCATTCCTTTTAATAAGATGATTGCTTGTCGTTGAGTATGTGGAGAGTAGTGATACAGATATATTGATTGTTTATGTTATAAAAAGCTGCCTTAAATTCCCTCGGGCAAACCTAGCATTACACGCACATTATTGTATTAATCACTCTTGTTTCCTTACGCAGGTATTAGCCTGATCAGGTTCCACGGATCCCATATTTAAATGGTCTCAGCCCTAAAGCACTCCGACAAGATGTGGCAAAGTATAGACTGGTATGGCGTTAAAAAACAAGCAAAAAAAAGGCACCCTATAAAAGGGTGCCTTTTTTATCTAATAACTGTGGGTAAGTGAATCAGTGGGTCGGTCATCACTTACACACGACTTTAATTGCATTCAGCAAATCAATTAAAGGTTATTTAGTAGGTTCGCTAAGTTCTGTTCAGCTTCGTCAGTTGTGATTTCAGGCATAGATTCTTCTACCTTACCAGCACGCATTTTAGCGCGTTCTTGGTGGTAAGAGAAACCTGTACCAGCAGGAATCAGACGACCAACGATAACGTTTTCTTTCAGACCGCGAAGGTCATCAATCTTACCATGGACAGCAGCATCGGTTAGAACACGTGTTGTTTCTTGGAAAGATGCAGCTGAGATAAATGACTCAGTAGCAAGAGACGCTTTAGTAATACCCATAAGGATATGCTGGAACACGGCTGGTTGCTTGCCTTCAGCTTCTAGCTGACGGTTAGCAATTTTCAGACGTGAAACTTCAGCTTGCTCACCTTGTAGGAAGTTACTGTCACCAGCAGATACAACGTTAGCTTTACGTAGCATTTGACGAACGATTGTTTCAATGTGCTTATCGTTAATCTTCACACCTTGCAGACGGTATACTTCTTGAACTTCGTTTGCGATATAGTTCGCAACATGGCTAATGCCACGTAAACGTAGAATATCGTGAGCTGATTCAGGGCCATCGGCGATAACTTCACCAATTGCCACTTTCTCACCTTCAAACACGTTCAAATGACGCCATTTAGGGATCATCTCTTCGTAAGCTTCAGCACCATCAGTTGGTGTGATAACTAGACGACGTTTACCTTTAGTTTCTTTACCGAAACTAATAGTACCTGAGATTTCCGCTAAGATAGCTGCATCTTTAGGCTGACGCGCTTCAAACAGATCCGCTACGCGTGGTAGACCACCCGTAATATCACGTGTTTTCGAGCTTTCTTGAGGAATACGCGCTAGCGCTTCACCAATAGTAACTAACGCACCATCTTCTAGGTTAACGATTGCGTTTGCAGGTAAGAAGTATTGTGCAACAACTTCTGTACCAGGAATGAATAAATCATTACCTGCTGCATCAACAAGTTTAACCATAGGACGCATATCTTTACCAGCGGCAACACGTGCTGCAGGATCAAGAATTACCGTGCTAGATAGACCCGTTAGATCATCCGTTTGCTTAGTAACCGTAATACCTTCAATTAAGTCAACAAACTTAATTTGACCAGCCACCTCAGTGATGATTGGGTGAGTATGCGGGTCCCAGTTAGCAAGGATGCTACCAGACTCGATAGCTGCGCCATCTTTGAACTCAACAATCGAACCGTAAGGCAGTTTATGGCTTTCTTTAGTACGACCGTTTTCATCAATAATCGTAATTTCTGATGAACGTGAAGTAATAACCAGTTTACCGTCTGCGTTCTCAACGAATTTTTCGTTGTGGAACTTAATAGTACCCGTGTTTTTCACTTGGATATTATTTTCTGCAGATGCTCTCGATGCCGCACCACCAATGTGGAATGTACGCATCGTTAACTGTGTACCAGGTTCACCAATTGATTGTGCTGCAACAACACCAACTGCTTCACCTTGACCAACAATGTTGCCACGTGCTAAGTCACGACCATAACAGCTTGCACAAACACCAAAGTCATTGTCACAAGTAATTACAGAACGAACTTTCATTTGATCAACAGAGTGCTCTTCTAAGAAGTCACAAAGTTTTTCGTCTAATAGCGTGTTACGTGGAAGAATTACTTCACCCGATACTGGGTTCAATACATCTTCAGCAACAACACGACCTAGAACACGATCACGTAACGGTTCAACAACATCACCACCTTCAATATGAGGAGTGATGATTAGACCATTTTCAGTACCACAATCAATCTCGTTAATTACAAGATCTTGTGCAACGTCAACAAGACGACGAGTTAGGTAACCCGAGTTTGCTGTTTTAAGTGCTGTATCGGCTAGACCTTTACGCGCACCATGCGTTGAGATGAAGTACTGAAGTACGTTTAGACCTTCACGGAAGTTAGCTGTAATCGGCGTTTCAATAATTGAACCATCCGGTTTAGCCATCAGACCACGCATACCAGCAAGCTGACGAATCTGCGCCGCACTACCACGTGCACCAGAATCGGCCATCATAAAGATACTGTTGAATGATTTCTGTGTCTCAGACTCACCTAACGAGTTAAGTTTAGTTTCTGTAGACAAGTTATCCATCATTGCTTTTGAGATCAGCTCATTGGCACGAGCCCAAATATCAATAACTTTATTGTAACGCTCACCCGCAGTAACAAGACCAGATTGGAATTGCTCTTGGATTTGAGTTACTTCAGATTCAGCTTCTGCAAGTAATGTCTTCTTAGCATCCGGAATAACCATGTCATCGATACCAACAGATGCACCAGAAAGCGCAGCGTAATGGAAACCGGTGTACATTAGTTGATCGGCGAAAACAACCGTATCTTTAGGACCTAATAGACGGTAACAGTCATTTAGTAGCTTAGAAATCTGCTTTTTACCTAACGCTTCGTTAGATACTTTCAGGATCCAGTTAGCTGGGTTCGCTGCAAGTTTAGCTTCTTCGTCCGCTGTTAAAGTTTTAGCCGGATCGATTAATTCATATGGTAGACCCTTAGGTGCTACTAAAGAAAGAATCGCACGACCTACTGTTGTGTTCTTCAGCTCAGTGCGAACTGTAACTTCACCAGTGTCTTCATTTTTAAGATGTTCAGTAATACGAACTTTAACACGTGCATGTAGTTCAACATGGCCACTGCGATAAAGCTTTTCAGCTTCTTCAGGGCTGCCTAATACCATGCCTTCACCCTTGGCAGCAATGCCAGAACGAGTCATGTAATAAAGACCTAATACAACGTCTTGAGAAGGTACGATAACCGGATCACCATTCGCAGGTGATAAGATGTTATTCGTAGACATCATCAGTGTACGCGCTTCCAATTGAGCTTCAATTGTTAACGGTACGTGTACAGCCATCTGATCGCCATCGAAATCGGCGTTGTATGCAGAACATACTAGAGGGTGTAACTGAATTGCTTTACCTTCAATTAGAACAGGTTCGAATGCTTGAATACCAAGTCTGTGCAGTGTTGGTGCACGGTTAAGCATTACTGGATGTTCACGGATCACGTCGTCTAGGATATCCCAAACTTCAGCGCCTTCGCGTTCAACCATTTTCTTAGCTGCTTTAATCGTTGTCGCAAAACCACGTGATTCTAATTTACCGTAGATGAATGGCTTGAATAGCTCAAGTGCCATTTTCTTAGGTAGACCACATTGGTGTAAGCGTAACGTTGGACCTACTGTAATTACAGAACGACCAGAGTAATCCACACGTTTACCAAGTAGATTCTGACGGAAACGACCTTGTTTACCCTTGATCATATCAGCAAGAGATTTAAGAGGACGTTTGTTAGAACCTGTAATCGCACGACCACGACGACCATTATCTAATAGCGCATCAACAGATTCTTGTAACATACGTTTTTCGTTACGTACGATGATATCTGGAGCAGCTAAGTCTAATAGACGTTTTAGACGGTTGTTACGGTTGATCACACGACGGTAAAGGTCATTTAGATCAGAAGTCGCAAAACGGCCACCATCTAGTGGTACTAATGGACGAAGATCTGGCGGTAATACCGGCAGTACGTTCATGATCATCCACTCTGGTTTGTTACCAGATACAGCGAATGCTTCCATTAATTTAAGACGTTTAGTGATCTTCTTACGTTTAGTTTCAGAGTTTGTAGTCTCTAATTCTTCACGCATTTCTTCGATATCTTGGTTTAGGTTAAGATCTTGTAACAAAGAAAGTACAGCTTCTGCACCCATCTTCGCGTCAAATTCATCACCCCATTCTTCTAGGTTGTCAAGATACTGCTCTTCAGTCAGCATCATGCCACGCTCTAGCGAAGTCATACCAGGTTCGATAACAACATATGATTCGAAGTAAAGAATACGTTCGATATCACGTAGCGTCATGTCTAATAATAGACCGATGCGAGATGGTAATGATTTCAAGAACCAAATGTGCGCAACAGGAGACGCTAATTCGATGTGGCCCATACGGTCACGACGAACTTTAGTTTGCGTTACTTCTACGCCACATTTTTCACAGATAACACCACGGTGCTTCAGACGCTTATATTTTCCGCAAAGACATTCGTAATCTTTTACTGGGCCGAAAATACGCGCACAGAATAAACCGTCACGTTCTGGTTTAAAGGTACGGTAGTTGATGGTTTCTGGCTTTTTAACTTCACCAAAAGACCAAGAACGGATCTGTTCCGGAGAAGCTAGACCAATCTTGATACCATCGAATTCTTCCGATTTACCTTGTTGTTTTAGAAACTTTAATAAGTCTTTCACGTTTTTCTCCACTGGGAGTGAAAACTACGCAGCCTCAACTCATATAATGAGTCGAGGCGCAATGCTAATTCAAAAGTTAGAATAATCTCTTAATAAGAGTTTATTTCTTACCTTTGTTTTCATCTAGTTCGATGTTGATACCCAATGAGCGGATCTCTTTCAACAATACGTTGAATGATTCAGGCATACCTGGGTCCATACGATGATCGCCGTCTACGATGTTTTTATACATCTTAGTACGACCGTTCACGTCATCAGACTTAACAGTTAGCATCTCTTGAAGAGTATATGCTGCACCGTATGCTTCCAGAGCCCATACTTCCATCTCACCGAAACGCTGACCACCGAACTGAGCTTTACCACCCAGCGGCTGCTGAGTAACTAGGCTGTAAGAACCGGTAGAACGTGCATGCATCTTGTCATCAACCAAGTGATTCAGTTTCAGCATGTACATGTAACCAACGGTAACTGGACGTTCGAATGTGTCACCAGTACGACCATCGAATAGCTCTAATTGACCAGATGCAGGTAGATCGGCCAATGTAAGCATTTCTTTGATTTCAGCTTCAGCTGCACCATCAAACGCAGGTGTTGCCATAGGCAGACCTTTACGTAAGTTTTGTGCAAGAACACGAACTTGATCATCAGAGTATGTTGATAAATCAACTTTCTGATGCGAGTTGCCGATATCGTAAGCTTTTTGAATAAACTCACGGATCTTAGCAAGATCTTGTTGTTCTTTAATCATGTTATCGATTTTACTACCGATACCACGAGCAGCAAGACCCAAGTGAACTTCAAGTACCTGACCGATGTTCATACGCGATGGTACACCCAGCGGGTTCAGTACGATATCAACTGGTTCACCAAACTTATCGTGCGGCATGTCTTCAATAGGAACGATTGTTGAAATCACACCTTTGTTACCATGACGACCGGCCATTTTATCACCCGGTTGGATACGACGTTTAACAGCTAGGTATACTTTAACAATCTTAAGTACACCTGGTGCTAGGTCATCACCTTGGGTAATTTTGCGGCGTTTGATGTCAAACTTAGAATCAAATTCAGCGCGTAGCTCATCATGTTGCTTAGCTAGGCCTTCCAATTGAGTCTGTTGTTCTTCGTCAGAAAGAACGATCTCTAACCATTGCGAGCGAGAAACAGCGTTAAGTTGCTCTTCTGTTTTGCCTGCAGCTAGTAATAGAGATTTAACGCGACCGAATAAGCTTTCTTCGAAGATAGATAATTCTTCAGTTAAGTCTTTCTTCGCTTCACGCAGTTGCATCTGCTCGATGTCTTGTGCACGTTTATCTTTATCTACGCCATCACGGGTAAATACTTGCACGTCAATTACAGTACCGTAAACAGAGTTAGGTACACGTAATGAACTGTCTTTTACATCAGATGCTTTTTCACCGAAGATAGCTCGTAGAAGCTTTTCTTCAGGCGTTAATTGTGTTTCACCTTTAGGGGTTACTTTACCTACCAGGATATCACCCGGCTTAACTTCAGCACCAACATAAACGATACCAGACTCATCTAGTTTAGATAATGCGCTTTCACCCACGTTAGGGATGTCTGCAGTAATCTCTTCACTACCAAGTTTCGTATCACGAGCAATCGATGATAATTCTTGAATGTGGATAGTCGTTAGACGATCTTCTTTTACAACGCGTTCAGATACAAGGATTGAATCCTCGAAGTTGTAACCATTCCAAGGCATGAATGCAATACGCATGTTTTGGCCAAGTGCTAATTCACCTAGATCCGTTGAAGGACCATCAGCAAGCACATCGCCTTTAACCACTGCTTCGCCAGTTAATACTGTTGGGCGTTGGTTAATACATGTGTTTTGATTCGAACGTGTGTACTTAGTTAGCGTGTAGATATCAATACCCGCTTCACCTGGTACTAGTTCATCTTCGTTAACTTTAACGATGATACGACTTGCATCAGCATAGTCGATTGAACCGCCACGTTTTGCAACAACAGTTACGCCAGAATCGATTGCTACCGCGCGTTCAATACCAGTACCGACTAATGGCTTATCAGCATTTAGTGTTGGTACTGCTTGACGTTGCATATTCGCACCCATCAATGCACGGTTAGCATCATCGTGTTCTAGGAACGGAATTAGCGATGCTGCCACAGAAATAATCTGCTGTGGAGATACGTCCATATACTGAATTTGATCCGCAGACATAAAGGTAGTTTCACCTTTGTGACGACATGGAATAAATTCATCTTGTAACACACCGTTTGTATCTACAGTCGCGTTAGCCTGTGCTACTGCATACAGACCTTCTTCGATAGCAGAAAGGTATTGAACGTCATTAGTAACTTGACCGTTAATTACTTTACGGAATGGCGTTTCTAAGAAACCATAATCGTTAGTACGGGCAAATACAGCTAGTGAGTTAATAAGACCAATGTTTGGTCCCTCTGGCGTCTCAATCGGACATAAACGACCGTAATGAGTTGGATGTACGTCACGTACTTCAAAACCAGCACGTTCACGTGTTAGACCACCAGGCCCTAATGCAGAAATACGACGTTTGTGCGTAACTTCTGACAACGGGTTATTTTGATCCATAAACTGAGACAGTTGTGATGAACCAAAGAATTCTTTAATTGCAGCTGAGATAGGTTTAGCATTGATTAAATCTTGTGGCATTACTGCATCAAGATCACCAAGACTTAGACGCTCACGAACAGCACGTTCTACACGAACTAAACCAACACGGAATTGGTTTTCTGCCATTTCGCCAACTGAACGAATACGACGGTTACCAAGGTGATCGATATCATCAACCTCGCCTTTACCGTTACGGATATTGATCAAAGTTTTCATTACTTCAACAATATCTGATTTGTCCAGGATGCCTGCACCAGTATCTTCTTCACGGCCAATACGGCGGTTGAACTTCATACGGCCTACAGTAGATAGGTCATAACGTTCTTCTGCAAAGAATAGGTTTTGGAATAAAGCTTCTGCCGCGTCACGCGTTGGTGGTTCACCAGGACGCATCATACGGTAGATTTCAACTAATGCTTCAAGCTTGTTGGTGCTAGAGTCAACACGTAATGTGTCAGACATGTAGCTACCTTCATCAAGATCGTTCGTATAAAGAACATCAATAATCTTGATACCAGCTTGAGACAATTCAGCAACAGCTTCTAGTGTTAGTTCAGCATTCGCTGCAACAATCACTTCGCCTGTTTCTTCATTGATGTAGTCTTTAGAGGCTACTTTACCAGCGATATACTCTAATGGTACTTCGATCTCTTTTACGCCGTCTTTTTCAAATTTCTTGATATGACGAGCAGTAATACGACGACCATTTTCAACATATGTTTCGCCATTAGCAACGATGTCAAATACAGCTGTTTCGCCACGTAAACGATCAGGCATTAGTTCCATCAATAACTTGCCATCTTTAACTTCGAAACGTGTAGTATCGAAGAAGATTGCTAAGATTTCTTCCGTCGTGAACTCAAGTGCACGAAGAATGATAGATGATGGTAATTTACGACGACGGTCAATACGAACGAATAAGTTATCTTTCGGATCGAATTCAAAGTCTAACCACGAACCACGGTAAGGAATAACGCGTGCGTTATATAATACTTTACCTGATGAATGTGTTTTACCTTTGTCATGATCGAAGAATACACCAGGACTACGATGTAACTGAGATACAATAACACGCTCTGTACCATTGATAACAAAAGTACCAGTATCAGTCATTAATGGGATTTCGCCCATGTAAACTTCTTGTTCTTTGATATCTTTGATAGTGCCTGCAGGTGCATCACGATCGTATAATACAAGGCGTAATTTAACACGTAGTGGTGCAGAATAAGTTACGCCACGGATTTGACATTCTTTAACGTCAAAAACAGGTTCACCTAGACGGTACGATACATATTGAAGTTCTGAAGTTCCAGAGTAACTTTTAATAGGGAACACGCTACGGAATGCTGCTTCCAGGCCGTATTCGCCTGTGTGATCCATTTCTAAAAACTTTTTAAAAGAGCTAGTTTGGATAGCCAACATTTGCGGTTTAGCCACAACTGGTGCACTTTTACCAAAGTCTTTACGGATACGTTTTTTTTCGGTATTAGAGTAAACCATTTGGTTCCTCAGCTCGCTGATAAGTGACCCACTCTGCCCTGAAAAAGGACAGCTCTAACAACATCATTATATTTTTTTTATCCTGTCTCGACCAAAAGAATTGGGCTAAACAGTGCGCAGAATTTTGGTTGAAATGATGTGAAATTTCCAAACATCCTATAGCGCAAAAAGGCCGGCGATTAAAAAATCACCAGCCAATGCCTTATGAAGGCAATAATCTATTCAAGAATAGATTATTTAAGCTCAACAGTACAGCCAGCTTCTTCAAGAGTAGCTTTAAGAGCTTCAGCTTCAGCTTTATCAACACCTTCTTTGATAGGTGCAGGAGCTGCTTCAACAACACCTTTAGCTTCTTTAAGGCCTAGACCTGTAGCGCCACGAACAGCTTTAATAGCTTTAACTTTGTTTTCGCCGAAAGAAGTAAGAATTACGTCGAATTCTGTTTGCTCTTCTTCTGCAGCAGCAGTAGCGCCGCCAGCAACAACTGCAGCAGCAGCTGATACGCCGAATTTTTCTTCCATTGCTTCGATTAATTCAACAACTTCCATTACAGAAAGTTCAGCAATTGCGTCGATGATTTGGTCTTTAGTGATAGACATGTGTCATTCCTAATATATTAAAATTTATTTTAGACAAAGCGGCTAAATTAAGCAGCTTCTTGCTCTTTTTGATCGCGTAAAGCAGCCAATGTACGTACAAGTTTGCCAGCTGATGCTTCTTTCATAGTCATCATTAACTGAGCAATTGCTTCGTCGTATGTTGGTAATGTTGCTAGTTTATCAATGTTTTCTGCACCGATAAATTCGCCTTCAAATGCTAACGCTTTAACTGTGAAAGATTCTTCTTGAGCAGCGAAGTCTTTTAAAAGACGTGCTGCAGCACCTGGATGCTCGTTAGAGAATGCGATCAGAGTTGGACCGGTAAATGCTTCGTTCAGACACTGAAATTCAGTACCTTCAACAGCACGCTTCATAAGAGTATTACGTACTACACGAATGTATACGTTATTCTCACGAGCTAGCTTGCGAAGACCAGTCATTGCACCTACAGTAACGCCGCGTGAATCAGCAACTACTGCAGAAAGCGCAGCCTTGGCAGCTTCGTTGACTTCAGCAACAATTGCTTTTTTGTCGTCGAGACCTAATGCCATGGTCTATACTCCTGGATAAAACCGATTAAAATCGGTATTAAAAATTTTCGAATAATAATAAGTAAACTTATAGATTAAACGAACCATTACGGCTTGGATTCCAGAAGAAATAAATTCTTCAGGGGCCCTGCACCATCTACGTAGGAAAGCTCGAGTATTAATTAAAATAGCCGATCATTATTAAGTTGTGCTTACAGAATAAGTACAACTCCTACGGTCTTGGACGGAAGTAAGTATTAAGAGATTAAACTCATAAGACCCACTTCAACCCACATTTTGTAAACTCGTTAACACCAATAAATCAGTATTAACCAACCTACTAATTTTAAGGAACCAAATTATACTAAATAATTTGGTTCCTGTAAATTATTTAGTCTCTAGAGTTGCAATATCAACAGCTAGACCAGCACCCATCGTAGTAGATAGGCTGATCTTTTTGATGAATTGACCTTTAGCAGAAGCAGGTTTTGATTTGCTAAGTGCTTTCAATAGAGATTCAAGGTTTTCTTTAATTTGTACAGCTTCAAAATCCACTTTACCGATAGTAGTGTGGATGATGCCAGCTTTGTCGTTACGGTAACGAACTTGACCAGACTTAGCATTTTTAACTGCAGTCGCAACGTCAGGAGTTACAGTACCAACTTTAGGGTTTGGCATTAAACCACGTGGACCTAGGATTTGACCTAGTTGACCAACTACACGCATAGCGTCTGGAGATGCGATAACAACATCAAAGTTAAGCTCACCGGCTTTAACTTGTGCAGCTAGATCGTCCATACCTACGATGTCAGCGCCAGCAGCTTTAGCAGCTTCAGCGTTAGCACCTTGTGTAAATACTGCAACACGTACTTCACGACCAGTACCGTGTGGTAGCACTGTAGCGCCACGAACGTTTTGGTCAGATTTACGTGAATCAATACCTAGGTTTACAGAAACGTCGATGCTTTCTTTGAATTTAGCTGATGCTAATTCTTTAAGAAGTTCAACTGCTTCGTTGATTTCGTAAGCTTTTGTAGATTCCACTTTTTCGCGGATCGTACGCATACGTTTAGAAAGTTTAGCCATTTCCGAATTATCCTTCTACGTTCAAGCCCATTGAGCGAGCTGTACCAGCAATAGTGCGAACCATTGCATCTAGATCAGCGCCCGTAAGGTCTGGTTGTTTGATGTTAGAGATCTCTTCCAACTGAGCGCGAGTAACTGTACCCACTTTCTCAACGTTTGGACGACCAGAACCAGACTTGATACCTGCTGCTTTCTTAAGTAAGAAAGATGCTGGAGAAGTCTTTGTTTCGAACGTGAATGAACGATCAGAATAAACTGTGATAACAACAGGAGTCGGAGAACCCTTCTCTACAGAATCTGTTTTTGCGTTAAACGCTTTACAGAATTCCATGATGTTAACACCGTGTTGACCTAGTGCAGGACCAACCGGTGGACTAGGATTCGCCATACCAGCTGAAACTTGCAGCTTAATATATGCAGTAACTTTTTTAGCCATTTTAATTTACCTTAAATATGGGTGCGAACGCTGTATCCAACATAGATACTAGCTTCCCGAAAAACAAGGGCAGCGAATTATAGATATAATCCCTGCCCTTGCCAAGCATTTTGTTGAAAATTCATTCAATAAAATGCAAATATTATTGTATTGAACCTAACCTTTAACCTAATTGGTTAATGATATTAGCCTTTTTCTACTTGACCGAAATCTAATTCAACCGGAGTAGAACGACCGAAAATCAATACAGAAACTTTTAAGCGACTCTTTTCGTAGTCAACTTCTTCAACAACACCATTGAAGTCTGCAAATGGACCGTCAGATACACGAACCACTTCACCCACTTCAAATAACGTCTTAGGACGCGGCTTATCAGCGGCATCTTCAAGACGATTTAGAATACGGTCAGCTTCAGCTTGGGTAATTGGAGCTGGACGCTCTTTCGTACCACCAATGAAACCTAGTACACGTGGTAAGCTGCTTACCAAGTGCCATGATTCATCGTTCATAACCATTTGAACTAAAACGTAGCCAGGAAAGAACTTGCGTTCACTCTTGCGACGTTGACCGGCACGCATTTCAACAACTTCTTCTGTTGGAACAAGTATTTCACCGAAGTGTTCTTCCAT
>NZ_JASJHF010000161.1:0-2736 GCF_033791185.1 Moritella sp. | reverse complement strand
AGGAGAGATTTGAACTCTCGAGGAGCTATTAACCCCTGCTGGTTTTCAAGACCAGTGCATTCGGCCACTCTGCCACCCCTCCGCAGCAATGGAGCGAATATTAGAGCAACCTCTTGAAGTTGTAAAGCTTTATTCATCATAACTATTACACTGCTCATTTTACGTTTAAATATCGTTCAAAAATAAACTTACAACAAAAATAATGCCATTTATTGATCAAGAATACATCCCGAATAAATCCTAACCCAGGCGTAATAATTCTTGATCGAAATCAATACACCAAAAACAAACTTCAAGCCTAATACACAACATCTTGTGTCACTGGTAAACCAAGCACCTATATATAGTGTCACATTATGATTTTAATTTTGCCTTAAGGAGTATTTTGTGGATCTATTTGTCATCAAACGAGATGGTTGTCGTGTGCCGTTCAACATTCAATGCATACAAGACGCTATTTACGCTGCAGCTAAGTCAGTGCAACAAGAAAACCGTGATTATGCGGCCAATATGGCAAGTAAAGTACACAAATTACTTATTCAACAAGATGTCTCTAGCGAGCATGCTATTGAGATCCACACCATTCAAAACACCGTTGAAGATGTGCTGATGCAAGAAAGCAACAAACTCATTGCTCGCGCTTACATCGAATACCGTCATCAACGTGATATTGCCCGTGAAACACAAAGCATCCTGACTAACGAAATTAAAGGTCTTATTGAGCAAAGCAACGAATCACTGTTGAATGAAAATGCCAATAAAGACAGCAAAGTGATCCCAACTCAACGTGATCTACTTGCTGGTATTGTTGCCAAGCATTATGCCAAGCAGCATATCTTACCGCGCGATATTGTTCATGCTCATGAAGCTGGCGACATTCACTATCACGACCTTGATTATGCCCCATTCTTTCCGATGTTTAACTGCATGCTGATCGATCTTGATGGCATGCTGACGCGTGGCTTTAAAATGGGCAATGCTGAAATTGAAACACCAAAATCAATCACCACAGCAACCGCAGTTACCGCACAAATCATTGCACAGGTAGCCAGCCATATTTACGGTGGCACCACGATCAACCGCATTGACGAGATCTTAGCGCCTTACGTGACAGCGAGCTTTGATAAAAATACCCAACTAGCCGAAGAATGGTCAATACCAAATAAAGCAGAGTTTGCACGCTCACGCACTGAAAAAGAATGCTTCGATGCATTCCAGTCACTAGAGTATGAAGTAAACACCTTACACACCGCAAATGGCCAAACGCCCTTTGTTACTTTCGGTTTTGGTTTAGGTACTAGCTGGGAAGCACGTTTAATTCAGCAGTCAATTCTTAAAAATCGTATTGCAGGCTTAGGCAGAAATCATAAAACAGCCGTATTCCCAAAACTGGTGTTTGCCATTAAAGATGGTTTAAACCATAAGTCACAAGATGCCAATTACGATATCAAACAACTGGCACTGGAATGCTCAACTAAGCGCATGTATCCAGACATCCTAAACTATGATCAAGTAGTTAAAGTAACGGGTTCGTTTAAAACGCCGATGGGTTGCCGTAGTTTCTTAGGCACCTATGAAGAAGAAGGTAAATTAGTTCACGAAGGCCGTAATAACTTAGGTGTTGTTAGTCTTAATTTACCGCGCATTGCCATTCAAGCAAAAGGCGATGAATCACGCTTCTATCAATTATTAGATGAACGTTTAATCCTGTGTAAACGCGCACTAGAAACCCGTATTTCTCGTCTTAAAGGCGTTAAAGCACGTGTTGCCCCTATCCTTTATATGGAAGGTGCTTGCGGCGTTAGACTAAATGCTGATGATGACGTATTAGATATTTTCAAGCATGGCCGCGCCTCTATTTCTTTAGGTTACATCGGCTTGCACGAAGCCATCAATGCACTGTTTGGTAATGCTACCCACCCTTACGATAGTGAAGCATTACAACAAAAAGCGATTGCCATGCTTAGCCACATGAAAGCAAGCACTGAACAATGGACCACAGAAAGCGGTTATGCTTACAGCTTATACGCCACACCGAGTGAAAACCTGTGTAGCCGTTTTGCTAAATTAGATAAGATCACGTTTGGTGATATCAAAGACGTGACAGATAAAGGCTATTACACCAATAGCTTCCATTTGGATGTTGAAAAACAAGTTAATCCATACGATAAAATTGATTTTGAAATGCCCTACCCACCTGTTAGTAGCGGCGGTTTTATCTGTTATGGCGAATATCCAAATATGCAGCACAATATTGAAGCGCTAGAAGATGTCTGGGACTATAGCTATTCACGCGTGCCTTACTACGGTACCAATACACCAATCGATGAATGTTACGAATGTGGTTATACCGGTGAATTTAGCTGTACGAGTAAAGGTTTTACTTGTCCTAAATGCGATAACCACGATATTGCCAAAGTATCTGTAACGCGTCGAGTCTGTGGTTATCTAGGCAGTCCCGATGCGCGTCCCTTTAACGATGGTAAACAAGAAGAAGTAAAACGTCGCGTTAAACATTTATAGTTTCATTGCGTGTTGAAAGTATTCGATAGAAATCCTAAATAAGATTAATTAACTAGCTAGCCAATACTCTATTGGCTAGCGTTTAAGAGATAAAAATGCATTATTCTCAATATTATAACCTTGATGTGATCAATGGCCCAGGTACACGCGTCACGCTATTTGTCAGTGGTTGCGAGCATCAATGCAAAGGCTGTTATAACCAAGCCACCTGGT
>NZ_JASJHF010000160.1:0-5635 GCF_033791185.1 Moritella sp. | reverse complement strand
TGGTCACAAGATGAAGTGTTTAAAGAACTGAATACTAATTCAGGCTTTATGGGCGTATCAGGTTTAACCAGTGACTGCCGCGGTATTATCGAAGCTATGGAACAGGGCCATAAAGGCGCGACATTAGCATTCCAAGTATTTACCTATCGTGTTGCTAAATACATAGCGTCATACATGGTATCGCTTGAATCACTTGACGGTATTATCTTTACTGGCGGTATTGGTGAAAATGCACTGCCAATCCGTAGTGAAGTATTAGCTTACTTGAAGATCTTTGGTTATAAAGAAGATCTGGAAGCAAATAAAGCTGCTCGATTTGGTAATGGCGGCCTGATCACTGTAGCGGGTACACCTGCTGTTATGGTTATCCCAACCAATGAAGAGTGGGTTATCGTACAACAGTCAGTTGCCCTACTATAAACAATCATTTTTAACTTAAATGATGATAGAACCCGCTCTTGTAGCGGGTTTTTTTTATTTTTCTTTTTATTTTTTTGTTAATTTATTATCGGAATATGCTTTTATTTATAGCCATCTTTGCTGTTGTTAAATAAAACAAATCTAAAATGTGATCACATACTATTAACCTTTGCATTGACAATTAATAACATAAGATGCTGCTTTTTCAGTGTTGGCGTTACTTATATCTTGTGCCGGAAGTGGTATCGATGTCTAGTATAGTTAGGATGCGTTGATGGTATGTCCTTTTAGTCTTGTATGTATTTACCATTTTCTTGTTTGTATTTGACCCTTGTTATTGAAGTGTTAAGGATAAAAACATGAAGAAGAAATTATTAGTTGTAGCTCTCGGATTTTCTAGTTCTATTTTTTTAGCAGGTTGCGGCGGCAGTGACGATGAAAGTACGGGGTCGACAGCAACTCCCGCTGGAGCCCCTACAGTGGCCCCCGTTTCTTATACTGTAAAAGTCATTGATGGGTATTTGAAAAATGCCCAAGTTTGGCTTGATGTTGATGGCAATAAGCAACTTGATGCTAATGAACCCTCGATATTTTCTGGCGATGGTGGTGTTGCTAAATTGGATGTTACTCAGATAGTGGATCCACAACAATACTCTATTTACGCAAAAATCATTGCTGGTCAAACAGTCGATGAAGAAAGCGGCAGCGCTGTTCCCTTCGATTATATGATGTCTGCACCACCGGGAGAAAATGAAATAACTCCCTTGTCGACATTAGTGAGTATTGAAATTGAACAAAATACCGATGGCAGTGAATCTGCTGAGAAATTGGCTGCGATAAAACAAGCCGCGGTAGCTAAGGTTGCAAAGGATTTTGGTATTCCAGAAGGGGATGTCTTAAGTGATTTCATCGCAAGTAGCAGTGCAAATACAGCTTACGTGGCAGAAAATATTGTTAGTTCTAAAATACTCCCTGATGGCGAGAGTGAATTTACCCTTGTTATTGCCGATGACTCGGATGATGCCACGTTTAATAAACAGACGGCAGCAGTCAGCGATATGATTAAAAAGGCCATGGCTAAAGTTGACTTTGATATTCAAGAAGCGGTATTTGATAGTAGCAATGATCTATTAGATAGCGATAATGATGCTGACGGGGTGCCTGATGCACTTGATGCATGGCCTGGTGATGCAACGGAATGGTTAGACAGCGATGAGGATAATATTGGTAATAATGCCGATCCAGATGATGATAATGATGGTGTTGAGGATAGTATCGATGCCGACCCTCTCGATCCGACTGTCGGCGAATATGAAAATTGTGACGTTAGCTATGCGAAGCCCGCTTCTATTGATGATTTCAATGCTCAGCTTGCAACCTGTGATGTATTACCTGAAATGGATTTAGAGGGCAATACGATCACACGTATTATCCCAGACTCAGGTCAAACGCGTACTTATACCTTTAATATCGATAAAACTGCCGATTTTTACCAAAATGGCGTGCAATATAACCGTGTATGGAACGTTAATGCTGATGGTAATTTAGAACTTTATTATGGCGATGGGGAAACACTTGAGTATGTTATGCGCTTAATTGATAACTCAGCTGAACAATCGAAATTTGCGGTGTATGCTAATGGCAGTCAATCTATCTACTCTTGGGATGGTTTTATTGATATTGATTTGTCTGCGGATATCCTTGCCTGCGCAGATCTTGACTCTGGCGATGTAGCGCAAGTTTATCGTAGCTACGATGAGTTTAAACAAGCCGTGACATCTTGCCAGCAGGGTAAATTAGTGACTGCATTCAGTACTAAGTTTATTGACGACGGTATGACACTGACCACCCGTGATGTGTTAAGCCAAGCTGATGATGTTTATACCTACCGCTTTAATAAAGACGGTACTGGAACATTCACTTATAACGAAGGTGCTGGCGATATTAGTATCGATACAACTTGGACTATCTTTGAAGCCGGTATTATTAAAGTGGTGATGAATAATGGTGGTGCTCAATCTACAGATGGTTACATAGCCATTGTCGAAACCAACGGCATCGATTTTAGTGTGAAAGTCTTTAGTCAAGGAGTGGGTGATAATGCACTTGGTGACTTATGGAGCACGGTATTGAAAGTCCCTGATACTGAATAAACACGATTAATGTTAGGACTTAAATCAAATGCCCACTTGCTTTAGCTGGTGGGCATTTTTAATTAAACTCAATTAGCATCGTTGGCTGTGCCTATATGACTACATGCATAAATAATCTGATGGTGACCAACAAAATTATACTTTCTCTTGTTAACGCATACCTTAATAGCGCATTATTATAATGTAAAATAAACATTATTGTCTTAAAGAGGGTTATTAATGGATCAGCAACAAGCATACGAGATTGGTACGCCAGGTCAGCAATGGACAGCGGAAGATAAGGCTGCATGGTTAGCAAAACAAACTGTGGTACGCACTTACCAGCAAGAAGTGCTGGCTAAGTTAGCACCATTACAGCAAGATTTTGATATTGAGCAGTATGGTGCGTTGTCTTACGATCCAACTCGTTTTCCATTGTTTATCGTTAAAACACGTAATTGGGATCATGCTAAACCAACTGTATTGGTCACTGGCGGTGTGCATGGTTATGAAACAAGTGGTGTGCAAGGTGCAATTCGTTTCATTGAAACTCAAGCGTTAAAATACAGCGCGCAGTTTAATATTGTGGTGGCGCCTTGTGTGAGTCCTTGGGGTTACGAAACCATTAATCGTTGGAATCCAAAGGCCGTTGATCCAAATCGCTCATTTGTTGAAAATAGTCCCGCCGAAGAATCTGCAGCATTAATGCGCTGTATTGCTACACTTGATGTGCAGATCACTGCTCATATTGATTTACATGAAACCACTGATACTGATAATAGCGAATTTAGACCTGCTCTGGCAGCGCGTGATGCTGTTGTGCACGATAACTGGAACATTCCCGATGGATTTTATTTAGTCGGTGATACCCTTAATCCGAATAGCGAATTTCAAGCCCATATTATTAATGCGGTGAGTAAGGTGACGCACATCGCACCTGCTGATGAAAGCGGGCGTATTATTGGTGAAAAATTGGCTCAGTTCGGTGTGATTAATTATGCCACTAAAGCGTTAGGTTTATGCTCTGGGTTCAGTGATTGTCTTTACGGTACTACAACCGAAGTATACCCAGATAGCCCATTAGTCAATGATGAAAACTGTATTCAAGCACAGGTTATTGCGATCACCAGTGGTCTTGACTACCTTGTGATTTCCCACGTCGAGATCTAGAGGGCGCAGCGAGCTTGATGATTAATTCATCATTTGCCATTTATCTAGTGATGAAGTACCCCGTTTATTAGAATCTCCTTGCCTTTTGTTTAGGGATCTGGATGATCGTTCAGATCCTTAAAGCTAATAATGGCGAGTATATGTCTATATCTATCGAAGAAAAAATAAAACGTGCAGAAACACGTGTATGTAAAGCAGTGTTTCCATCAACGGTCAACCACCATGATACCCTGTTTGGTGGCCAAGCATTATCTTGGATGGATGAAACGGCTTTTATTGCCGCAACGCGTTTTTGCCATAAGCCCTTAGTAACAGTATCTTCGGATAGAATTGATTTTTCTCACCCGATTCCAGCTGGAACAGTGGTTGAATTGGTTGGTACTATCGAGAAAGTCGGTCGCACTTCAATCCGAGTTAAAGTGGATATATTTGTTGAGTCTATGAGTGAGGAAGGTCGTACCAAGGCTATTTCCGGCATGTTCAGCTTAGTGGCCGTTGATGAAAATAGAAAACCAACGCCGATCCTAGATTAATCATCACCCTTAATCCGATGATTGTTCAACACAGCAGTATCAGTCATGTGCTACTGCTGTCGTAGATTGATTGTTTGCGAAACCTGTGGTTGTGGCAACGGTTGCTTCTGAACCGCACAACCTTAATTTAGTCTTTAATTGATAGATGGATTTACGTTAATGAATAACTACAGTTTATAACGACGGCTATAAGGTATAAAAGTGCTCTAATATTCTCACCTGAGCACCATTCATCGCTTCTTTACCGTGCTTTTTTAGCATTGCGACCTAAACGTATCCCATCACGAATATTTAAACCAATCATTGTTAGATTTGTTGTACCAGCGATTATTTCTAGAATTTGTACTGTCCAATATAGTTCATCGAATTGACCTAATGCAGACCAGTTAGCTAATACTATCGCGGCAGGTAATAAAATTAATGTGCCATTAATAGCCGCTACTTTTAACCGGCGTTGCTTGACTTTAAATATGCCAGTCATTGCGCCTGGATATAGTTTTTTTGCCGTTTTACCTGTAGCCATCATCGCTAAAATGAGTACTGGTATAAATAGTAGGATGGTACCTTTCACTTGTGCAATTTGTTCTGGCGTTGCGAAAATATCCGCAATGATCGTGCTCGTTAGAAACGATGCTATGATTAAAAATGCCAGTATGGCTGTTATTTTATGTATGTTTTTTAATATTTTGGTATTCATGATTGCGTCCTAAATAAGTGATAAAAGTGATTACTATAATGATGCTAGAATCTAAATTACCAGCGAGAACGGTACTGGCGATGACAGTTACGACAAGTACTGTTTGCTTGCTTTAGGGCTGCTTTAGCTGTGTCTTTGTCTTGCTGCTTGATTGCATTGTCCATTTTTATAAAGTTACTATCCATTTTTGTTAATGCTGCTTTAAATTTCATATTGTCATCCCACACTTTATCCTTGGCTTTACTGTTCAATTGGCTTTCCGGCACAAATAGCTGCTGTAATAACGCCGAGTTAGCGGTCAGTGCTGCACTTAATACTTCGAGCTGTTGCCAGTCTGGTGCTGAATCCCCAAGGGCTTTATTAATCTGTTTTTGTTGTTTGTCAATTTCTGAAAAGGCGGTTTGGCGCTGTTCTACATCTTGTATTAATGAGACTGTCAATACATTATCTGATGCAGCTACAGATGTGATAGCCAGGCTGAGAGTGAGTGATAGTGCAGAGATTATGGTATTAACACGTTTTGATACTGACATGATTTATTCCTGATTGAATGTTGAGGTTTGTGTTCGTTGATTTGCATTTAATTTACACCGCAATTGTTGCACTTGCAACTGTTTTGTTGTAAATTGTTGTCTCCACATTGAATCGGGATGTTTAAAAATGAAAATTTGGGATTTACCTAC
>NZ_JASJHF010000159.1:0-52246 GCF_033791185.1 Moritella sp. | reverse complement strand
TCGGCAGCGATAGCTTTCGTTAACCGCAATCACAATCAGGCTTTTATTAGCCGAGTATTAATTGTATTAAGTTTATTAACCGCCGCGTTTGGTCTATTTACGCTGCTGGCTTCTAATCCTTTTTCGCGTTTGTTTCCTGTACCTTTGCATGGACGCGATTTGCATCCGATGTTACAGGACGTGGGTCTTATTTTTCACCCGCCATTATTGTATTTAGGTTACGTTGGCTTTTCGGGGGCATTTGCCTTTGCCGTTGCAGCGTTAACTATGCCTGATATTAATATCCCGTGGTCGCAGTGGAGTCGGGCTTGGACGCTTGCTGCTTGGATCATGCTGACGGGTGGTGTCGCGCTGGGTTCTTGGTGGGCTTATTATGAACTGGGTTGGGGCGGCTGGTGGTTCTGGGATCCGGTTGAAAATGCCTCTTTACTACCTTGGTTAACGGGTACGGCGTTATTGCATTCACTGATCGCCAGTGAAAAGCGCCAAGCATTGATAAACTGGAGCTTGTTGCTGTCTATATTCACTTTTAGCTTAAGCTTACTCGGTACATTTGTAGTGCGTTCTGGGGTTTTAACTTCAGTGCATGCGTTTGCAGTCGATCCAACACGTGGTCTCGTGCTACTTGTTATTCTGGCTGTTTGTGTCGTGGTGCCATTGACTTTATTTATGTTGCAAAGCGGCAAGATAATACCGTTAAAGTTACACAGTATTGTGAGTCGAGAAGTGTTGTTTTTAATGCTTAATGGTTTATTGGTGGTGGCGACATTATCAGTATTGCTAGGGACTTTTTACCCGATGATTTTTCAAGTATTAAACCTAGCGAGTATTTCGGTGGGCGCACCTTTCTTTAATGCGGTATTTGTTCCTCTGGCTTTGCTCTGCTTTATGCTGATGTGTATTGCCCCTTTTATTCATTGGAAAAAGACGCATTTTAATGGCGTGAATATTAGGTTGATATTGGCGTGGGTTGCCTCTGTTTTCGTCGGTTCTGTCGCCAGTTATCTGTTTAATCACAGCTTATCAGTGTTTGTATTATTAGTGTTGATATTGTGCGTTGGTATCGTGATGTCATCTTTGTTCGCTGGCGTGACGCTCCGCCGTTCAGCCATGGCTGTCGCGCACATCGGTGTGGCGGTCACTGCTGTGGGTATCTTACTGGTCAGTTATAATTCCACAGAGGTGAGTGCTAAAATGAGTCCTGGTAGTTCAGTAGAGTTCGGTGATTTAACTATTACTTATGTGGATACTGAATGGCTGGTTGCGGCTAATTATACCGCGGAACAAGCAGTGATTGATATTGTTGATAAAGAAGGAGTTATTGTGCAATTGAAACCACAAAAACGTCATTATCCAGTGCGAGTGATGAATATGAGCGAGCCCGCTATTCATTCTAATTGGCTGCGTGATATCTACATCACCATGGGTGAGAAGATTGATCACAACGCTTATGCTATTCGAGTACAAAACAAAGCGTTTATTAATTGGTTATGGGCAGGCAGTGTAATGATGATGCTTGGTGGTATGTTGGCGATAGGGCAGCGTTATGCTAAATAACAAATTGAAGCTAGTACTGCCGAGCTTATTGGGTTTGCTATTTGTTGCTGTGATGATGGCTGCATTAATGTCTCAAAAAGGGCAAGTGACGCCTTCGGCTTTGGTAGGTAAACCGATCCCGGTTTTTACCGCCCGTAGTTTAACTTCGAATACTGAGTTAGTCGATAATAGTGTGCTACAGACGAACAATAAATTCACCTTGTTAAATGTTTGGGCTTCTTGGTGCGCGGTTTGTCAAAGTGAGCATGATTTTTTAATGCAGCTAGCGGTTAAAGATGAAGTGCGTATTATCGGCTTAAATTATCGTGATCAACGCGCTGCTGCCAATCAAGTATTAACCACGCTGGGCAATCCTTATGTGGCAACCATTTTTGATCATGATGGCAAGCTTGCATTAGATATCGGAGTTATTTCGACACCAGAAACGTACCTGTTAGATAATAAAGGTATCGTATTATTTCGTTATTCTGGCGCGCTAGATGAAGTGGTTTGGCAACATTACTTTAAGCCATTTATACAAAAACTATTAACGAAACAAGCAAAGTAAAGGGATAACATGCAACGATTATCAGCGTATATTTTCATGGTGGCGATGTTCACCATATTGCCTTTATCTGCACAACCACTAGCGAGTCATATTAGCGATTCGGGTGTTGAAGCAATGCAGTCGGTAGAGGTGTTTGCGTTTAACTCTGTTGATAAACAAAATCGGGCGATTTATTTGGCGCGCCAATTACGCTGCCCCCAATGTCAAAATCAAAATTTGATGGAGTCTAATTCCCCGATAGCCAAAGATTTACGTTTAGCGGTCTATTTGATGGTCAATAAAGGTGAAACTGATGCACAAGTGATTAATTTTATGACTAGCCGTTTTGGTGATGTGGTGTTGTATAAACCTAAATTTGAACCAAGAACCTATGTATTGTGGCTCGCACCGTTGTTTTTTGTCGGTGTATTTGGTTGGTTGGGGTATCGCCGAATCAACAGCGCTATGGTCCAGACTCGGCAGGCTGATTAGTTAGATAGCTCATGATTATTAAACTTTATTAGTGATTTTTTCGTGTGACGTCGCATAAAATATACTTCGCATTTACATTTTGTCTATATTTTCAACACACTTGATACATGTCATTTATCGATCTACTACTATTCCCTATGATACTCAATGGCAACAGCAGTGCAATATAGCAGTGCTTGTTAGATTAAGGATTTATCGTGGATACAACAAACAAACGCACTTCTAATACGACCCAAATTAGCCAGCTTATAGTGCCATACTTACCGTTGGCTTTAGTGTGCGTAATATTAGTCATCTTTGCCACACCGAGCTACGCTTTGTTTGTTAGCCCACCAAAAGATCCGATACCTTATATTGAACAAACCTTTCCTGATGCGACTGATATCTCAGAAAAAACCGGTGATCCTTTAGTTTGGACCGTACGAAAAAATGACCTTGTATTAGGGTATGCGTTTGAAACCAATGATGTCGCGCGTATACCGGCTTATTCTGGTGAACCAGTCAATATGCTGGTGGCGATCGATCCACAAGGCAATTACTTGACCGCGAAGGTATTGGAGCATCACGAACCGATTATCCTTGCTGGTATTCCAGAGCAAAAACTATGGAATTTCGCTGACCAATATACCGGACTCTCTGTGTTGGACCGCTTAAAAGTAGGCGGTAATAAAAGTGAAGGTTATGTTGCTATCGATGGTCTTTCTGGTGCGACAGTGACAGTGATGGTGATGAACGTTGGTATTACCAAAGCAGCCCATAAAGTTGCTGTGTCGTTAGGCATTATTGAACCAGACAACGGCATCATCCAACCAGCGTCGACGATTAAAGCAGACGTATTTAGCCCTGCTAATTGGTTAGATCTCACTGGCGATGGCTCGATTCGTAAGTTATACCTTAACCGTGCCACGGTTGATGAAAGCTTTGTTGGTACCGATGCTGAGCATGTTGATGAAGCCGCTGCATCAGAAAAACAAGATATGTTTGCAGAGATTTATTATACGCTTGCGGATGTGCCCTCTATTGGTAAAAACTTATTTAGTGAATCCGATTACCAATGGTTAATGGGCAAGTTAAAACCCAATGAGCACCTTGTCGCTGTGTTTGGTAATGGTTATTCATTTAAAGGTTCTGGTTATGTGCGCGGTGGTATCTTTGATCGTATCCAAGTGCATCAAAACAACAATGCTATCTCATTCCGCGATTTAGAGCATGAACGACTGACGGATATCTTTATTGAGGGCGCCCCTGCATTTTCAGAAATGTCAGTATTTAAAATTGCGACACACCATGAGTTTGACCCTGGCGCTGAATGGCAATTTGAGCTGTTAGTTCGACGTCAAACCGGACCGGTTGATAGTTTGTTTAATAGTTTTAAAGGTCAATACAGCATGTTAGAAAAATATGTTGATACGCCACCGGCGATTTATCCAGAGCCCGAATTGACGCTTACTCAACAAGTTTGGCAAGAGCGAAATCTAGAAGTGATCGTACTGATCCTGTTAATTGTGGTATTGGTATTGATTCTATTCTTTCAAGATGTGCTCGTTCGTCATCCTAAATTTATGCATAATTTACGTCACGGTTTTTTAGTAGTTACCGTGGTCTTTATTGGTTGGGCATGGTCTGGACAGCTTTCGATTGTTAATGTATTCACCTTTTTACATGCTTTAGCGAATGACTTTTCTTGGGACTTATTCTTACTTGACCCGATCATCTTTATTTTATGGTGTGCGGCTGCTGTCACTATGTTGTTATGGGGGCGAGCGGTTTATTGCGGTTGGTTATGTCCGTTTGGCGCGTTGCAAGAGCTGATCAATGTGTTTGGTCGTTTCATCAAATTACCACAAATCGAACTGCCTTATGCGGTGCATGAACGCTTATGGGCAATTAAATATCTTATCTTACTTGCCTTGTTTGGCATCTCATTAGATTCACTGGCACTTGCTGAGCAATTTGCCGAGATTGAACCGTTTAAAACCACCTTTTTATTGAAGTTTGATCGCGAGTGGCCATTTGTTGCTTGGGCAAGTTTGTTACTGCTCATTAATCTTGTCAATCGTAAGACATTTTGCCGTTACTTATGTCCGTTGGGCGCGGCACTGTCTGTGAGCAGTAATATGCGCTTATTTAGCTGGCTTAAACGCCGTCCAGATTGTGGTCAGCCATGTAAAACATGTGCAAAAGAATGTGAGATCCAAGCCATCCAACCTGACGGTGTTATTAATATGCGCGAATGTCATTACTGCTTAGATTGTCAAATTACCTACTTTAATGATCAGAAATGTCCACCACTTAAAAAGCAAGCACGCAAACTGAAAAAATTCCAAGAGCAAGCCATAGAGGTAACCAATACCTAGCAATGTATAGCGAATACCTAACAATATATAAGCAAGACTCAACAATAAATAAGTAATACTCAACACTCAACGATACATAAATAGTACTGACTAGATTGATAATATGGAGATTAATAATGACTGATAAAAAAAATAATATTGAAGAAATTAAAGATGTCACAATCGAAAATTCGGAGCGTCGTAGCTTTTTTGGTAAAACGGCCGTTTTAGGCGCAGGCGCGGTATTAGCACCTATGTCTGCCGCAATGTTCTCGTCTGTCGCGCAAGCAAAACGTGTGGAGTATGAAAATAGCCCAGTGGTTCATCCCGGTGAACTTGATGAGTACTATGGTTTCTGGAGTGGTGGTCACTCCGGTGAAGTTCGTATTATGGGCTTGCCTTCTATGCGCGAACTGATGCGTATTCCGGTATTTAATATCGATAGCGCCACAGGTTGGGGTTTAACCAACGAAAGTAAACGCATCAAAGGTGATAGTGCGCACCTTTTAGCGGGTGACTCTCATCATCCGCACATGAGTATGACGGATGGCCGTTATAACGGTAAATATGTATTTATTAACGACAAAGCTAACTCACGTGTTGCGCGTATCCGTTGTGATGTAATGAAAGCAGACAAGATGCTGACAGTGCCAAACGTACAAGCGATTCATGGTTTACGTGTGCAAAAAGTACCTTATACAAAATATGTGATCTGCAATAGTGAGTTTGAAATTCCGATGAACAATGATGGTAAAGCATCATTGGAAGACGTCAGTACTTATCGTTCGCTATTCAATGTTATTGATGCTGAATCAATGGAAATGGCGTTCCAAGTCATGGTTGACGGTAACTTAGATAATACCGATGCTGATTTCGACGGCAAGTATTTTGCTTCAACCTGTTACAACTCAGAAATGGGCATGAACTTAGGTGAAATGCTCGCCGCTGAACGTGATCATGTTGTGGTATTTAACCTAGCGCGCTGTGAAGCTGCGCTTAAAGCGGGTAAATTCAAAACTTATAATGGTAATGATGTACCTGTACTTGATGGGCGTAAAGGTTCTGAACTTACCCGTTATATCCCAGTGCCTAAGTCACCACATGGCATGAATACCTCGCCAAATGGTAAGTACTTTGTTGCCAACGGTAAATTATCACCAACGGTGTCGATTATTGCGATTGATAAACTTGATGCCCTGTTTGACGACAAGATCAAACCTCGTGATACGGTGGTTGCAGAACCAGAATTAGGTTTAGGTCCACTACATACTGCATTTGATAACCGTGGTTATGCTTACACAACCTTGTTCCTAGATAGCCAAATCGCGAAATGGGATGTTGAAGAAGCGATCCGTGCGTACAACGGTGAGAAAGTTAATTACCTTAAGCAAAAGCTCGACGTGCATTATCAACCAGGCCACAACCATACATCACAAGGTGAAACCCGTGATGCTGATGGTAAATGGCTTGTATCATTATGTAAATTCTCGAAAGATAGATTCTTACCAGTGGGACCGCTACGCCCAGAAAATGATCAGTTAATTGATATCTCAGGCGATGAAATGAAGCTGGTACATGATGGTCCTACGTTTGCAGAACCGCATGACTGCATCATTGTGCATCGCAGCAAAGTGAAACCTAAAAAATTATGGACACGTGATGATCCTATTTTTGCTGACACTATTGCGATGGCAAAAGCAGATGGTGTTGATGTGATGGCAGAGAATAAAGTTATTCGTGATGGTAAAAAAGTGCGTGTGTATATGACTTCTGTTGCACCGACTTTTGGCATTAACGAGTTTAAGGTGAAGCTCGGTGATGAAGTGACATTTGTCGTGACTAACCTAGATATGGTTGAAGATGTAACACATGGTTTCTGTTTGACTAATCATGGTGTGCAAATGGAGATCGGCCCACAAGCGACAGCATCAGTTACTTTTGTTGCCGATAAGCCCGGTGTGCAATGGTATTACTGTAATTGGTTCTGCCATGCCCTACACATGGAAATGCGTGGTCGTATGTTGGTTGAAACTTAGTCGTTAATTTTATTAAAGTTTAATCGCTAGGTTAGTTAAGAAGTCGAGGGTGATGAGTATGGATTGTCCTCGACTTTATTTTTATTCCATATTGTAGCTTTATGCTGTCGAGAGTATGAATGATAAAACCATTATTACTTTTTATATTTGTAACATTTACTACGAGCTTCTCTAGTGCAAGCTGGGCCAAAGACATCTTTGTTGCTGCCTCGGATGATTTACAAACAGCATTCGACTTAGCGCTTGATGGTGATGTTGTGGCCATTTCGGCAGGGAAATATAAAGGTAACTTTATTGTGCGCCGCGCTATTCGTGTTATTGGTGAAAAAGGTGTGGTTTTAAATGCCAATAACAGCGGGCATGGCTTAGAACTACAAAATTCTAATATTACCATCGAAAACCTAACGATAGTGAACTGGGGCAGAAACTTAACCACCCAAGACTCGGGGATCTATACAGATGTGGGGTCAACTAATTTAACTTTACGTAACAATGTATTAAAGGGTGATGGTTTTGGTATCTGGGTGCAAAAAAGTGACGGTGTATTGCTTGAGAATAATCATATAACGGGTAATTCAACATTACGCTCTGCAGACCGAGGTAATGGTATTCAGTTATCTATGGTTAAAAATGCGCTCGTCGAAGGTAATACTGTCAATGATACCCGGGATGGTTTATACATTATTTCTAGCCAACAAAATGTTTTAAAAAACAATACTATGCATGACTTACGTTATGGTATTCATTATATGTATTCGCATAACAATCAAGTGCTTAATAACTTTGCATATAATACCCGAGCTGGCTATGCACTGATGAGTTCACGTAATTTAATTGTGTCTGGCAATCGCACGGTTAATAGTGAAGATTACGGATTTTTAATGAATTTTATTACGTCTTCCGAAATTAGTTATAATCAAATTAAACAGGTTTGGACGAAAGCAGAAAACAAGGTGTTAGGGCGTGATGGTAAGGGGTTATTTATTTATAACTCGGCTTATAACAAGATCATGTATAACACCATTGATACTGCTGAAATTGGTGTACACCTTACTGCAGGCTCTGAAAATACCAAGGTCTATGGTAACAATTTCATTAATAACCCTGTACAAATTAAATATGTCTCGAATAAACAACAAGAGTGGAGCCTTGATGGTATCGGCAACTATTGGAGTAATTATTTAGGTTGGGACCTGAATAATGACGGTACCGGTGATACCGCGTTTGTGCCGAATGATGGTATTGATAAAATGGTTTGGCAATATCCAGAAGCAAAGGTGTTACTTGATAGTCCCGCTGTGTTGTTATTACGCTGGGTACAAAATCAATTTCCGGTACTTAAGCCCGGTGGCGTTAAAGATAGCTTTCCCTTGATGCAACCATTTCCTGTTGCATCAAATTCTCATTCTAAAAATAACGAGGTAGCATTAGCTTTATGACCTCTTCAATTGTATCTATTGAAAACGTGAGCAAGCAGTTTCAGGGACTCACAGCATTAAAAAATATTTCCTTACAACTCGCACCTGGAGAAGTACTCGGCCTGTTTGGCCATAATGGTGCAGGCAAAACAACCATGATGAAATTGATTCTGGGTGTGATGAATGCTTCACAAGGAGACGTCAAAGTATTTGGCACTGATCCTGGTTCTAAACAAGCTTGGCATGGTCGGCGTAAAATCGGTTACCTACCTGAAAATGTGAGCTTTTATGAGCATCTAACTGGTGCCGAAGTACTGCATTATTTTGCGCGTTTAAAATCGGTCAGTAAAATACAGGTGAGTGAGTTGTTAGCGCAGGTTGGGTTAACACATGCGATGCATCGTCCGGTGAAAACTTATTCTAAAGGCATGCGTCAGCGTCTTGGTTTGGCACAAGCATTTTTGGGTGAACCGAAATTATTGCTGTTAGATGAGCCGACAGTGGGGTTAGATCCCACTGCAACGCAAGAGTTTTACCAATCGGTAGATAAACTGAAAAGTAAGGGGGCGAGCATTATTTTATGTTCTCACGTATTACCGGGCGTCGAGCAACATATCGATCGCGCGATGATCCTTTCAGGCGGTGAAGCATTAATGATTGGAACTTTGAGTGAATTGCGTAATCGTGCTCATTTACCGGTATTGATTTCAACTAAAGGTATTACCGAACAGTTAATGACAGACCCATTATTGAGTCCATTACTGATTAAAGCTGATGTGTTATCCGTTTCGGAAACGCAAAAAATGACGGTGATCAAACAGGTTATGTCTTACTCAGGCGTGCAAGATATACACATCGAGCATGCGAGTTTGAATCAGCTATATCAGTATTATTTAGCTGGTGGCATTAACGACGTTGATGTAAAAAATGATGTTCAAGTTGATATCAATACTGTAGTTAATACTGGTGTAGGAGCGGCTCGCGTATGAATCAAATTTTAGCTGTGGCAATGAAGGAGTTTCAAGACGGATTACGCAATCGTTGGTTAATTTCGATTACCTTGATATTTGCCATTCTATCTTTAGGACTAAGCTATTATGGTGCGGCGGCATCTGGGCAGGTAGGCACGGTATCGTTATCATCGACCATTGCAAGTTTGTCTAGTTTAGCGGTATTTTTAATCCCTTTAATTGCGCTACTACTCAGTTATGACAGCTTTGTCGGTGAACAGGAGTCCGGTACGTTACTGCTGTTGTTAACTTATCCGATCAGCAAAATACAATTACTGTTGGGCAAGTTTGTCGGGCAGGGTTGTATTATTGCGTTAGCGACATTTATCGGCTTTGGTAGCGCAGCATTACTGTTAGGCAGTCAGTCTAGTTTTGCTGAGGTACTGCCTGCTTTTGGATTATTTATCTTAACCGCAACCTTGCTTGGTTGGTCTTTTATCAGCATTGCCTATGTGATTAGCATTGCTGTTAATGAAAAATCAAAAGCCGCCGGTTTAGCGTTACTTACCTGGTTTTTCTTTGTATTGGTTTTTGATTTGGCACTGTTAGCGTTACTTGTTGGTGTTGACTCCGGTTTTACTCAACAAGGTTTGGTGAATACCATGATGTTTAACCCTGCGGATATATTTAGGTTAACCAACCTTGCTGCTTTAGATGTAACGGATGTGAATGGTGTTTTAGCGGTTGCTATCAATAGTAGTCAGTCTGTTAGTTCTTTAATTGTGCTTATGCTGGCGTGGATAGTCACTCCTTTATTGCTAGCAAGTGTCCTGTTTAATAGAAAGTCGCTTTGATTTACATTGGTTTTTGCATTGAATTAGAAGGATAGAAATAATGAATAATAAATGGAAAGTATTTTCACTTGCTACTGTGTTTATGTTACTTGTTGGTTGTAGTGAAGATACCAGTAAGCAAGAAATGGTACGTCAAGCGGTCGCTATTGAGCAGGCTGATGAATGTCATTTATGTGGCATGATTATCAGCAATTTCCCAGGGCCTAAAGGAGAGCATTTCAGCAGTAACACTGAGAGTATTAATAAGTTTTGCTCTACTCGTGATCTATTTAGTTTCATCCTACAACCAGAAAATAAACGTCAGGTGAAAGAGGTATTTGTTCATGATATGAGTAAAACACCTTGGGCAACACCGGGTGATGAACATTTTATTGATGCGCGTACGGCGTGGTTTGTCATTGGTTCGAGCCAAAAAGGCGCTATGGGTAAAACACTGGGTAGTTTTAGTAGTAAGGTGGATGCGGGGGTATTTATTGAGGAATTCGGTGGTCAGTTGTATGCTTTTGATGACATTACTATCGACATACTTTAGATACGCGATTAGTGAACTAAAAAACGAATAATGATGTTAAAAGAGAAAGAAATACACTCAGGTATTTCTTTCTCTCTTTCTCTCTTTCTATCGTTTAATTATAAATTATGACTTTTAGTGGTTTTATTCGCCGCCTTTTCTAGCACTAAAATGAGTGCAATAGCAGCAAGCATCGCCACAATCGCATAAGCTAATAATGCTGGCTGCCCGGTGATGTCTTCGAAGCTAAATGGTGAGAGATTACGCTCTAGTAGTGGCACTTCTAGGCCACTTGAATCTGTACGCCACGTTAGTGTTTCTTTCCACGGCCATACTTTACCCAGGGTACCTATCATTAGACCGGTTAAAAACGTCAGTGTGATATCACGGTAGTGTCTCAGTACCCATGTTAATACGTGTGAGAATGTTAGAAGACCAATAGCACAGCCCGCTGCAAACGTTGTTAGTGTCACCACGTCGATAGACTTAGCAGCAGCCAGAATCGGTGCATACATACCCAACATCAGTAAGATGAAGCTACCTGAAATACCCGGTAAGATCATTGCGCAAATCGCAATTGAGCCAGCAAGTAGGATATTGATTGAAGTTGGCTCAAGGTTCAGAGGTTGCAGTACGGTTATACTATAAGAAAAAGCAATACCGACGAGCAACGCAATAAAGCGGCTGACATTCCAATGCTCAATCTGCTTAAACATGTGGTTTACCGAGATAATGATTAAACCGAAGAAGAAAGACCACAGTGGAATAGGGTGAGTATGCAACATCCAAGTAATAACACGCGCTAGCGTAAAGATGCTGGTCAGGATTCCAGCCAATAATACGATCAAGAATGTACCATTGATGTACTCAAAAGCCGCTTTTAACCCATCTTTTCTGATGATACCGATAAGGCGTGGTGTAATACGACTAATACTGCCTAACAGAGTATCGTAAATTCCGGTGATAAAGGCTATTGTACCGCCTGATACGCCAGGCACTACATCTGCTGCACCCATTGCCATACCTTTTAAAAAGATAGAAACTTTACTCATGATTCTCCGTACACTTTATTGATTGATGGCATATTTGCCAGCATTATAAACTGTTTTAGTCAAAAAAATGTCAAAACAGCAGATCCTTTTTTGAATTTACTCTAAATTACATTAAGTTGGATATCTTAAAAATAGAGTTAAACATCAATTTAGGTGCTTATTGGCAATGCCAACTTGAATCATTAATTAAGTGTTTACCATCAAGGGTCACACTTATTCTTGTTGTTTATGCTTAGTTGTGATCGCAACTAAATATTTAATATTATTGTATTTTAAATGCCATCTTCTTAACCTAATCTCGGATCCGTTATCATTACAATCAAAGGATTTGATGTGAATATACTGACAAAAACAATAACCACGACTTGCTTCACTTGCATGATGAGTGCGTCAGCGCTTGCTGACAGTGATATCTACCTTACGAATAACTCTAACCAAACGATGTCGATTCAGGTCAACCATACTGGTTCAGACTTACTTGAAGAAGGTTCGGAGTGGCAGCAACACGCACAGACACTTAAACCTTGGGAAACCAAAATGGTATTAAGTTTTAACCGTTGGGAAGGGATTAAATCGGGCGAAAACTATCAATTTGAGACACTGGTTAGCAATGACAACGGCGAGTCGCTGTCTTTGTTACAACAGGTGAAAGGTTATTGGTATAAGTCGTCACTTGAACATGGTGCCAGCGCCAACGATGTTGCGTTGAACTGGGCTGATGATCGTGAGACTTACCGTTATCAATCGCAATATAATAGTCACAGCAGTAGTACTGAGATCGCCTTTAAAGCCAGTGCTACGGCACGCTATGATGATATTCATTACAGTATCAGCCCACAGCAAATTGATGAACTGCCTATCAATGATGCCGATACTCTTAAAGTGATGTCATACAACGTCTGGGCGCTGCCTGTTATTGCATCGCACATTGGTGAGCGTTTTCAGGAGATACCAAAACACTTGAAAGGCTATGATGTCCTTATGCTGCAGGAAGTCTTTGCCTCTGGCCGGGACGCGTTCTTACGAGACCTTGCCAAAGAATACCCATATCAAACCAAGATGTTAGATCAATCGGGTGTAAATATTTACGATGGTGGTGTTACGATTGTCAGTCGCTATCCAATTGTTAACGAAGGACAATATGTTTATCCGGACTGTTCAGGTACGGATTGCTTTGCAGACAAAGGGGTTAACTACGCGGAAGTAATCAAAAATGGTAAGGCGTATCATGTATTCGCTACGCACACAGCATCGTTTGATACCGATACCGCTCGTGATTACCGTCAACGTCAATTCCGCCAGATCCGTGACTTTGCTCATGCACAGAATATTCCAGTAACGGATACGGTTGTTTATGGTGGCGATTTTAATGTGAACAAGCGTAAGTTCCCAACCGATTATCAACAGATGTTTGTTAATCTTAGCGCAGATGAACCGCAATACGCAGGTTATACCGAGTCAACGTTTGACCCGCGTATTAATGCCTTTGCCGGAAGTGCGTTATCGGGTGGTGAGAATATCGAATATCTCGATTATATAGTTACCAGTAATGAATTTGCGCAACGCAATGACAACATAAACACAGTTAAAGTACCGCGTACTACAGTTGCTAGTTTATGGAAACATTGGAATCTATCTGATCATTTCCCCGTTAAAGCGGAGATCCATTAATGCGGGCACCGTTAATTTTGGTAAGCGTTGCCTTTATCGGCAGCGTTTATCTCTTCATCACGAATGAAAATGAACTGAACTCAGTTGAAAATGAGCAAGCGATACCTAAAGCTCCTCATTTAACGGCGCAACCGACAGCCACCACATCAAGTCAAGTTAAGGATAAAGCGCCAGTTAACAAGGTTATATCTGAGCAAGAGACGTTATTGCAACAAGCTGAAGGGCAGGTGCTAATGACGGCTTTAACGTCTTTTTGGCAACAATGTCTTCAACAACGTACTTGTGATGAAATGCTTGCTCAACAGCAGTTAATACTTGATGAACATCGTTATCAGTTGTTAGTTCATTTTCCTGAACATCAGCAGGAGGAACAACGTTTGATGGGCGAATCATTAATCAGTCAGGACGCGACTCTGGCAGATAAAATTGCCAACGTTAACACTATCCGCGAGCAGGTATGGGGTGACGATGCCAAGCTATTGTTTGCAGAACAAGATGCTTATTATAATTACCGTCTATCGATAGCAGACCCGAACAATTTGCTTAGCCAAACTCAGAATTCGGATGATTTTATGCACCAATACAGTGTTATGTTAGCAGAGTGGGGCGATGACTTGGCCACCTTTGGGCTAGACTCTGATAACGCAAAGTACGAAGAAGCAGTGAAGTTAATACCCCCGTCTATGCCTGAGAATGAAGTCGCGCGTATTATGGAGCAACTAGCAAAGCAGTATTTAACCGCTAATACCCAGCAAGCTATTGCCAGTAGAGCAGAGCAAGTCGATAAGCAGCATCAGGATGTCTCTGATTATCAACAGGGTTTAAATGAACTTGAGGCAATACTTGCTAATGAACGCGCGACGTCAAAGCAAGCACTGAGTGATGAAGAGTGGCAAGTTTACAAAGCTGATCGCTTATATCAATATCGACTTGGTTTTTTTAGTCCATAGATAAAGATTTATATTGAAAGTTAACCTGCGTTGCAAACCGATGATCACTGTGGTTGCTACACGCAGGAAAACCGTCATCGGGTCAGCAGGTCATCACATTTCTTGTGTGTATTAAGTTAATCATTCAAATGGGTCATTTTTTGGCTTACCAGCAAATACCACCACGACCTTATCAGCACCTAACGTACGAGAAAACGCATAGCCGTTTTGTTGCTTAATTTCATCGTGGCGGCCTGCACCAATCGCGGGATGATCTTGTCTAAATTGCCCCAGTATTTGCCAGTGCTTGAGCAATTGTTGGCGATTAGCATCCAATGACCAAGCCATATCTGAACGCGTACCTTGGTGGAAATCATCGGCATAAGGACCAATATTTCTTGCGGTTTCATCACCATAATAAACTTGTACAGCGCCAGGACTTAGTAATAGTGCACTGGCTGCATTACGTTGCATTGCAAATGATTTAAATCGCCCAAAGAAAAGTTCCGTATCATGAGATGACATATAACTGACCGGATTAAAATCGGGTTCATCTTGGAGTGTATCGGCATAATCTTGGTAAGTATCGGCCATCTGGCTAAAGCAGGTTGCCCCTTGATCCATTTTTTTCTGCATATCAAAATTGATCAGAGCGTCAAAACCGTCATCATAATAAGGACTGCGATAAGCACTATGTCCCCATACTTCACCCATCATCCAAAATGGTTGACCTGTTTTATCATTCTCTTCACGCCAATCATTTAAGCTTTTTGTCGCCGCTTGTTTTAAGCGCATCCACACATCGCCCGACACGTGTTTTACCGTATCGATACGGTAGCCATCAATACCAAAACGTCTTACCCAGTCGGTCTGCCACTTAATCAGATAATCCGCTACGGTGTAATTGTCACGAGCAATTACACGGGTGCCTGGATTGTTTAACAGCCATTCTGGCGGGGTGACTGGCTTGGTCGATTCTGTAATAAAGTCGGGCAGGCCAGCTAATGACAGCGTGCGGTCGTTGGTGCCTGGTTTGGGATAATTTGGTAAATCTGTTCGAACCCAATCACCGCCCCACCATTGACTCCATTCAACATTGTTATAATCGATATTGTCATTGAAACTATGCCAACTTTGACCGGTACTTGGTTGCCAGTCGCTCCATTGTATAGGCCAATTCTCGGATGGATTAACCACCGGAATTTGATCTGCTTGTAGATCCGCTAAGGTTGCATAACCAGAGTGGTTTATAACGACATCGAGTAACACTTTGATACCGCGTTTATGCGCTTCGTCGACCAGCCGTTTAAGATCGTCTTCATTACCAAAGTTTTCATCTATTTTAGTAAAATCACGCGCCCAATAACCGTGGTAGCTATAAAATGGAAACGAACCTGCGTTACCACCACCGACAAACCCATGTACTTGTTCTACAATGGGTGACAGCCAAATTGCACTTGTTCCTAAGCTTTGGATATAATCAAGTTTCTCTATGACCCCTTTTAAATCGCCACCATGAAAGGTGCCAACCTCATCTTTACCGTCTTTACGACGACCATAGCTATTATCATTGCTGGTATCGGCATTATTAAAACGGTCAATCATGACAAAATAAATATTGGCGTTACGCCAGTTAAATTCAGCTTGTTGGAATTGTTCTTGGAGTGGTTCTAACAATATTAATCCGCCGCTATTAACGGCTGGCGTTAAGGTAACCTGTTGTTGACTAACGGTAACCACTTGCCCGCTTAATTTGTCTTTTAATTGAGTCCCATCTTTATAGGTATCGGCAAGATTAACAGTAACGTCACCGCCATTATAACTGTCACACTGAACTTGCGGAAGCGGGCGCTTGAATACCTTTTGAGTGGATTTTTTGGGCTGTCGTTTTATCAACAGTGTTTTCTTCTCGGCATCAAATTCAAAAGCATAATCACCATTAAATCTGATTTTAATCGGTAACTCAGTCGCAGAATCGCAATTCAACGCCAGTGGTTGATTAAACTTTACCTTTTGTTTTGTTTGCGTAACGCAGCTTCCTTCAATACCTGTTATTTTGAGGGTATAGCTTGCTTTGGTCAGTGGCACCACCAACGGCGATTGACTAGTAAGCGGGAAGTCTCGACTATTAGTACTCGTTGAGATAGTTAGATTGGGTGAAGCAAACAAGCTTGGGCAGGCAAGCATGAGTAGAAGGCTTATTTTATTGAGTTTCATCTTCAGACCTGAATTATTCCATTAATTGATATCATAATAAAACGGAATGATTACTCAGACATCATCCTAGCAAACTACGCCCCAAATAGTTAACTAGATCAAAGTTTTAGTACAATAGGGTGGAGAGTGTGAGAAAGAAAATAACGGCTGGGCAAGATGCTAGCACTTATTGAAAAATGGACTCTATTCTTGAACTAATGAATTAATTGGATTCCACCGTCCTGATTTCACTTTATAAGAGCTACCATATACTCTCCAAGCAAACCCAAAAACTTTTTCAGAAGTCTGTAAGTATTAATAGCCTCATTTATATATTGGTCATGAAGCTTATGATATTGCGCTTTGTCATAATGTTGGGGGGACCAAACTTTATTACCCACATCCGTTATGGCGACAGTCTGCTGAGCTTCTTTCGCCTTTTCGATACCTTGTTCAAGGCCTATGCGGAAAAGAACCCAAACAAAATTACCATTAGTTTTATCAATTGTGATCTTATGTGTGCCTGACTGCCATATATAATCTTGAGAATAACCTTTTTGGTCGATGATAAGCACAGAGGTAAAAATTCCCTAGTCTGGCATATGAACTTTAAAACCTTTTGAGGCATCTACTAAAGCAGCTGAGTATAGAGTGTCACGATTCATTCGAATTGTTGGCATAACACCAGCAGGAGTTAACTGAGTTAAATGGAATAACTTGTTCATCGCATCTTTTTTCTTCCATTTCAAAAAATTATATTCAGCTTCCACGTCCGTGTAGTTTGCTTCAGTAACTGGAATTGTATTTTTATACTCATATTCATATTCATATCCATATCCATATCCATCAATAGCTACGCCTGCATAACCTAAATTACAAAAGGTTAACCCAGTCAAGCAGATAGCATTAGTAGTTAATTTATATTTCATATTTTATCTCCTCAATATCTGGAAGCTGATAGGTCTCATCAAAATGTTCATTCTATATCCTCGCTATGATTTAATAGCCTTGTTAGCTGCCTTATCTCTCACTCAACCAACTGGACGTCGTTTAGGATAAATGATTTGTCTAGGATCGCGTCTGTGGGCCCATAGAACCGAAACAGCACGTAAGGGGTCTTGCCCCCGGTAGATATCCAATTATTCTCATATCCCTTGGGCGCTCTGGGGCCGAAGTACAAATCCACGCTGCCGTCGGCATTCTGTTTCATATCATCGAGATCGAAAGACGAGAGTCCTGGCTTCGCTTCAGGCGTATAAATGAAGGCCCAGGTCGCCATATCATAGACTGTCAGAGACCAGAACTTGTCGACGGGCACATCCTTAGGCACTGTCAGCTTGTACGTTTTTCCGGCCTGAAGCACGTTGCCGTCCCCGTCCAGTGGCGTATCGATATACATGGTGGCAGGACGTTCGGCGACCTTGGCTGGAAAGTAGATGACGTTGAACCAGTTACGGATTGCCCGATTGTCATAATCGAGTATTCCCTCCGTATCCCAACTGAATCCTCCGTCGGGGTCAGTGTAGAAGACGTCCCGCCACGTGCGCTTTGCTCCCCATACCATCTCGCCCGGTACGCCAGCGATGTAGCCCTCTCTCATGTAGTAGTAGGCGTCGATCGCTGCCCGACGGAAAATCTCTTTCGTTTTTGCGTCTGGGCTGTAAGGTTTACCTTTCTCAATACCAATCGTCTTGAGCAATCCCATCATGAACTTGTCGCGCTCGCGGATAGGCCCTGCATTGATGATCTCCTGAAGATCCTCAAACCACCGCTCATCGTAACGCGGCAAGGTTGACCACTGCGTGTCGATTGGGTCCACGAATTTCGTTGGCTCTGGATTCGGCAGCTCTGACAGGTAGTACATCTTGATTTTCTTGGATAACGCGTAGGCGTCCTCAGGCTTGCCATTGGCCAGCGGTATGGATCGAAAGGCGAAGTCAAGGATATAGCTGGGGCTATTCACTACCGCGTAGCCAGTAGGCACGTCACCGGTATAGTCGGGGGGGAGCAGTAAAATCTTATTGCCTTTGCCTTTGTCGAGGCCAATTGGTCCGATATCGGCAATTGTGATAAACCAGTCGTCGGCAACCTGTCCGAACAAGATAGCCTTGTCTGTCGCCTTTGGCACCTCAAGCACTACAGGCCCTTTGCGCAGGTCCGTGGTCGATGTCACGTAGGGAGATGTGTTGTTGGGCGTCAGTGTCTCCAGCAGTGGCTTGGCACCGGCGGACCAGGCACAAACGACGTTATCCCCCGCGCCAATTTCAATCGAAGCCCGACGCATACCGTATTTTATCATGGCTGGCATCGACCAGATTACCGCCTCGAATGCGCGTTGGTAGGTGACTTGTTCGGAGAAGTTCTCTACGGATGGCTTAGAACCTATCGGTGGCTGACCTCCGCGTGGTTCCGACGGCATCTCAGTTGCCTGCACTGAGGTTGCTATGTTGACCGCAATGACCGCGGTTAAGACTACACTGGCTACCTGCGTTGCCTTCATTGCGAATCTCCTAAGTTCAGGGATGCTATTGTTGGTGCAGTTACCAGCTTATGATACCTACATCTGTATAAGTACTTTTTTAAAATGCTGTAAAATTAAATAAAAAATATTAAGTTGTTTTTACACTCAATGCATTAATTGGTTAATGGTAGTCTTGATTTAAGCATTTTGTTCCGAGGCATTGAGACTTTTATTTATAGGAGCCTCTATAAATAAATTGATGGAGAACAGAAACTATATATTTCAATACATTATATTTTTACAAAAGTTGAAACGGAGACTATTAGAATGAGCTCATTATTATGGCAATTGAATGCCAGAATAATAGTGCTCATAGAAAGTAGGGTATCGAGCAATCGCGGATTGCTATCAAGCAAGAGGGTAACTACGACAAAAGATATCAAAATAGCCGTACGATTGGCGTAAACTAAGCGTGATAATTAAAGCTTATTGAACTGTTCAAGCCATTCAATGAAAGAGTTCGATATTTTTGTGACGGTACGCAGACCATGGTCAAAAAACCATACCGGACTATCTTTTTGCGCACTGACACAATCCTCAAGTTTGAAACAAAACATGTTTCCCTTACAATCAGATGCAAACAAAATATGCCCCTTTGGCATACCACTCATTTCATAGAGTTGAGAGAGTGAAAATATATCGTCTAGGCTTAAGAAATCTTGTACTTCAGAAATGTCGGAATTTAAGTCACAAATCTTAGTTAATACATTGGGTGTGTGAACCAAACCATAAGTAGATATTAAATATTTATATGCATCGGGTAAAAAACCATTTAATTTTGATTCAAGTTCTGCAATGGCCTGACTATTTATTGGCACCATGGCATTTTTACTTCCCCAGTTTGTTACAAATTGATCAATGCTATTCATTTGAAATACTCCAATACCGCTAATAGCTTAGTATCACGCTTTGCGATAAAAACGTTTAAATTTTTGAATAAATGCAAGATACACATGATAAGCAGATGATTCAATTCTTTGCGGTTTTTAATTGCACGGTTATTCGTTGGCCACTTCTACTTAGAATGTAATCACTTATAGTTTTTCTGACTTCTATATTTCAAGGTTATTTATATATACATCTGTTTTAAATATATATTTTATAGTTAGTGGTTCTAGCAGGTATAAAATAAGCTAGACTTTAGTCGTATATTATTTATTCGTAAATATTTAAATGCGCGCTGATAGGTCAAGGAATGAGCATGAATGACGTGAGAAAAATGGTGGCAACACACAGTCAATTTAAGCATTTTATTTTTGCACTTTTACTTATCAGTATTGCCATTTTACTGCAGGCATGGCCATTGAAAAATATAGGTCAAGACATCACTTGGTTTACTTTTTATCTAGCCGTAATTATTGCAATACTCTTTGGTGGGATATCTGCGGGTTTGATCGCAACTTTACTGACATTTCTAACACTGGTTTTTCTCTGGCCACTTTTTGCAACGTACTCGTTAATGAATAATGTTTTCGATGTGTTGGAAATGTTTGTTTTTGTCATAGTCTGTAGTTATATATCTTATCTTCATGGTATGGTTCAGCGCACTAAATTGCAGTTAGAAGAAGTACAATTAATACATCAATCTGAAGTTCAGCGGCATCAATTCATTACCAAAATAATTGATTCTATGCCTAATATGATAGGTTATTGGGATCAAGAGTTACGTTGCCAATTTGCGAATAAAGCTTTTAGTGAGTGGTTCACTCTAGATCCCAAAGATCTTATTGGGGTCTCATTTAAGGAATTAGCTGGTGAGCAGTTATACCGTTTGAATAAGCGCTATATTCAAAATGCCTTAGCGGGAGAAGTACAGAGTTTTGAGCGGACACTAAAAAAAACGAATGGCAGTATTAGTAATATCCTCGCACATTATATCCCCGATGTTGATATTGATGGTGTTGTTAAAGGTTTTTCAATTCAATCAAGCGAAGTTACGCATCTAAAAGAAACTGAAGCGCAGCTAAAATTAGCCGCTTGTGTGTTTGATAGCACCGTTGATGGCATTTTGATAACCGATATCAACGGTATTATTTTGTCAGTTAATCCTGCTTTTAGTCATATAACGGGTTATACAGCAGATGAAGCCATCGGTCTGACGCCTCGTATTCTTAAATCTTACCGTCAAAGTCAAGATTTCTATCCATTGATGTGGGAAAGTATTATCACACAGGGACGGTGGTCTGGCGAAATATGGAATCGCAGAAAAAGTGGCGATCTTTTTTTATCGCGGCTGAACATTAGCATGGTTAAAAATGAGGAAGGTAGGCCGTTGCGATATATCTCGGTATTTAGCGATGCCACTGACCTATGGAACAAAGATGAGCATCTTAAGCATTTAGCCTTTTATGATGCATTAACCGATTTACCAAACCGAATGTTATTGATGGAACGTTTGGATCAAAAAATAATTAATTGTGAACGTCAGCAGCGTAGTTTATCGGTGATGTTTCTTGACCTTAATGGGTTCAAATTGATTAATGATACATATGGTCACAATGTTGGAGATGAGTTGCTTAAAGTGATATCGAAGAGGCTGTTGGAATTAGTTCGCCATTCAGATATCGTAGCCCGCTTAGGGGGCGATGAATTTATTTTCGTTCTCGATAACCCTAAAGGTAAGGATGAAATATTGGCTGCTGCAAAGCGTATCATCAACTCGATTAATGAGCCGATTAAAGTATATGATTATGCATTGCAAATAGGCTCATCGATTGGGATTTCGATGTTCCCGGATGATGCTGTTACATCTATAGAGTTAATTAAAAAAGCGGACAAAGCTATGTATATATCAAAAGCATCGGCTTTAAATCCCATTCATTTTTTCGTGCCTGAATGTGATGAAATAAATTAAAGAATAAGCGTTGTAAACCGTTGCATTAATTACTATTAGGATGAAATATACTTATGGCTGAGTTATTTAAAGACGTTTATTGTCCGGCATTTTATCATCAATTATCGGGAGTTTTAAGCAAGGTATTGCCTGATTTTGACTCTGTTGAATTTAACCACATGATCTTTAATGAATACTTTGCTGATTATGAACTTAAGCAACGGATGCTGCATACTGCAGAAGTACTTCACCACTTCATGCCACAAGATTTTAGCGCCGCAGTAGACTGTCTGAAACGTATTATTCAAGAACTACGCGAGCAGGGAATTCAAGAGCAAAGTATTGAGTATATGTGTCTGCCTGCTTATATTGAAATGTATGGGCTGGAAGATTATGACAGTGCTGTAGACGGCTTTGAATATGTGACTCAATACACCAGTTGTGAATTTGCCGTTAGACCTTTCCTCATCCGTTATTCAACACAGATGTTAGCGCAGATGCAAGCATGGACTCGTCACGAAAGTCGACACGTTCGTCGCTTAGCCAGTGAAGGTTCACGGCCCCGATTACCTTGGGCAATGGCGCTGCCTGAATTAAAGCATGATCCCACGCCTCTGTTACCGATTTTAACCGCATTAAAACTGGATGATTGTGAAGTTGTCAGGCGCAGTGTCGCCAATAACTTAAATGACATAGCCAAAGATAACAGTGACGTTGTAGTGCAGATCGCAACGCTGTGGTTAGGCAACAACGAACTGACTGACAAATTAGTCAAACATGGGTGCCGGACATTACTCAAGCAAGCCGAGCCAAAGATCATGGCGCTGTTTGGTTTTAAACAAAACCAGATAGAACTCACCGCAATGGCGATCACCACGCCTGTTGTGAAAGTAGGGGACAAGCTTAGCTTTAACTTCACGATTGAAAATGCCACTAATAACCCTCAAAAATTACGTTTGGAATATGGCCTGTATTATCGTAAAAAGAACGGAACTTTGGCGCGAAAAGTATTTAAAATCAGTGAACGTATGATTGCCTCGAATACGCAAGAACAGATAAACCGCCAGCAAAGCTTTAAAGTGATTAGTACCCGTGTATTTCATTTAGGCATACATAAATTAGCCATTATTATTAATGGCCAAGAATGCAGTGTTAGTCCAGAACAAGAGGCGCTATATAGTTTTGAATTAATGGCGTGATAGATAGTTTTGAATTAATGCATGATAGATAATTGGCAGCTTTATTCAGTGACGTGTTAGGTTAAACTCACTGAACGACTACAGTCTGCTACTATCAATAAGAGGTTTCATAAGGAGAAATTCAATGAGCTATAACCATATATTAGTTGCTGTTGATTTAACTAAATCCAGTGAAATAGTGATTGGTAAAGCGGTCTTATTAGCAAAAGAGGCGAATGCTAAACTTTCATTTATTTATGTTGATCCCCATCATTTGAGCATTTCAGTGCCAGGGCGTGCTTCTTTGTTAGCTATGCCTGAAGTTGATAGCGGAAAAGAGAAGGAAGAGCTGTGCGCATTAGTCGATCAGCTTGATTACCCGGTAGAAAACACGCTGGTTGTAATCGGTGATTTGGAGGTGAAATTAACAACAGCAATCAATCAATTAGATGCTGATCTATTAGTTTGTGGCCACCATCATGATTTCTGGAGTCGTTTATTATCTTCAGTTCGAAAACTGGCAAACACCGTCAACACAGACTTATTAATTGTTTATCTTGAAAAATAATAAGACAGTTAATTTGGCTATCATTAAGAGGCGAATACCTCTGCGCATCACCCATGTCATGGTTAATGGAGTGAGGGGAACTGCTCGATCCTCCCCTTACTTCCCCGACTAAACCTACTGGGTATTGCTATCGGATAGACCAATAACATTAAGCCTAAATAGTCCTTTTTCCACCTAGCCACTTTCAAACCGAATGCGTATAACCTCGAATTTACTATACTCCAGCTAATGTTGACGTTATTTTTTAACCCCCTATTAACAGGGCTTAATTATTTGGGAAGATTATGGATATCATCACCGTTAAAGGCTTTGTTTCCTTTACCCTCGCTATTATTTTATTATTTATTGGTAAGCACGCGACCATAAAATCAGAGTTATTACGAAAATACAGCATTCCAGAGCCCGTTATTGGTGGTTTTCTCTGTGCTGCTGTTGTGGCACTGTTGTATTACCTGTTTAAGATAGAAGTTCATTTCGATTTAGAAGTGCGTGATATTCTGCTTTTATACTTTTTCGCCGGTATCGGCTTAAATGCTGATTTCAAAAGTTTAATATCAGGTGGTAAACCTTTACTTGTTTTAACTGGCCTTGCCGTCACTTATATTATTTTACAAAATGTATTAGGTATTAGTGTTGCGACTGCGTTTGGTTTAGATCCTTTATTGGGTTTAATGTCTGGTTCTATTTCATTAATTGGCGGGGTAGGTACCACCGTTGCTTGGGCTCCAATTTATGAAGAAATGGGTATATCGGGTGCCTCTGAGATTGGTATTGCTAGTAATACCATCGGTTTAATATTAGCCTGTTTGATGGGGGGGCCTATTGCAAATTATTTAATTAAGCGCCACCAGTTAACCCCCAGTAATGACTCACATTTAGAGATTGGTATTAGTCATAAAGAACACATTAAACTCGATCACTTTTCTGTGCTACATGCTTGGTTACTTTTAAATGTCAGCTTAATTATTGGCTACTTAATAGACATGGCCATTGCACAAACCGGCTTACAACTGCCTTTATTTGTTTCATGCTTAATTGCAGGTATCTGTATTGGTAATTTTAAGGCTATGGTCTTAAAGCGCAAAACTAACGAAGGCACGCAACAAGGCTTAAGCTTAATATCTGATATCTGTTTAGGTATGTTTTTAACCATGGCATTAATGGGTTTACAGCTTTGGCAATTACAAAGTGCGATTGCTTATCTTAGCTCTGTAATGCTACTGCAGGCTTTATCATCTGTTCTGTTTACTGTCTTCATCGTGTACCGCTTTATGGGCAAAGATTATGAAGCAGCCGTTATTAGCTCTGGTTTTGGTGGTATTACTCTTGGTTCAACCGCCACTGCAATTGTTAATATGACTGCGGTTACCCAGCAGTATGGCGCAGCCCACCGAGCATTTATTGTCGTGCCGTTAGTCTGTGGTTTCTTTATCGATTTAGCAAATGCACTGATTATTAATTGGTTTGTTGGCTTTCATGGCTAATCGTCGGTTAATCGCTATATGTCTGCACTGCCAATACAAAATTAAGTATTGGCAGTGCATTCGACCTCATTTTGACAACAAATAAGTTAGAACGGATACTTCAAGAAAATGAGTCCAAAACACATGACAAATCTGCGATATGATTTTAGTTCGGGTATTGAGAGTGAACATGCAGAGGAGTGGTTAAAAGCAAGCAAACCTGTATTCACAGAGCAAATTATAATGATGGTGACATAAAAAACTTGCATCTCGATTACATTTAAATTACATTGTCGCCACTAAATCGAGCTCCTCGATTATTTTGTTTTTATATGGACTTTAAAAGACAGTGATACAAATCATTAATCACACATTTCGTATTTCCCTTCCGTACTTCTGATCTCTGATTAGCGCGAGCGCTTTACAGGCTTGCCTAAAATTTAGCATTTTCTATCTGTTGCCCTGCGCAGCTTACTTGTTCGCTTGTCTAGACTCTTTTTAAAAATGATTAAATCGTTTTTAGCGTGATTTAGCATTCGAATATGCATTATTTTATTTAAAATTTGAAGAATGATGAAAAACTCAAACCAAAACAACGATTGGTCTGATGTATTTGTACATCTAGATCCTAGCGCTCAGCCGCATTATCTTAGCGCAATCGAGCACTCTGCCCGTGAATTATCAGCGATGTTTACCGCTGTTGAGGCGCCGTATTCAGGGCTAGAACCAGCAGCGTTGAATGAGCAAATCATGGCAATGCCAATTGGTAAAACGCCGATTGCGCCGCTTGCTGAAATCATTTCAAACAATGTTAACGTTATCGGTAAAAACTCGATTATTGTCCAGCATCCGCATTGTATTGCCCATCTACACACGCCACCGTTAATTCCAGCACTGGCAGCTGAAACCATTATTTCTGCGTTAAACCAATCAATGGATTCATGGGACCAAGCATCTTCTGCTACCTACGTAGAACAGAAAATGACAAATTGGTTGTGTGAACTATTCGGTTATAACCTTGAGCAGTCTGCGACTAATAATGGCGCTGATGGTGTGTTTACCAGTGGTGGCACGCAAAGTAACTTAATGGGCTTGTTGCTGGCACGTGATCGTGCTGTTGAGCAAATATCCGGTGAAAGTGTTCAGAAAGACGGTTTACCAAGTTACGCGAAGAAATTACGTATTTTGTGTTCGCAAACAAGTCATTTTACTGTGCAAAAATCAGCCTCGTTAATGGGCTTGGGTGAACGCGCAGTGATCACGGTCGCGACTGATGAATTTGGTTGCTTAGACATGAACGCACTAAATACCACGATTGCAGATCTTCAGTCTCAAGACTTGATGCCATTTTGTGTTGTGGGTACAGCAGGCACAACCGACCTTGGCGCGATTGATGACTTACAAGCGATTGCGGCAATCAGCGAACAACACAATATGTGGTTCCACGTTGATGGCGCATACGGCGGTGCATTGATCTTGAGTTCACACAAAGAACGTTTGGCGGGAATAGAACTGGCTGATTCGATCAGTACCGATTTCCACAAGTTGTTCTTCCAACCGATTAGCTGTGGTGCATTGTTGATCCGCGATAACCACAACTTCAAATATCTGCTGCATCATGCTGACTACTTAAATCGTGAAACTGACGAACTACCAAACTTGGTGGATAAATCAATTGCGACAACCAAGCGTTTTGATGCGTTGAAACTGCTTATGTCTATGCAAGCGTTAGGTACTGATAAATTTGGTGCGATGTACGATCACCTTATCAGCCTGACTCAAGATGTTGGTGCGTTAGTCACAGCGACAGACAAGTTTGAACTGCTAGCACAACCGCAATTAAGCACTGTGTTATTCAGATACAACCATCTGTGCAAAAACAACGAACTATCTACAAACAACAATGACGTCAGTATTGAGCATGAAGAACAAATCAGCATGATTAATCAACGTTTACGTTTAGATTTGCTAACAGCAGGGCAAGCAGTATTAGGCGAAACCAAAATTAATGGTTACACCTGCCTAAAACTGACCATCTTGAACCCATGCTTGCAGTTAAATAATTTTGAAAGCTTGTTTAGCAAGATCGCTGATTTTGCTAATGAGCAAGCTTACGTAAAGTAAGCCGATAGCAAATAAATTGAATTACATTGGTTGGCATTTCTCGAATATGCCAGCCATTTACTAAATAACAAAAGAATAAGATTAAGGAATAGATATGTCTGTATTACAAATTGGTGCTGGTGGTGTTGGTTGGGTTATTGCGCATAAATGTGCTCAAAACAATGACGTGTTTGGTGACATTACAATCGCATCACGCACTATCGCTAAATGTGACAAGATCATCACCAGTGTTCATCACCGCGATAACTTAAAAGACAAAACTCGTAGCTTAGTATCACGTCAAATCAACGTAGATAACAAAGATGAGCTAATTGCATTAATCGAAGAAGTAAATCCTGATTTAGTCATTAATGCCGGTCCTCCGTGGGTTAACGTAGCAATTATGGCTGCTTGTGTAGCGACTAAAACCGCTTACCTAGACACATCTGTAGCAACTGATTTATGCAGCGAAGGTCAGCAAGTACCTGAAGCTTACGATCCACAATGGGCATTCCGTGACGACTTCGAAAAAGCTGGTATCACAGGTATCCTAGGCGCTGGTTTTGATCCAGGTGTAGTAAGCGTATTCGCAACGTATGCATACAAGCATTTATTCGATGAAATCGACAGCATTGATGTTATGGATGTAAACGCGGGAGATCACGGTCAACGCTTTGCAACTAACTTTGATCCAGAAACAAACATGTTAGAGATCTTAGGCGACTCGTTCTATTACGAAAACAAAGAATGGCATCAAGTGCCTTGCCACAGCCGCGTAATGGAATTTGATTTCCCTGTGGTTGGTCAGCAAAAAGTTTACTCAATGGCGCACGATGAAGTACGTTCATTAGCAGAGTTTATTCCGGCAAAACGTATTGAATTCTGGATGGGTTTCTCGGATAACTACCTTAAATACTTCAACGTAATGCGCGACATTGGTTTGTTAAGCCAAGTGCCAGTTACAACAACTGACGGTATTACGGTTGAACCACTGAAAGTATTAAAAGCGATCTTACCCGATCCAACATCACTAGCTGAAGGTTACACGGGCAAAACATGTATCGGTACATGGGTTCGTGGTACTAAAGCGGGCAAGCCACGTAGCGTATTCGTTTACAACATCTGCGACCACGAAGAAGCATACCAAGAAGTTGAGCATCAAGCGATTTCTTACACAACTGGTGTTCCTGCAATCACGGCAGCACTACTTTACTTCCAAGGTAAGTGGAGCGAAGCTGGTCTATTTAATGTAGAGCAGTTAAACCCAGATGACTTCTTAGAATTGATGCCACGCATTGGTCTAACATGGCAAGTTCAAGAGCTGGATTGCGAGTAATGTCGGCAGTTAATACAACTGTAACAGGGGCGCTTAATGCGCCGCTGAAAACACCTTATTTTATGATCCATGAAGATAAACTGCTGCGTAATCTTGAGATCTGCAAGCAGTTAAAAGATCTATCGGATGTGAAATTGGTATTAGCATTGAAGTGTTTCTCTACATGGGGAACATTCGATACCATTAGCAAATATTTAGACGGTACAACCAGCAGTGGCCCGTATGAAGTGCAGCTAGGCCATGAGACGTTTCCCGGTGAAACACATGCTTACAGTGTGGGTTACAGCGAAGATGACGTGATAGCGGTACGTGATATTGCCGATAAGATTATCTTTAACTCGGTATCACAGCTTGAGCGCATGCAGCCTCTGTTATCTGCTTCAAGCAGTGTTGGTTTGCGCATTAACCCTGAAGTGAGTTATGCAGGGCAAGATCTCGCAGATCCTGCACGTGCTTACTCGCGCTTAGGTGTTAAAAAAGCGGGGCTAACAGCTGAAACTGTCGCTAAACTTGATGGTTTGATGTTCCACATGAATTGTGAAAACAAGGACTTTGTTGCTTATAACACCATCCTTAACACCATTTCACAGCAGTTTTCAGCGCACCTAGATCAAGTATCTTGGGTGAGCTTGGGTGGTGGGTTGTTCTTCACTTATCCGGGTTATCTGGTTGCTGAATTAGCATTAGCGCTTAAAGCCTTTGCTGAAAAACACCAAGTGCAGTTATATCTTGAACCGGGTGAAGCGGTTATTACGGATACCACTGACCTTGTGGTATCGGTATTAGACATCGTTGAAAATGATAAGAAAACGGCAATCGTAGACAGTGCAACTGAAGCACACCGTTTAGACACGCTTATCTATAACGAGCCTGCGAGTTTTTCTGAAGCAACGCCTGAGGGGGAACACCCTTACATCATTGGCAGTTGTTCATGTTTGGCGGGGGATATATTTGGTGAAGCCAATTTCCCACAGCCATTACAAATTGGCGATCGTCTAACCATTAAAGATTCAGCCGGTTACACCATGGTGAAATTGAATTGGTTTAACGGCCTAAAAATGCCAAGCATTTATTTTCAGCGTGTCGATATCGATGGTGTTCAAGGACATATTGAAAGCCTGAATCAATTTGATTATCAGGATTTCAAAGCGACCTTAGGCAAAGCTTAATCTTGCCGAGTGTCAGCAACAATATGAATGATACCTTTCACAAGGTGGCAATTATGAATAAAAGATCAAAGAAGGTTGAAAACGACGTGAGCGAAGTTTTAAATTATGTGACTGAAATGAATAACGATAAACCAGTGACGCGCGCAGCAATGCCTAGCGCGTTAAACTTGGATTCGTTTCTTAGTCAGCCAGCACGTGTGCTAGCGACTAATAGCTATTTACAACGCCAAGAACAACGTGAGTCAAATGCTCGCAGTTATCCGCGTCGTTTGCCATTGGCGTTAAAACGCGGCCAAGGTATCTTTGTTGAAGATACTCAGCAACAGATCTTTATTGATTGTTTAGCTGCTGCTGGTACGTTGGCGTTGGGTCATAGCCACCCCGATGTAACAACTGCTTTGATAGAAGCTGTGCAGTCAGAAATACCAATGCAAACACTGGATCTGATGACGCCAGTTAAAGATCAGTTTATGACACGGTTGTTAGCATTATTGCCGGGCAATATGGCTGCAAATGCACGTATTCAAATGTGTAGCCCTTGTGGTTCAGATGCGGTTGAAGCAGCTTTAAAACTGGCTAAAATTGCCACGGGTCGTCGTTCTGTACTGGCATTCTCGGGTGCTTATCACGGCATGACGCATGGCGCGTTAGCCATGATGGGTAACTTAGGGCCTAAATCAGCCTTGAGCATGACGGGCGCGGATGTGCAAATCATGCCATTCCCGTATGCACCTCGCTGTCCCTATGGCTTAGGTGAGACCGGTATTAAAGCCAGTCTTTACCAGCTAGAAACAATGTTGACAGATCCTGAATCTGGCGTTGCTAAACCGGCAGCAATAATTGTTGAAGCAGTGCAGGGCGAAGCGGGGTCATTACCAGCAGACCCAACATGGCTTAAAGGTTTACGTGATATTACTAAGCGTCACGGCATTGTGCTTATCATTGATGAAATTCAAGCGGGTATGGGTCGTACGGGTAAAGTTTTTGCATTTGAACATGCAGATATTGAACCAGATGTGATTGTGGTGTCTAAAGCCCTTGGTGGCGGTCAACCGCTAGCTGCAATTGTGTATCACAGTGATTTTGATAAATGGAATCCAGGTGCGCACGCGGGTACATTCCGTGGTAACCAGCTGGCAATGGCGTCTGGCATGGTGGTGATGCGTCACCTTGCGGAAAACCAATTACATTTGCATGCAGGTGCGATGGGCGCTAAGTTAAAACATGACTTAGAGGCTATTAACTCTGCCGTTATTGGCGATGTTCGTGGCCGTGGTTTGATGTTAGGCATCGAGATTGTTGAGCCTAATGGTGAACGTGACGTACTCGGTAACTTGCCACAAGACGGCATTCGCGCAAAAGCGATTCAACAAGCTGCACTGAGTCGTGGGCTGATTATCGAATTAGGCGGCCGTTTTGGTTCGACTATTCGCATGTTACCACCGCTAATTATTCAACCTGCAGAGATTGATGTGGTTGTGGCAATCTTAACGGATGCCATTAACTCTGTTGCTTAGCTGATAAATAGATAACAATTCAACGCATAATAAAAAGGCCTTTAGTACTGTATAAAACAATGCTAAAGGCCTTTTTTGTGGCTGTCATCACTCTTTTACAAAATCCGAGTTATAAGATGATATTGAGAATCATTACAATATGGTGTTAGTATACTTGATTGTCTTTAAGCCAGAGTTAACGGATTTGACTAGTATAGTGCCAGTTCTACCACCTAAGTTACTATTATATATTTTAAAATCAAAGAATTATGGTGTTGAATATCAACCTATCGTAGCGCTTGATACGCTTGAAGTATTTGCTTATGAAGCTTTATCTCGTTTTTATGATGATAAAAATAATCCCATTGCCCCAGACCAAGTATATAGGGCTTTGCATCACAACCCGCTGTCATTATTTCAGGTGGAATTAGCACAGAAAAAATTACAGCTTCAACATGCCCCAAAAAATTTCAAATTATTCGTTAATTTAGATCAAGATTCATATTTTGCTTATGGCGATGATATCGCAGAGTTGTCGATAACAACGAAAGAGTTGAATCCTTTCATTCGGTTGTTTTTAGATCATAGTGATAATGAAGTAATTGTAGAGCTAATTGAAAATTCTGAGATAAACGATGCCAAAATGAGTCTCAACATGATCAAGTTAATGGCGTCATACAATATAAGAACGGCAATTGATGATGTCTGTAACGAACAGTCTATGCTTTCAACAGCGGTATTAGAGCAAGTTAATTTTATAAAGTTTGATCGTTTTGTGGTATTGAATAAACATAACGCAAAATTTTTATTGTTGATTAAAGCCCTGGTTGCTTATGCTGAAGATACGGGCAAGAAAACAATTTTGGAAGGCGTTGAAACAGATGATGATCTGGCGTTTGCAAAAGCTTTAAATATTGATTATGTTCAAGGTTTTCTATTTAAACCGCAGTTTATATCTAGGCGTAGTGTCGGCCCTTGAACGAGTCAAGAGCCGAATAAACGACATACATAAGTATTTAAATATGCGGTATTATCTTAATTTAAACTGACCAACAATCGCCACTAACTGTTCATTTGAACTTGCTAGATCACGCGTACTGTCCATGGTTTTTTCACCATTTTGGGTCAGTTGATTAACCATGCCTTGGATCATTGTCATGTTACGGTTGATTTCTTCCGTTACTGAACTTTGTTCTTCGGCAGCTGTGGCAATCTGAATACCTAGATCATTGATTTGCATGACAGAGCTAGTCATCGAATCAAGGTTATCATTAACGCTTGCAGTGGTTGCGGCCGTTTTTTGACAGCTAGCCTTAGTGATATCCATTGCTCGTACAACTGTATCGGCACCATTACGAAGACGTGCTAACATCTCGTTAATCTCAGAGGTACTTTGCTGTGTGCGTGCCGCAAGCGTACGTACTTCGTCAGCAACAACTGCAAAACCACGACCTTGCTCACCAGCGCGTGCAGCTTCAATTGCCGCATTCAAGGCAAGTAGGTTAGTTTGGTCGGCGATTTCGCCTATCACACTTAATACCGTACTGATCTTGTGGGTATCTTCATTCATGGTTTGAATGTTAAGAGCCATCGCTTCAACTTCATTCACTAAGTCTGCAACACCGTGTACAGCACCTTCAACCACTGTTTTTGATTGATGTGCTTCATCTGCAGATTGCTGCGTAAAGGTCGCTGATTGCGCTGCATTTTGAGCAACACTGTCAGCAGTTGAACTCATTTCAGTTACAGCGACTACAACTTGATCAGTCTCACTTGCGTGATCAACCAGTACTATATTATTGTGTTCAGTTTGCGATCTTAATTGCTCAATACCAGATGAAATATGATCTGTTGATTGGGATATCTCTAGCATCATCTCTTGTAAGTTGATCACGAATCGATTTACTGCTTCAGCGATCTGACCTAGGTCATCATTGCTGTTTACAGCCAGTCGCTGTGTTAAATCTGCGTTACCTTGGGCAAGGTCAACAACCGTTGATTTTAATGCCAGAATTGGGCGGTATAGCTGGTTAAGTGCAACATAAACGATAGCGGATGCTGTAATGATAAGTAGTAGGGCACCAAATAGGCTTTCTTCTAACAGTTCTTGCGCTTGCGCGTAATGCGCTGATTTATCGATTGTTATTAGCAGGTGCCAGTTCATAGAATCATCAAGTTCAATGCTCTCAAAGTAACTCACTTTATCAGCACCATTAACAGAGAAGTTTGTTACACCTTCATCTTTACTCAACATTTCTTGTTGCAGTTGCGCATAACCCATATCGTCAGCTAATTTACTTTGACCCGGGTTATTGATTTGCATCGTTGAGGCGATAGTCGTACCTTGGTTATCGTGTAAGCTGGTAACCGCATTCGCAAATGCTGAATCACGCACCATATCATTTAACACACCTAGCTCGATATCTGCCAGTAGTACACCTTCTAATTGACCATTTTTATAAAACGGCGCAGCAATACTGATAAGCAGTTGTTTGGTTAATGCATCTTTATACATTGCCGTTACAATAGTGCTACGCTTTTGCTTGGCTAAGGTATACCAGTCACGTGTGCGAGGATCATAATTTGCTAAATCTCGCTTACCACTTGCGGCGCCATAAGAGCGTCCATCAGCAAAACCCACCACAATATCACTGGCCTTTGTTGCTGCGGTGATTTGTCGAACCATTAAAAGTAACTGCTCGTCACCACGCACTTGTGCAAAATCAGGTGCTGTTGCTGTCAAACCTTCTTTAATGGTTTGAAACCAAGTGTTAATTTTTTCTGATGTCGTGTCTACTTTTACTATAGAGTAATCATTGATACTACTCGACATCGAAGAAGATAACTGGCGGTAAGAAAAGAAGTTAGAAATAGTTAAGGTTGTTATTAAGAGTAAAATAACGACAGAGATTATTCGTCCTTTAAAACTTGATAGAAAATTCACGTGAACATGTACCCTTTAATGGTTGTAGATGTTGTTATTTGTTTAATCTTTCAACAAATAGTTGGTTTTTAGTAATTTTTTGCTCATCCTAACATTCATATGAAAGCTGGGGTAGAGTTTTGTAAGCGTTTGTAGCGTAAAGTTGGTGCGAAGTATTTGGTTAATAATAAATAATCAAACTTTATCGCTATAAACTGACATAAAATAATATAAAGCCTGATATTTTATCTTAATGCTTTACTTGGGGTTGAACTCCTTACTTGAATTTGACACTGCATTTGAGCTCTGACTGTTAACTATTGTGGCGCTAATCGTCTTTGGTATACGATAAAAATCAAAGACGATAGCAGGTTAGCGGTTAAGTTAGCTCAATTTAAATTGTGCAACAATCGCGACTAATTGCTCATTAGAACTGGCAAGCGTATGGGTACTGTCCATAGTCTTTTCGCCATTTTCAGTTAACTGAGAAACCATATTTTGTATCATGGTCATATTACGGTTTATTTCTTCGGTGACAGAACTTTGTTCTTCGGCGGCGGTGGCAATCTGAATACCAAGATCATTAATTTGCATCACTGAACTGGTCATCGAATCAAGACTGTCATTGACACTGGCGGTGGTATCGGCAGTTTGCTGACAGCTCGACTTCGTTGCATCCATCGCTTTAACGACAGTATCTGCACCGTTGCGCAGTCGGCTTAGCATTTCGTTAATCTCAGAGGTACTTTGCTGTGTTCTTGCGGCAAGCGTTCTAACTTCGTCAGCAACAACGGCAAAACCTCGGCCTTGTTCGCCTGCACGCGCCGCTTCAATTGCAGCGTTTAGTGCCAGTAGATTAGTTTGATCTGCGATCTCACCGATCACACTCAGTACTGAACTGATTTTATGGGTATCTTCATTCATGGTTTGAATGTTTAACGCCATTGCTTCTACTTCCTTCACTAAATCTGCAACACCACTGACAGCACCTTCAACGACATTTTTAGACTGATGCGCTTCATCCGTCGATTTTTGCGTAAAGGTTGCACTTTGCGCTGCGCTTTGAGCAACGCTGTCTGCAGTCGAACTCATTTCTGTTACAGCAACAACGACCTGATCCGTTTCACTTGCATGATCGATTAATACGGTATTATTGTGCTCTGTTTGTGAGCGCAGTTGCTCAATGCCTGTCGAGATATGGACTGTTGATTGTGATATATCTAACATGATGGTTTGCAGGTTGATAATGAAAGTATTCACGGCTTCGGCTATCTGGCCCAAGTCATCTTTACTGGTTACTTCTAAGCGCTGTGTTAAATCACCATTACCTTGTGCTAGGTCTTGGACTGTTGATTTTAAAGCAATAATTGGCTGGTAAAGTCTATTAAGGCAAACATAGATTAACAACGCGACGATCAACGTCATAATCGCAGCTGTTATTAACGAATCTTCTAAGTTGTCAGCAATAATAGCGTGGTGTGCTTCTTTATCAAGTGTGACTAAGATATGCCAGCTTAACTGCTTGTCGAGATCCACTGATTCAAAGTAACTCACCTTTTCTTTACCGTTAACGATATGGGCTAATTTACCTTTTTTATCAGCCAGCATTTGCTGTTGCAGGTCTACCAATACGTTATTATCTGCAAGCTTAGATTTACCTGGATTTTCAATTGTAGCCGTAGACGCAATTGCGGTACCTAATTCATCAAATAAACTGGTCGTGGCATGATCAAACGCAGATGACCTAACAATGTCTTCGAGGATATTTAATTCAATATCAGCAAGTAGTACACCAGCTAGTTGTCCGTTCTTATAGAAAGGTTCGGCGATACTAACCAATAAGTTTTTAGTTAATGCATCTTTGTACATTGGGGTAATAATGGTGCTGCGTTTAAGCTTGGCTTCTTCATACCAACCACGTGAACGTGGATCGTAATCTTCAACGTAGCGTGTACCTGTCATGGCACTATATGAACGACCATCTTCAAAACCAACTAAGATATCTGTTGCTTTCGTTGCGGCGTTAATTTGTTGAACCATCAAATTAATTTGCTCATCATTACGCGCTGCAGCAAAATCGGGTGCGGTGCCAACCACACCATCTTTGATTGTTTGAAACCATGCGTTTACTTTTTCGGATGTACTACTGACCTTCAACGTTGAGTACTTGTCTATGTCACTTTTCATCGATGTAGACAATTGGCGATAAGAAAGAAAGTTTGATATTGCTAGTGTCGTGATGAGCAGTAACATAATTACTGTAATTATCCGGCCTTTAAAACTTGATAAGAAATTCACGTGGGTACATCCTTATTAATAATTAAAATTGAGAGTATGAACTCGCGTTATACCGCGATAACACTATCGCAATTATGTTGTTATTAGCTTATCGGCTGGAAATTGTAATATCGCATTTAAAGTTATCAATAAGTGATCTTGATCGCGTAAATATAACGAGTATAACCATTAAGTAATAAATTCTGATATAGGAGAGGAGGGACGGCTATACGATTTAGAGCTGTTATGTTAACGAAGGCTAAACAAGAAAGGCAATGTTGACCCTCATGATAAGAAGGCCAACACATGTCATAAAGGGCGGGTTACTTCAGTTTGAACTTACTTACTATCGTCATTAAATGCGCATTGTTATTGGCCAAATCATGCGAGCTAGTGAGGGTTTTATCACTGTTACTTGTTAACTGATAAACCATTGTTTGGATTGCTGTCATATTACGGTTAATTTCTTCCGTTACAGAACTTTGTTCTTCAGCAGCGGTAGCAATCTGAATACCCAAATCATTAATTTGTAATACCGATTCAGTCATTGAGTCTAGACTGTGATTGACACTTTCTGTTGTTTCGGCTGTTTGTTCACAGCTTGATTTTGTCGTATGCATTGCTTTGACAACCGAATCAGCACCATTACGCAATCGCGTTAACATGTCATTAATCTCAGATGTACTTTGCTGTGTTCTCGCCGCTAATGTTCTTACCTCATCAGCAACAACAGCAAAGCCACGGCCTTGTTCACCTGCGCGGGCAGCTTCAATCGCGGCGTTTAATGCAAGCAAGTTAGTTTGGTCAGCAATTTCACCTATGACACTGAGTACAGAACTTATCTTATTGGTGTCCTCATTCATGGTCTGGATACTTACTGCCATCGCGTCAACCTCAGTAACTAGCTCGGCCACACCATAGACTGCGCCTTGAACCACTTTTTTTGATCGCTTGGCTTCATCTGTTGATTTTTGTGTAAAGGTAGCAGACTGGGCTGCACTTTGAGCAACACTATCAGCTGTCGAGCTCATCTCGGTGATCGCAACAACAATTTGCTCGGTTTCACTCGCATGATCTAGCAGGACATTATTATTATGTTCTGTTTGTGAACGCAGTGCGTTAATGCCATCGGATATGTGCTCTGTTGACTGAGATATTTCTAGCATCATACTTTGTAAATTAGCGGTAAATTTGTTTACTGCTTCAGCTATTTGACCCAAATCATCGTTACTATGTACTTTAATTCGACGAGTTAAATCGGCGTTACCTTCAGCTAAATCTACGATGGTATCTTTTAACGATAGGATAGGTTGATATAAATGGTTTAACGCCACGAAAATGATAATGCAGGCTAAGATGACAAGGATAAGTCCAGTGATAAATGCGCTATCTAAACTTTCGGCTATTTCGATAAAGTGTGATGACTTGTCTACTGTGATCGCTACTTTCCAAGAAGTATTATCATCTAGGTTCAATGTCGCGAAATAAGCAAGCGTTGTTACCTTGCCTTGACTAAATTCAAACGTGCCTTGTTGGTTATTTGTAAGCGTGTTTTTAAGTGGTGTAAATACGGCATTAGCAGAATCCAATGGTTTGCCTACAACTTGGCGCTTATCTGTTGACGCGATCGTCATGCCTGTCATGTCATATAAATTAAGCGTGGTATGTTTAAACGTTGAATTTTGAATAAAGTTACTGACAGTCTCTAAGCGAATATCAGCTAATAGCACTCCAGTAAATTGGTTATTATAATAAAAAGGTTCTGCGATACTGATCATCAACCCACCGGTTGTCGCATCACTGTAGATCCCTGTTATAATTGTCGAGCCTTTTTGTTTAGCGTCTTTATACCAATCGCGAACTCGTGGATCATAACTTTCTAAACTTAACTTACCGTCTATCGCGGTAATGGCTGTACCGTCTTCATAAGCGGCCAAGATGTCATTGGCGTCGGTAGCGAGAGATAATTGTTTCACCATAAGCAATAACTGTGCATCATCACGTGGCATTGCAAAATCTGGTGCGGTAGTTATAAGGCCTTTTTTAATACTTTGAAACCAGCTATTTACTTTATTTGCGGTACTATCAACTTGTAAGTGTGAATATTTATCAATGTTACCTACAATAGAGGTAGATAATTGTCGATAAGAAATAAAACTAGCAATTACCAGCGATGAAATAACAAGTAGCATTACAACTGTAATGATACGTCCTTTAAAACTAGATAAAAAATTCACGTTACTTAATCCTTAAGAACATTATTCGATGGTATGTTTATGGAGTGATACAAGAGCGCGGGATGATAGCTATAAGGCTATTTATTGTATATTTGTTTATATAATAAGCTGTATCTAGATCACCTTTATTGATAAATTTTTTATAGTTTATTCTATGATTGTAAGGAATTGGTTCTTTAATGACCACTTGTGGTTTGATAGCTAGTTTTATTGTTCTTTATATATGCTTATTTAGGTGTGTTGTTTTATGTGTTTGCTGAATTGATTATCGAATAATGCTGCTTAATTGAACTAAATCACCATGAAAGTAAAGCTAAGTAATATTGTTCGACAGTTATAATTAATCACTATACGCTCCTCAAGTTTTAACCTTCCATCTTCAACCTATGGTCCTCTATTTATGAAAACTATCTTTAAGCCGCTGTTATTCTTGTTTGTTTCTTTTTTTGCTCTTGCTGGTTGCAGTGACGACAACAATCCAAAAGAAGGCAATCAATATACAATTATCCCGATGCCAATGGCTGACTTACCGGATGTTGTCGAAATTTTCTCGCTTGCCTGCGGAAACTGTAAGAATATGGAATCTATGATCCCTGCAATTGAAGATATGTCTAAAGTAGATATTGCTAAAACCCATGTTACCTTTAATGAAAGTGCTCAACGTTCAGCTTACGTTTATTATGCGGCAGCCATTCAAAATGACGGCAAACCGAGCGCCGAGATGATGGCTGATTTATTCGATTATACCCAAAATGGTGCTGGTGCCGATAACCATGATCATGGCGCTGGTGAAGAGAAAGAAGAACCGGCTGAAGCGATGACTCCAGCACAGAAAAAAGCACAGATGATTGCAATCTTTGCAAAATACAATATGAAGAGCCCAATTGATTTAAGCGAAGCTGAACATGAGTCGGTATATCAGAATATGATTGCAGCGGAAACGGTTGTGACTAACTCGAATATTGCATCAGTACCTGCTTTTCTTGTCAAAGGTAAATACTTGGTTAACTCAGGCGCGCATAAAACATTGGAAGATCTAGCTGCAACAATTTCATATTTGAACAGTTTAGATAAATAACCTCAAATACAACTTATTGTATTTATTCTAAAAGGAGTGGTAGCGATACCACTCCTTTTTTGCATGCGAAAGCCGGTACACTGCTATTGGAATGTTATACTGCAGATGAAAGTTTAACTGAAATATTACGTGAGCTAAATACGCTTTAACGTCTGATTTGAATAGGTAAGTTCTAATTAAAGCGCATTTATAGGCATTTTATATACTCGATTGTTTGTTTTGTTTACTAGACTCACTGTATTGATGGAGTCGAATGGTATTCGTAAATGTTAAAAACGTTTAATAATTGTGCCCATGAATGGCTTATTTCATTAACCGAAGCGGAAGATGAAGTGCAGCTTGAGTTTAGGCTAATGGCGTCAATGACAGCTATCTTAGGCACGAATAAAGTGGCTGTATTTGTCAGCAAAAAAGAGATTGCTGAACAACAAGTCACACTGATCTCTGATAACTTAACCCTGTTAGACTTTACTCCCGAAACAATCACTCACCTCTACCAAAAACTACAAGATAATAAGGTCCATACCTGTTTGCGATCGCAAATAAGGATCAGCTATATCCCCATCTGTCATTGTGACGCTGTCATTGGTTTTGTTGTTGCTGTGCATGCAAGTCGTGATACTTTAGATATAAAGCAATTTGCTACGGCCGTTAACGTATTGCACATTTATGCTAATCAACAACACGTGTTACTTAAAAGCCGACTTGACCCACTTACCGAGTTACTTAACCGTCAAACCTTTGATAACAAACTGATGAAGGTGATCACGGGGCATGATTATAATGAGCGCCGCGGCCAAATTGATGAACATTGTTCTTGGTATCTTGCCATGTTGGATATTGATAACTTTAAGCAGGTGAATGATCAATTTGGACATGTTATTGGCGATGAGGTATTAATTTTAATTGCTCGCTTAATTAAAGTTAATTTTCGTAGCCAAGATTATATTTTTCGTTATGGCGGTGAAGAATTTGCAGTACTGTTTAAGTGTGCGGAAGAAGATACAGCTGTACATATATTAGAGCGTTTAAGGGAGATGATTGCTGAGCATATATTTCCACAAGTCGGCAATATTACGATAAGCAGTGGTTTTACCGAACTACAGAGTTCAAGTCTCTTATCAACTCTCGTTCAACAAGCGGATCGTGCTTTGTATGACTCCAAACAGTCTGGGCGCAATAAGGTGACAAACTTTAGAAATATTGAGCATCTACACAACATAGAATGTGTCGTTGAGCATAAACACAAATTGTTTTAATAAACTGATCGAAATACGCTTTATTGCCATTCAATTTATTGAAATAAAAGTTAAACCAAAGAAAGCATCTATTAATTATGTTTATACATGAATTAACGGATGCTTTAAATGCTCATCTAATGTGCATATACATGTTGATAATGTTCAATGCCCATTTCTGATACCAGCACTTGTGTTGCTTGTGCATGGCTCATCTTGGTTTCTGCTTTTTCAACTAATGTCATCGCTGCAATATCAGCCAATCCAAATCCCGCTAAGTTTAAATTAATTAACACAGATTGCAGTGGCGATAGTGACGGATTAAAGGCGGCGTTTTCAATATAGCGACCAGTAATTACGGTGCCTGTTGTTGTTTTTATCGCAATACCTGCATGGCAATGGCTATAAGGCGCGTAGCTTGTATTCGCCGCTTGCAATGCTGCTTTAGCAAGTGCTGATTGTTTATCTGTATTAGACAATGTTAACTGTACGGCATCAGCTGCAAGTAGGGGAGCGGTAACACCTAAGTCAATTGGACCAAATGAATCAGGTAGCAATACCGATAATGGTTTACTGCCACTAGTTGCAAGATTAACAATTAACTCATTCGCGCAGCTCAATTCATTCATAAACTGGCGGCAATGGCCACAAGGACTTGCGGTAATCGTGATATCTAATATTGCGGTTTCATGATGACTAAATACATTGTTAATAGCGGCTTGTTCAGCATGAACACTATTAAATAACGCTTGATTAGTAAATTCATAATTGGCACCAAAATACAGGTTGCCCGATTCAGCTCGGGCAATTGCGCCGACATTAAAATCAGATATTGGTGCGACAGAGTAGGCTGCTGCAAGGGGTAATAAACTGAGTAATAATTCAGGAGTTTCTAATGCAGAATGTAGCTGTAATAGATCCACATCTTCAGCGCTAATAACACCTTTAAAATCAGGTTTAGAGATTATAGGTAGCACATGACTGTGAAGTGATACTGGTAAGCGTGAAAGTGCTTTAAGGAGGTTTTCTTTCATAAAATTGGCCTTATTAAAAAGTGGCACTGAATAGAGAATAAAATTCTATCTGAGTGCCACTTTGCAACTAAAACCGACTTATTACAAGGATAAAGCTCTCAATTATAGAACTTTTAGTACTAAACCGTTTAGATAATAACCTTCTGGGTAGAAGCTAGCCGTTGGGTGATCCCCTGCTTGTGATAAACGCTCTACGATGTAAGCGTCACGACCTGCATCTAGTGCTGCATCAGCAACGATTTTTTGGAATAAACCGTCTTCCATTAAGCCTGAACATGAGAATGTTAACAGTGTGCCACCAGGCTTAAGTACTTGCATTGCTACGAAATTAATATCTTTGTAACCACGGCAAGCACCTTTCATTTGTGCTTTGCTTTCGGCAAATTTAGGCGGATCAAGAATGATAGTATCAAAGGTACGACCTTCTTCACGGTATTGGCGTAAAATTTTGAATACGTCAGCACGTTCGAAAGAAGCGTTTGATAGGTCAAGTTCGTTGTGCTCAGCATTACGTTTTGCAATATCTAGCGCAGGCTGTGATAAATCAACGTTAGTGATTGATTTAGCGCCAGCTTGTAGTGCGTAAACACCGAAACCGCCAGTGTAGCTGAAGCAGTTCAGTACGTCTTTGCCTTTAGCATATTTTGCTGCAGCTTTACGGTTGTCACGTTGATCAAGATAAAAACCAGTTTTGTGACCACCTTTAATATCAACTTCAATTTTAACACCGTTTTCTTCGATGATAACTGCTTCTGGTGGCTCTTCACCTTTAAGAACGCCTTGTACTAATTCTAGGCCTTCTTTTTTACGTACTGCTACATCTGAACGTTCGTAGATGCTGCATTCAGGGTAAAGTACGCTTAATGCTGCAACTAATGTGTCACGGTGGAAATCGGCACCCGCTGATAATAGCTGACATACTAAGAAGTCGTTGTAACGGTCAATCGTGATACCCGGCAGGCTATCAGATTCCGCCGCGATTAAGCGGTAGCCAGTTAGGCCTTTTTCTGCGATTAATTCATCACGTAGTGATTGTGCTTGTTTGATGCGTTTTTCAAAGAATGCTTGGTCGATTGCTACGCCACGATCGTAATGCCATACTCGTACACGGATTTGAGACTCTGGAGAGTAACTACCCGTTGCTAGCCATTCGCCGCCAGCACTCATGATATCAACAGTGCCGCCAACTTCTACTTCGCCTTTTACTTTCTGTACTGCGCCAGAGAAGATCCACGGGTGTTTACGTTTAAGTGCTTTTTCTTTGCCTTTAGCAAGGATAATTTGAGCTGTCATTTCAATCTCTTATCGTTATAAATGTAGTGATACATCATAAATACTAAAGGGACCCAGTGTGAGTCCCTTTAAAAGTCAGTTGTAAAATAGCTTAAATCGCCATTCGATAACTGAGCTTAATTACATTACACGCATGCCAGGTTCAGAACCTTCATCCGGGTTTAGTACGAAGATGTCGCTGCCGCCAGGGCCTGCAGCAAGTACCATGCCTTCTGACATACCAAACTTCATCTTACGGGGTGCTAAGTTAGCTACCATAACCGTTAAGCGACCTTGAAGTTGCTCTGGTTCGTAAGCTGATTTGATACCAGCAAATACTTGACGCGTTTCACCGCCCACATCTAAGGTTAGCTTAAGTAATTTCTTAGCGCCTTCAACATGCTCAGCTTTCACAATTTTAGCAATACGTAAGTCAACTTTTGCGAAATCATCAAATGCGATCATTTCACCAATTGGCTCTTCTTTAAGGTGCTTGTCAGAAGCAAGGTCAGCAGGCGTTTCTTCAACTACTTCTTTCTCTTCTTCAGCAACCACTAAGTTTTGCTTCGATGCTTCAACCATCGCTTCAACTTTGTCCATTTCAACACGTTGCATTAACGGTTTGAACTTGTTGATCTCGTGGTCTGTTAATACTGTTTTGTAGCTTTCCCAGTTGAATTCATCGTTTAAGAATTTTTCAACTTCAGCAACCATTTCTGGTAATACAGGTTTCAAGTAAACCGATAAGATACGGAATAAGTTGATGCCCATAGTACAAACAAGGTGCGCTTCTGCTTCACAGCCTTCTTGTTTGATTAATTGCCACGGTGCTTTATCAGCAATGTAAGCATTTGCTTTATCAGCTAATGCCATAATTTCTTTAATTGCTTTGCTGAAATCACGTGTTTCGTAATATTGCGCAATGGTATCGCCAGCAGCAACAAACTCAGCAAGTAATTCAGGTTCTGAAATTTCGCTTGCTAGTTTTGCATCAAAACGTTTGTAGATGAAACCTGCAGTACGGCTTGCCAGGTTAACTACTTTACCCACAACGTCAGAGTTTACGCGCTGAGCAAAATCTTCAAGATTTAAATCTAAATCAACAATCTTGTTGCTTAGTTTAGCTGCGTAGTAATAACGTAGGTATTCTGGGTTTAGATTGTCTAAATAAGTACGCGCCATGATAAATGTACCGCGTGATTTAGACATTTTCTTACCGTTAACAGTAACAAAACCGTGTGCAAATACGCCAGTCGGTTTACGGAACCCCGTACCTTCAAGCATTGCAGGCCAGAATAGGCTGTGGAAGTTAACGATGTCTTTACCAATGAAATGATAAAGTTCAGTCGTTGAGTCTTTTTTGAAGTATTCATCAAAATCTAGGTCGTCGCTACGATCACAAAGATTTTTAAAGCTGCCCATATAACCAATTGGCGCATCTAACCAAACGTAGAAGAATTTACCTGGTGCATCCGGGATCTCGAAACCAAAATAAGGTGCATCACGGCTGATGTCCCACTGCTGTAGGCCCACTTCAAACCATTCTGCAAGTTTGTTAGCGATTTCTTCTTGTAATGTACCAGAACGTGTCCATTCTTGTAACATCTCGCCAAATGCAGGCAGGTCGAAGAAATAATGCTCAGAATCTTTAAGAATTGGTTCAGCACCAGATACAACAGAACGAGGTTCGATTAGATCGGTTGGAGAATAAGTTGCACCACAGTTGTCGCAGTTATCGCCGTTTTGATCTTCGCTCTTACATTCTGGGCAGATGCCTTTAACAAAACGATCAGGTAAGAACATTTGTTTTTCAGGATCAAATAGCTGTGAGATTACACGTGTTTTGATATGACCATTGTCGCGTAAACGCGTGTAGATCATGCTTGCAAGTTCACGGTTTTCATCACTGTGCGTTGAATGATAGTTATCAAAACCAACATTGAAATCAGCAAAATCTGCCATATGCTCAATTTTAGTTTGCGCGATCATTGCTTCCGGCGTAATGCCGCGCTCTTGCGCTTTAAGCATGATTGGCGTGCCGTGGGCGTCATCTGCACATACATATGTACATGTGTTGCCACGTTGCTTTTGGAAACGAACCCAGATGTCAGTCTGGATATACTCAAGCATATGGCCTAAGTGAATAGGGCCATTGGCATAGGGTAATGCGCTTGTTACTAAGATTTTGCGTTCTGATGTCATAAAAATCTGATTCATCTTGTGGTTAAAAATAAAGTTATCCGATGTTACCTGATACGGCTTATAAAGCATAGATGTTAGGCTAAAAACCCTGCTATTTTTAGCGTATTTATTTGTGATCCTTTGCTTTATGATTGATATTGTAGATTAATAAAGTAGAAATGCTTAAAAGCTAAACACTTACAACCTTAAATTAAGAGGCGGTTATGGATATTGCAAAGATCACTCAGCTTGTTGGTATGTTTCAACCTAAAAATTGGTTAAAAAATATCGCCGACACTAATGTATTAGAGACAATTAGCCACCAGAATGGCTGTGTTGAGATCCAGATACGTTTACCGTTTCCATCATTAGATTTTGAAGACGAAGTAAAAACTAAGTTAGAGCCAAAAGTCGCATTAATAAAAGGCGTTGAAAGCGTCAATTGGTTGATAAAATTAGATGTCGCGACACTTGCGCGTTGTAATGAGGCTCCTGCTATCAATGGTGTTAAGAATGTTATTGCTGTTGCATCGGGTAAAGGTGGGGTAGGCAAGTCAACGACCACTGTTAATACCGCATTAGCCTTGGCTAAACTCGGCGCCAAGGTCGGCATCATGGATGCGGATATTTACGGGCCATCAATTCCGCTTATGCTCGGTGTGAGCGAGTCTCGTCCAGAAGCATACGATGGTAATACCATGAAGGCGATCAATGCCCATGGTTTAGCCGTTAATAGTATTGGTTTTATTGCGCTAAATGATCAAGCGATGATTTGGCGTGGTCCCATGGCGAGTAAAGCATTAATGCAGCTGTTGGGCGAAACCCATTGGGGCGAACTTGATTACCTGTTTATTGATATGCCACCGGGCACGGGCGATATTCAATTAACATTAAGCCAAAATATTCCAGTAACCGGTGCGCTAATCGTATCAACCCCACAAGATGTGGCATTGGCTGACGCAGCGAAAGGCATCAGCATGTTTAGGCAAGTGAAAGTGCCTGTATTGGGTGTGGTCGAAAATATGAGTACCCATATCTGTAATAACTGTGGACACGAAGAGGCAATTTTCGGCACGGGTGGTGTGATTAAAATGGCAGCGCGTTTTGATACAGAATGTGTCGCGCAGTTACCGCTACACATTGACCTACGTGCGGATATTGACGCGGGTAAACCAACGGTTGTTGCGCAACCTGACTCTGCCTTTTCAGCCGTTTATGCGCAATTAGCAAGTGATATTGTCAGTAAAATGTTCTTTCAAACGCACACAATATCGACAGAAATCCCAATTAAGCTAACCTAATATCGTTATTGTTGTAAATTAATAGGTGTTTTCTAACTTATTATAGGTATTTTCTAACTTATTATAGGTATTTTTATGTTTACTCTAGAATGACGGACTATAAATTTCTATAATAACGGGGTCTTAAGCCCTAACGGATCATTTAATTAATGAATAATACATCTAACTCTTGTGTGATCATCGCAATCGCAGGTGCTTCTGCATCTGGAAAAAGCTTACTTTCTTCAACAATCTACAATGAGCTTGTTGCTGAGTTCGGCGAATCACAAATTGCTGTAATTACCGAAGATTGTTATTACCGTGATCAAAGTCACCTCGAGATGGAAGACCGAGTTAAAACAAATTATGACCATCCACAAGCGATGGACCATAAATTATTGTGCAGTCATTTACAGGGTTTGAGTGATGGCAATGCAGTGGAAATTCCAACGTACAGCTATACAGAACATACGCGTATGGCTGAAACGACTAAATTGACACCAAAGAAAGTGATCATTTTAGAAGGTATCTTATTACTGACAGATCCAGCTATCCGTAACATTATTCACGCAAGTGTATTTATGGATACACCGTTAGATATTTGTTTCGTTCGTCGTTTACAACGTGATGTTGCTGAACGTGGCAGAACAATGGAATCGGTAATTGAACAATATAATGATACTGTTCGTCCTATGTTCTTACAGTTCATTGAACCATCAAAACAATATGCAGATCTTATTGTTCCGCGCGGTGGTAAAAACCGTTTTGCGATTGATACATTAAAAGCAAAAATTTGTCAGCTATTAGTGAGAACTAATAACAGCTAACACAGCACCTATTAAAGAGAGAAAACATGCGCCTGTGCGACACTGATATTGAAAAATACTTAGATGATGGTCGAATTTCTATCGAACCAAAACCTGATCAAAGTAAAATTAGCGGCGTAAGCGTTGATGTTACTTTAGGTCATGAATTCCGAGTATTCCAAGCACATAATGCGCCTTACATCGATTTGAGTGGCCCGAAAGAAGAAGTCGCTACCCAACTTGATAAAGTAATGAGCGATGAAATCGTGGTACCTGACGGTGAAGCTTTCATTTTACACCCAGGTGAGTTCGCGTTGTCTGTTACGTTTGAAAAAGTAACGTTACCAGCAGATATTGTGGGTTGGTTAGATGGACGTTCGTCATTAGCGCGTCTTGGTCTTATGGTGCATGTAACTGCGCATCGTATTGATCCTGGCTGGTCTGGTCGTATCGTACTTGAGTTTTATAACAGTGGTAAATTACCGTTAGCATTACGTCCGAAAATGACGATTGCAGCGCTAAACTTTGAAACACTGACTGCACCTGCTGCGCGTCCTTACAATCAACGTAAAGATGCTAAGTATAAAAATCAACATGGTGCTGATTCAAGTCGTATTAACCAAGACGACAATAGTAATCAAAGCAACTAGTATTAACACGACTAGACACTGATTGACTGAATACCGTTAATGATACCGCTAGTATAAAGACAAAAATCCCCAGCACGCTTGTAGTGATGGGGATTTTTTTCGTTTAGATTATTAGTGTTTTCTATATTTTAATATTGATTAAAATATCAGATGAGCAACACCGGTAATAATCGGCAATGTTATGATGGTACGTAGTACGAAAATAATAAACAAATCGACGATGTTTACCGGTATTTTACTGCCTAACAGTAATGCACCAACTTCAGACATATAGATAAGTTGCGATACTGATACACCCGCAATAATGAATCGAGTCATATCGCTTTCCATTGATGTCGCAAGAATACTTGGTACAAACATATCAGCAAAACCAACCACTAACGATTCAGATGCTAGTGCAGCTTCTGGTACATTCATGAAATCAAGGTAATACATAAACGGTTTACCAAGCACGGCAAACACAGATGTGTACTCAGCGATAAGCAAACCAACAGTACCGATAGCCATTACCACAGGTAAGATACCAAATACCATATGCGTTGCATTTTTCAGACCTTCGATAAATACTGTGCGGTATGATGTTACTTTTGATGCACGATCAACGGCTTGGTCAATGCCCCATGAAAAAACCGTGTGTCCAGTAGGAATTGACTCTAAATCGTGTTTTTTTGGTGTGCCGTCAATGTAGATATCTTTTTTCCAACATAGCGGTGGTAGCTTCGGCACGATGATTGCCGCAACGATGCCTGATAAGGTAATGGCGAGGTAGTAAGGTAAGAAGTATTGCTCTAAATTAACTTGTGCAATAACAACGAGGCTGAAAGTAATCGATACCGCCGAGAACGTGGTACCAATAACAGCCGCTTCACGTTGAGTATAAAACTTCTCTTGGTACTGTTTATCAGTTAATAAGATACCCACGCTACCGTCACCTAACCAAGAAGCAATACAGTCAACTGCTGAGCGCCCTGGCAGATTGAATATTGGACGCATGATTTTGGTACATAACGCGCCACATAATTCCAGCAAACCAAAATTAAGCAGTAGGGGCAGTAACAAACCGGCAAAGATAAATACCGCGAATAGCGTTGGTAGTAAATCGTTTAGCACTAGGCCACCGGTATTTGCATTCCAAATATATTCTGGGCCAACTTGAAAAATGGTCGCTATAGTAAAAGCGCAACTAACAATTCTGACTATTAGCCAAAGTGGTGTTGGAATAAACAATTCTTTAAGGAACGCCCGCTCCGTTATAAATGCCGGTTTAAGCAGAACGGCTAATGTTGATGCCAGCGCCATGAATGTAATGATTACTGTGATGATGTTGAGCAAGTAACCATCCAACAACGCAAGTAAAGACTTGGCTAGAATAGCCACTGGTATCGTCATCTGACCTTCATAACTCATCGGTGTCATGAATAAGAATAAGCCGATTAACGAGGGCAATAAAAATCGCAGTAGTGATTTATTACCTGAGCTGGTTTGATTGGCATTTTGTGGTGATTCTGCGCAAACGTTATTATCTTTCATTAAATTGTTCCCTTTTTTATAGCGTGAGAAACAGCATCAAGTGAGGCTGGTATTCATCACTAAATATTCCATATTCAATCTTAGCTAAGGTCATAAGCTATCGAATCATCATTAATCCGATGAATTAAATCCTGATATCTTATTTCAGCGCGATTTAAAACTCTGTTATGACCGTGATTGCTGGGGATAGTAACTGCGAATATACATGTGAGAAACATATTATTAACACCATGTGCCGAGTGTCATAAAAATAAAATAATTCATAGCATTTTAAGTGTCATGGCTCACATAAATAGACTTTAAAAATGAATTATTGTGTTGATTACTGTGTTTTTTCTAGATTTATATATCGATAATCAATAGATATGCAGTAATAGTGATTGCAGATGCGCATTGTGGCTGTATTAGTGAATAATAACTAGATGATAGCATTCACATTATGTTGACTTTTTAAGCGGATTGTTGGTTTTCGGCTGAATTTTATTATTTAGTCGTTACAATTAATGCTAAGTCGGTGTGCTTTTTGTTTATCTTTCTGCGCTTATACTAATTACATGATATTCTTAAGGCAGATAGCATAAACATCACATGTAATACGTTGTTTTAGCTGATTAAGATATATTTCTATTAAGGTGGTTTCAGGATGAAAAAAATACTTCTTAGTATTGGTGGGCTCATTGCTATTCTTATTATCGTGGGTGTCGTTGCGATTAAGTTTTTAGTTAATGAAGAATTAATTAAAGATAACTTGGTTACACAAGCCAAACAGTTCACTAAGCAAGATGTTGCAATTGAAGGTGATTTGAATTTAACTTTCTATCCACAGATTGGTTTTGAATTAGGGGAAGTAACGTTATTTAATAAGCCTGAATATGCAGACTCAAAACAAATAGAAGTAAGTAGTGTACGTGCTTCTGTTGAACTAATGTCACTATTTACTAAGACAATCGTAGTAACCAATGTGGAAGTCGACGGTTTTACAGTCAATATAGAAACACTGGCTGACGGCCGTAATAATATGGACGAATTGTTAGCCACATTAGCCCCCTCGGAAAAACCATCATCAAACGGAGATATTCAAGCGATTGAAGTCACACCTAAAGCGGACACAGCCAAAAGTGATTATCAGTTTATTGTTAAAGGTGTAAATATCACTAACGCACAATTATCGTTAAATAACCGTCAAGATGGTACTTATCATAAATTGTCTGACAGTAGTTTAAAGGTGGGGGAGTTTGCTTTTTCTAAACCTGTGGACATTGTGTTATCCGCGAATTATCGTTCTAACGAGTTAACGGCTAAATTAAATACCAGCTTGACGCTGACGGTTGATGAACAGCTTAATGAAATAAAGTTAGCCCAGCTTGATAATAAACTCGCATTAACAGGCGAGTCATTACCACGTCCTGAAATGAATATCTCACTACAAGGTGATATGACATACGATAATACGCATAAAACCATGACATTAGCAGGACTTAAATTAGACGTTGATGAACTTAATATCACGGGTGATTTGTCAGCTGATATATTTGAAAAACCGAGTTTAGAATATAACCTAGCAATGAATACCCTGGTTGTTGATGATTGGTTACCTAAGACTGCAGCTGCGAATGATAATACTGCTGCGAAAGGCACTGCTAGTACTAAAAAGGGCGCAGCGAAACCTGCACCTGAAGTTGAACCTGACCTGAGTGCATTATCAAGTGTGAATCAAAAAGGCACATTAACCATTACTAAAATTAAACAAGGCGCATATGTCTTGGATAATATTAAACTGCAAAGTGAGTTAAAAGACGGTGTATTCCAACTCACGAAACTATCTTCAGATCTATATGAAGGTAAGTTAATGGTTAAAGCGTTATTAGACAGCAACAAAAAACCAGCGACGTTCAATTTGAACAGCACGCTAGAAAAAGTACAGTCAGAACAATTAGTCACAATCGCCGCGGGTAAGAAAATGTTAACTGGGTTAGTTGATGTTGACGTGCGTGTAAGCGGTAAAGGCCTGACCATGACTAAACTTAAATCTGCAACCAAAGGTACAATTAATACCAGCTTCACTGACGGCGCGGTATTAGGGGTTAACGTGGCGCAAGAAGTGCGTAAAGCCATTGCCATGTTTAGTAAAAAACCAGCTAAGGAGTCAGCTGATGAAGCCGAGCAGACAGACTTTAGCGCCATGGTAGCAAACTTTAAACTGGGCGGCGGTAAGTTAACATCAACTAAGATTGATTTGGCTTCACCTGCAATCAAGGTCGATGGTAAAGGTTATGCAGACTTAATGCGTGAGAATCTTGATTTTACTTTCAATGCATCGGTAGCTGAGAATATTGGTGGTCAATCGAGTTCAACAATGAAAGCAGTACGTGATTTACGTCTGCCTATTGATGTAAAAGGCAGCTTTGCAGCGCCGAGTATTAAGTTTGATTTTGGTGATATCACTGAGCAAGTTCTCGAGCTTGAAAAAGATAAACTAATTGATAAATATCTTGGTTCAGATGAGAAAAAAGACAAACTTAAGGAAAAGCTATTTAAAGGGTTT